>NZ_CP094380.1:2908700-3259300 GCF_022809775.1 Pseudodesulfovibrio tunisiensis
GCAAGGGCTTGGGAAAAGGCGTTTTTTCGAGAGGGAAAAGGCAAAGAAAATCGTGCGCATTTCCGGATGACCCGGTGACTCACGGCTTGTTTGGGAACGCCCGTCAGTCGATGCGCACGCTAACTGTTTTTCTGTGTCGCGACTCGTCTCGCGGATTTATGGGATTTACCGTTTATCGTGGCATACCCTCCGTCAAGGTTGCTCCCGCAATATCTCATGGGGCCGACCCCCTTGTACCTCCATAGTAAGCATCATTGGTCAGTTGTCCAGATACCTTTGCCTACGGGGACTTTTCCATTTCGATTTTTTTGTTTGTGCGCCCGTCCGGATGGCCGGTGCCGCTATGGGCCTCATTTCAAAATATCGTTCTATGAAACCCTGGCGCGCTCTTGTTGGCGCACGGCGCTCTTTGCAGCGCGGGGCGGCTCGTTCCGCCAGATGTGGAAGCAGTTCTCGTCGATTATTTCCTCCCACCCTCCGTTGCAATTCGCATCGACCCGGAGTCCCGGGCGGGCCTTGACTCTTGACTGAAACATATGCCCTCCCAAACCATGTGTAAAGTGGTTTTCCGGATTTTTTGAACAGGTTTTCCTCAACCCTTCGACTTTGCGGGAAATAAAAATGCATGCCAGCCCGCCGAAAGGGGACTGGCATGCAACTTGCTGAAATAGTATCGTATACGAAACGAAATGCAAAAGACAATCACCCGGTCATACCAAGGGGGATCATCGGGCGAGGCAAGACGGCAACATGCCCGGTTTTCCGGGATTTCCACAACCTTGAAAGGCGTGGGGCTACATTTCGTCCAGAAACGGATCGCTGATCAGGTCGGCCACCCGATCCGCATTCAGCATATGCGTGGAATCCGGGTCCATGCCCGAGAAGTCCAGGTTCATGGCGAGCAGCCCTTCGGCCTCGGCGCGGGCAGGAGCGTTCTGCTCCACCACGGTCAGGGCCTCGTGCAGGCTGTCCTTGGCGCGGGCCTTGAGTTCCTGAATGCGATTCGTGCCCCGTTCCATTCCGGGGTTGATCATGTCAATGGCGATACCGGTCATTTTTGCACCTCCTTCACAGGTGCCCGGGACAAAGCAAGACTCGTGCACAATGAGAAATAGTCAATGAAATCGGTGTATAAAGTTTTTCGGGAGGAAGTTATTGCCGGGCCGGAACCGTGGTTGCCAGCCGGGTCAGGAACCGGTCCAGTCCGGCACGATAGATTTCGCCGCTCTCCATGTAGCCCGAGTTGTGATCGCCATGGATTTGCAGGAATTCGCGCGGGCCTTCATATTTTTCGAACAGGCGTCTGCCGTGTGCGAACGGCACGATGTCGTCGTCCGGGCTGTGGATGAACAGAGCCGGAATCCTTGTCCGTTCAAGAGCCCTGGCCGACTCGTACCGGAACCGGGCCAGCAGTCGGACCGGGAGCCACGGGTACTTGTCCGCGCCCATGTCCGGGATGGAGGTGAACGTGGATTCCATGATCATTCCTGCCGGGTTTATTCCCTGATCCGCCAGCCGTGCGACAAGGTCGGCTGCCACGCCTCCGCCCAATGAGCGGCCCAGCAGCACGATGGAGCCTGCGGCGATCCCCCGGGTCTGCGTCAGCCAGTTCCATGCCGCGTCAACGTCCGCACGGGTTGCGGTTTCGGACGGCTTGCCCGTGCTCTGGCCGTATCCGGAATAGTCGAACGCCAGCACGTTCACGTTCAGTTCATGCAGGATTTGCAGGGTGGGCACCCGGTGCGAAAGATTGCCGCCGTTGCCGTGGCAGAACAGCACGGTCAGGCGTGCGTCCGGGCAAGGCGTCCACCATGCGTGGATGCGCGTGCCCTGCGCCGTGGTCAGGAACACGTCTTCATGAGGCAGGCCCGCATCCGCTGGCGTGGTCCGCATGTCCTGGGTCGGAGAATACACCAGTCTGCGTTGGCTCATGTATACATATGCACCGACAATCAGCCAGCACAGTGCGGCAAGCCCCGTGATCTTGAGCAGCATCGTCATGGCCCGGTCATATCAGTCCGGGCCGGAATGGAAAACCCGCAATGCACGTCCCGGCGCGCCGGTTCTTCCCTTTCTCTCGTGCTTGGGCTAGGTTTCCGCCATGCAGATGGCAGGCATCATTCTCGCGGGCGGGTTGGGCTCGCGCATGGGCAACGTGCGCAAGGCGTTTCTGGAAATTCGCGGCAGGCGCATTCTCGACAGGCTACTCGATGTGTATCGGCCCCTGTTCCCGGAGATCGTGATCTCCGCGCGCGAGGCCGAACCCTTTGCGGACTATGGGCTACCCGTGGCGCTGGACGCGTTCGCGGCGCGCAGTTCCCTGACAGGCATTCATGCCGGGCTGGCACGCATGACCGCCACGCACGGCTTTTTTGCGGCGTGCGACGCCCCGTTTCTGCAACCCGGGCTTGTCTCCCGGCTGCTGGAACAGGTGCGGCCCGAAGACGACGTGGTCGTGCCGCTCAAGACCGACGGCTACCGCGAGCCGCTCTGTGCTGTCTATTCCCGCCGCTGTCTGCCGTTCATTCAGGATCAGCTCGAACGCGGTGACTACAAGATCATCAATTTCTTCCCGCACGTGTCGGTGCGCGAAGTGCCCGTGCAGCTTCTGCAATCCGGCGATCCGGAATTCGTTTCGTTCATCAACGTGAACACCCCGGAGGAACTGGAACAGGCAAGAAGCAGGGCGGAAGATTTGTAGAGGCCTTCGGCGCCCCTCCCGGGGGGCCGGGCTCTGCCCGGACCCGCCAGGGAGCATGGCCCCTTGAATCCCCATTTTGTCTTGAGAATTCGAAGAGGCCGGATGCATGTCCCGACAGGGCATGTATCCGGCCTCTTCGAATTCTCAAGACGGGGGCCTGAAAGGAAAGGCAGGATTCCTTTTGCTCGGTTCGGATCAGAGCTGTGCGTCGAAGTGGTGGAAACGGCGCAGGGCTTCCTGCTGGGTTTGGCTGCGGGTCTGATCGATGATGTCGTAATTCAGCTTGAGCAGCCCCACGATTCTTGCGTCGAGCTGATTGTCGCGCGCCATGGCGCAGAGCACGCCAAGAGCCGCGTCCCGATCCATGCCCGGGCGGTAGGGGCGGTCCTCGGTGATGGCGGTGAATACGTCGGCCACGGCCATGATCCGGCTGCCGAGGGAAAGCTGGTCCCCGGACAGGCCGAGCGGGTAGCCCCGGCCGTCCAGCCGTTCGTGATGCTGTCCGGCCCATGCCGCCACATCATCGAATCCGGGTATCTCGGACAGCACGTCCATGCTGACCGAGACATGGCGTTTCACGGTCTCGTATTCGTCGGGTTCCAGTGCGCCGGGCTTGTCCAGCAGGCGCAGGGGCACGGTCAGCTTGCCGATGTCGTGCAGGTTGCCCGCCAGCCGGATGCGATCCTGTTCCCGGGCGGACATGCCCGCGAGTCTGGCGAGGCAGCCGGCGCATTCGGCCACGCCGCGCGAGTGCGTGGCGGTGTGGCGGCTTCGGAAATCGATGACATGGGAGAAGATCGAGGAAAATTCCAGAAGCTGGCTGTCCGGGATTTCGCGGTCCGACACCGTGGCGCGAATCATGTCCAGAGTCTCGGACGGCGGTCGGTTGAACGGTGCCCAGAAATCCGGGGAGGCGGACATGTCCAGAAATGCCTCCACGGCCGGAAGCGCGAACAGGTCCCTGCGATGGCCGGAAATGATGGCGCGGATGCGGTCGCTTTGCGAATTCCCGGACTCGTCGCGCTGGTAGAGCACATCCACCCGGTCGGCCAGACTGAGCAGGTTGCCCAGAAAGGGCGGGCCGTCGCACTGGTCCGGAAACGCCTTGGCAAGTCTGGGCCAGGGCGTGTGATGGTACAGCACGATTTCCGCAGGCCGGGCCAGAATCGGATGCCCGGACAGCAGCATGTGCCCGATCCGGGCGTGATCCGTGAGATTGATGTCGAAGTACAGGGCGGCCAGATCCGTGTCCAGAGTGAAGGCCCCCACGTCGTGGAGCAGGCCCGCGACCATGAGGTCGGTCACGTCCTCCCTGCCCAGTTGCATGGCGTTGCCCATGGCCGCGGCAAGGGCGCCCACGCGCCGGTGATGCCCGGAAACCGTGGTGCTGAGCAGGTCGAGTGCGCCGGAAACCGCGTCGCTGATGTCAAGAAGGCTTGTCCGCATGATTCTCCCCCCGGCGGTCGCTGTACAGACCGTCCGTGTTTTTGAAAATCATGTCCCGCATATCGTGTCAAGCGTCCGTTTGAAGCCGGAAACGCCCGCTTGATGGGTGATTCGAGCCGGGAGGGAATGGGCGTGATACGCTGACCGTACCGGAACCGCAAAACCGTGAACGAAAGAGGTGGGGTATGGCGACAAGCGTGATTCAGATTTGCAACAACGCTTTGCTTGATTTGGGCGAGGATTCCATCATGTCTCTGGAGGACGGGTCCAAGGCGGCCCGGTTGTGCAATCATCGCTGGCCCGGAGTGCGCGACGCCGTGCTTCGTGCCCATCCGTGGAATTGTGCCATGGGGCAGGCCGAACTGGCGGCCTCGGCCGCTGCGCCGCTCTGGAAATGGGAGTTCCGCTACAATCTGCCCTCGGATTTTCTGCGCATCGTGCGCATGGTGGATCGGGACGGCGAGGCCGTGCGCCAGTGGGAGATTCAGGGTGGGGTGATTCTGTGCAACGAGGACGCGCCCCTGTTCATTGCCCATGTGCGAAGGGAGACCGATCCGAGGAAATATGATGCGCTGCTGGATGAAACCCTGTCCGCGCGGTTGGCCGCAGCACTGGCCTACCCCCTGTCCGGGTCCACGTCCCTTGCGCAGGCGTGCTGGACCTCGTATCAGGAACGGCTGGCCGAGGCCCGGGGCGTGGATGCGCGCGAGGGCGTGCCCGAATCCCTGACCCCGACATCCTGGCTTTCGGCCCGGCTCGGGCGGCTGCAATGACCTTTCGGCCGGGCTGGCCAAAGCGTGTTTTCCTGCACGGTGCATGCCCCGGGGCATGCGGTTCTGGTTGACTTGCCCGGCCGATGCCTTACAGTCGCAATCGCGATGATCAATTTGCTTGAATTTCCCTACAACGACCTTGAGGCCTTTGTTCTCGAAGACCTGAAGGAGTCCCGGTTCCGTGCCGAGCAGATATGGCAGTGGCTCTGGCAGAAGCGCGTCCGCAGCGTGGAAGCCATGACCAACCTGTCGAAACCTCTGCGCGAGCGGCTTGCGGCCATTGCCGAAGTGCGCTGGCCCTCCATTGTGGATGCACAGACCTCGAAGGACGGCACGGTCAAGCTGCTGCTCGGCCTTGCCGACAACCGGCTGGTGGAGACCGTGCTCATCCCCATGCAGGACCGCTATTCCCAGTGCCTGTCCACGCAGGTGGGGTGCGCCATGGCCTGCACCTTCTGCAACACGGGCCAGCTCGGGTTCGAGCGCAACATGACCTTCGGCGAAATGCTGGGGCAGGTGCTCGTGGGCCGTCAGTATCTGGAGGACCACGGCCTGAATCCGCTCAAGAACCTCGTGTTCATGGGCATGGGCGAGCCGTTGCTGAATCTGGACAATCTGCTCAAGGTGCTGCATGCGCTGCCCGACACCCGGGGGCTGAACATTTCGTGGCGGCGGTCCATGGTTTCCACCGTGGGCTTTCCGGACAAGCTGAAGATTCTGGGGGATTCGGAACTGGCTCTGCCTGCCATTTCCCTGCATGCGCCCAATCAGGAGCTGCGCGCCCGGATCATGCCCAAGGCCGCAAAGGTGCATCTGGACGACCTCATGGCCGCGCTTCGCGCCTATCCCATGCGGCCCCGGGAACGCATCACCTTCGAATATCTGCTGCTCAAGGGCGTGAACGACTCTCTGGAGCATGCGGACCAGTTGGCCCGGCTCGTGGATCGCAAGCGCGGCAAGATCAACCTGATCGCATACAACGCCACCGAGGGCATGCCCTACGAAGCCCCGGACCGCGCTCAGGTCGAGGCCTTTGAAAAACGTCTCTGGTCCCACAATCTCACGGCCTTCATCCGTCGCTCCATGGGCTCGGACATCAAGGCCGCCTGCGGCCAGCTCAAGGCTGCGGCAAAATAGTTTCTGTTGCTGTCTGGCTGCCAGAAGATCAGCTCCCGCGCACGGAACATGCGTGGGAGCTGATTTTTTTTCGGAGGTTCAGGAGGCCATGGCCCCGGATCGGTCCGGTCGTCAGGCTGGAATGCCCAATTCCCTGGCGCGTTCCAGTGCTGTCCGGACCAGAAATGCGGAGCGGGTGGATTTCGCGGTCTTTGCTGCTGCGTCGATGCTTGCCCATTCGCTGGTGCGGGCCGAGATGGTCTTGCGTTCCAATTTGTCGCGGAAGGCTCCGGAAACCGTGCCCATGACGATGATGCCGCCCTTGGCATAGGGATGCGTTTGCATCACTTGGTCGATGTCGGAGGGAGGCGGCAGTTCTTCGCCTTCATCAAGGTATACCTCGACGGCTTCCTGCACGTCGTCGAGGATTTCCCCGATGGTGTCCGCCTGTATCGTCAGACCGGGAAAATCAGGCAGGAACGCGCTGTAATTTGTCTGGGAATCGCCATGAATGACAACAGGATAGTTCTTCCACATGCGGTGTTCCTCTTGTCTGTGGATTGAATGAAGTGAAATCGTGCCATTCCATATACGCCTTTCTGTCTCCAGTGTTAAGCCGGGACAGAAAAAAAGGCCCCGTTGTCGGGGCCTTGCATGGGATGAGCTAGCTTGCCGCCCGCTCTTCCTCTGCCTTCACCCGCGCCTCCACCTCGGCCCAGTCCGTCGGGCAGCGCAGCAGCTCGCAGTGCGCAGGCACGTCCCGGGCCGGGATGCTCTCGATGTCGTCCGGGGATTCGGAGTGGCGTATGGTCCGTTCCGGTTCGCGGTACGCCGGAACCGGAAGCACGACCGAGGGGAACGCGCTGGGCGAAAGCCCGGGATGTTCGGCCATGTATGTCGCCACCTTGGTCGGCTCGGTGTACCATTCGATGATTTCGTGCCCGGCTTCGGGCATGGTCAGCAGAAACTCCCGGGAAGCCCGGTCCTGCCGGTTGTGCAGAATGATCATGATCTCCTCCTCAGATGCATTGTGCGCAGATGTAACCTGCGCCGCCGTTTGCGGCAGGTGCGGCCCCGTCATATCTTCTTCCGGCCAGCCCGCCCGAGGCTTGCAGGGTTCCGTTGTTCTCGAACGCCTTGCGTGCCAGCACATGGATGGTCCCACCTCCGGAGCCGCCGCCCGGGCCGTTGGAGGAATGCCCACCATTCATGCCGTTGGCCGAGATTCTGGCGTTCGGACCGATGCGGATGCTGCCTCCGGCAACGATCCAGATGTTGCCGCCCACACCGAACTGGCCGTATGACGTCGTGCCCCAGTCGCCTCGTCCGCCCGGGGGATTGCCAGCGCCGCCGCTGCCCTGCGAACTGGTCGTTTTCGAACCGTGTCCTCCTCTGGTCCCGTTTGCGTGGTTTCCGTGCGAAACGCATTGTTCCCTCATCCGGTAGCCGGCGCCGCCACCACCGCCACCGCCGCCGAAAAGGGTTGCTGTTCCGCCGTCGCCGCCATTGCCGGTATGTCTGGCGCCACCCCCGCCGCCCCCCGGAGAATGGGGCAGGCTTTCGCCGACAATGGGTGGAGTCTGTTTGTCGTAGAGGCAGACGTGCGCACCGTTGCCGCCCGGCGCTCCGCCCAGCAGGTAATGCTCCTCGGGAAATCCGAGCATCTGCCACTGGGCAAGCACGTTTTCGAGACCGAGGCAGGGAACGGGCGTTTTTTTCGACAGCCACATTCCCTTGCCCTGACAATCCTCCGGGATGGAGGAATACCCCTTGGCGGTCATGGTGATTTCGCCGTTGATTTCGCAGTCCTTGCGAACGAGCAGAACCAGCGCCTTGGCCGGTTCGGCTGTCGTGACCTGAACGTTTTCGGCCACGGTCAGGGTCTGGAACTGCCGGACCACGAGCCCGTTTTCGTCCAGAGGGAACTGCGTGTTTTCCAGAATGGCGGCGATTCCGTCCGAACCGTCGCCGATGGGCGCGTGCTGAAACGCGGGAGCGCGCCGAATATTGGGATGAAGGTGAAACATGATGTCACTCCTGCCATGGCTCGGGCACAACACCCTTTCGATACTGGATTTCCAGACCGTATATGTGCAGCTTGCCCGGGAACGTGTCGCTGTCCGCCGATGTCGGACGCATCAGGGCCAGCGTCACGAGCTGCTGGGCGGGCATGGCCAGAGGCCGGGGCAGCAGCTTGGCGGAAGGGGTGTTTGTTCTGGGCAGGCCGACGCTGACCGCGTCCGTTCTTTCGCCCCCGATTCCCGCATGCGAATCCACCTGCAATACGGCAATTCCGTCATCGGGCAGGTTCTCATGGGAATAATGCACACGGCAGGCGATGTCCTGCCCATCCCAGTTGGCGGGCATGGCAAAGGTGGCGAATGCACACCTGTGAGCGCCGTCCTGATAGACCAGTCGGTCATGGGCCAGATTGCCGATTTCCACGGTTTCGACTTCGGGTTCGGATTCGCGCGAGCAGGAAGGGGTAAACGCGCCCGCTCCGATCCACATGGTCTCGCATTCCGGGGCACGGACATGCATGCCCAGTTCCTCGATCACCTGTGGGACGGTGCGCAGTTCATATCCTTCCGCGTCTTCCGTGACCCGAAGCCATTTTCGGGCCGACCCCGTGTCCAGCGGGGGCAGGTTCAGCCCGGCCGCGGCCTTTTCGGCCCGGATGCGATCCTGTTCCGTGGCGATGCGGTTGTCTTCCGCTGCCCGGGAGGCGGAGAGCGCGGCTGACGCATGGGTGTGCGCTTCCCGGATGTCCCGGGAGTCCGGACCGTTGCGGAAATTGTCGCCGGACTCGTTCCACGCAAGGGCGCGGCCCGGTTCCGGGTCCGGAAAACTGACCCCGGCCACGGCCGAGGACACCTTGAATGTCACGGTGCGGTCCAGTCGTTCGGACAGGGCCTGACAGATCATGGTCAGCTTGTCGAGGGCAGCTTCGTGCGTTTCCGCGGGGAAGGGATCGTTCTCGATGTAGTCCACCTCCTGCACCATGTTGGGCTCGCGGCGGAGAACCAGAATTTCCCCGGGGGCGGGCGTGCGGGTCAGGGTGCAGATTCCGCCGTTGTGGTCGCCCGCGCCGCTCAGGGCGTAGTCCGATCCCTGTTCAAGAGGGATTTCCCGGCCCGTGGCATCGCGCAGCACGACCCGGATGTCCTCGTCGCGCACGAACGTGAAGGGAACGGCAAAGCCCGTGGTGGACCCGTTGCCCCTGTAGCTGGTTCTGGAGAGAGTCGAGGATACGGTCATGGTCAGCTCCTTGGTCCGTAGAGTTTCGGCCCGGTCACGAGCAGGGAGGAGCGGGGCGTTGCCCCGGCCCGGATGCGCACGGCATCGGCCTTTGCCTGCCCTCTGGTCAGCATGGCTGCGGAATCGCGTTCCGCTTCGGCCAGCAGGTCGTCCTCGTCCTGCCTGTCGCGCAGTCCCCCGGACTGGTTCAGGAGCAGGGCCGAGCCGCTCATGCCCGTGCCGGACCCGCCCCAGTGCGCATGGGCCGCGCTTCTGCGACGTTCGCGTTCCTCGCGCAATCTGTGAGCGCGTTTTTCCGCTTCGTCCCGGGCCGCCCCGGCCTGTTCACGTGCGTCCAGTTCGTACAGTGCGGCCCGCTCCTCGGCGAGTTTGCGCCCTTCCTGATTCCCGTTGTCGCGGTTCACGGTGTTCATCACGGTCTGCACCGAGTCCAGAACGCTTCTGGCCCCGTTCAGCATGGTCACGGCATCGCCTCCCATGAGGCACCTCCTTGTGGTTTGCATTTGGTTCATTCGTTGATCACGAGTGCCGGCACGATCATCAGCACGGTCATGGGCAGGGGCTGGTCCTGAACCACGGTGAGCAGACCGTCCCGGTTCCATCCCTGCGGAAAGGCCACGGACTTGTCTCCGCTCCAGGCTCCGGGCGACATGCCCATGGGATCGGCCGAGGACCGGAAGTGCACGGGCTCCAGCCGATGCGGAGAGGGACCGGCCCGACCGCCCAATGTGTCGTGAAAACGAAGGGATACCTTGATGATGCGCTTGCGTTTGGTCTGGGCCGTGCCGCGCATGGACCCGGCTTCGAGCCGCATGGGCTGGAGCAGGGAGACATAGGGCAGACCCGCATGAATCACCCGGGCTGCACGCGTCAGGGTGACGGTCCCCTCGGCGGACACGGTCACGGGCGGATGCGTTGCTCCGTCCGCGAGCACGTGCACGATTTCCCCGGCCAGATGATTCAAGCCGGCGATTGTCGTGGTCGGGGGCCCGGAATAGGACAGGCCGGAGTCCACGAAAAAGCCGTGCGTCACGTCTCCGTGAAACACGTCTTCCAGCACTTCCACGCACCGGACCGTCCTGGTGCCCAGCTTGCGCCGGACCACGATCCAGAGTTCGTCGCGTCGTGTCTCCCGGCTGTAGATGCAGGCCGCGTAATCCACGTGTCCGCGGGTGATGATGCGCGACCATGCTGCCACTTCCTGATCCGGCATGTAGGTGAGCGCGGCCAGCGTGCCGTCGCTGCGCACGCAATAGAGCACCGAGTCCGGCTCCCGGGCATAGGCCATGCAGACCACGCCGGATTCCGTGACGTGTTCGGCCAGCACGGTCAGGTCCTTGGAAACATAGGAATCCGCCTCGAAACGGTAGGTCATCTCCCGTATCTTGCGGCCTGCGCGCTGGATGAACAGGGTGGCGTAGCCCACGGCCTCGGGTCGGGCCTGAGCTGCGCCGCTGGTGCCTTCGCGGCTGGCCTTCACGTCCCGGGGCGTGATCACGCCGCCCGTGCCGCTGCCAACGGTCCATTCCCCGCCCGCCGTGCCGATCCAGAGTTTGGACTTGGGCACCAGAAACTCGATGGCGTTGGCCTGTCTGCCGCACAGCGTGACCTCGATGGCGTCGTCGTCCAGAGGATCGTCGCCCGGTACCGCGTCCGTGCGGTCACCCACGGCAAAGCTCTCCCAGAAGTCGGTGTTCAGGGTGTCGTCCGCCAGATGGACGGATTCGATCTGGTTCTTGCCGGGCGCATCCTTGAACGTGACCACGATGTCCGCGCCTTCGGCCACCAGATTCACTTCGCCCTTGTAGCGGTAGTAGCGGGTTTCGCCATCCGGGTTCTGGCCCTTGAGCGCGTCGCGCCGTTCGAATCCCTCGCCGTTGTACAGGGTGAAGTTGTCGTTCTGTCTGCCGTCCCGGGCACCATCGTTGTTCGCATCCCGTATTTCCTTGTCGCGCCAGCCCGAAAGCGGAACTTCCCGGGTCTTGAGCCGGAAGTCGCGGATGTCGCCGGTGCGGGAGAACCAGATGGTGCCGGGCCTGTCCGGGGTGGCGGCCAGTACCAGTCGCTGCTCATGAAAGCAGACGGCCGAGGGCTGGTTCTCTCCGGTCCAGCATTCGGGTTTGCCCGTGAAGGCCATGTCCTCCAGAGACCAGTCGTTGTGGTCGTGGCGAACCAGCGTGCGCGGTGGATGATGGGGATGGACCAGAACCAGGGTGTCTGCGGACTGGGCAAACCCGAGCCTGTCGAATTCGCCGGAACAATAGGGAATGTCCCGTTCATATGGCTGGCCGTCCCGGAGCACCAGTCCCCGGTCCGTGAATACGCGCATGCGCCCCTTGCCTTCCGCATTCTCCCCGAACTCCAGAATGTAGGTCTGGTCCGCGTTGAATTCGAACGGGATGAGCAGGGACGGACGCTCCGGATTCATGGCCTCGGCCACGAATCGGAAACCGGATCGTCGTGTTGCGCCGCCGTGCGGATGGACATGGAAGTTCTCCAGCCGTCGGCAACCATTGAAGTATTTGGAAAGATCGACCCTGCCTTCCAGTCTGGGGCTGAGTTCCCCGGCCGTGAAATTGGTCAGGGCTGGCGTGGCTATGCTCATGCTGCCTCCTGCGGTTTTTCATGAGCATAGGCCCGGGTTTCGGCATGGGCCGAAATCGGGCGGGGCAGGGCGTGGAAAGGGGGGACAAAGACACTTGACGGAAGGACGAACGGTTGCCGGGCACTACCGAAGTGTCCGCGCTGGAGAACCGGCCACTACGAAACGGGCGCGGCCGGGGTTGGCTCGGAAAGGGAAGGAAGGAAAGCGGGAGGGAACGGTCGATCTAGTTGCAGGCCGACCGCGGCAGTCTGGGCCTGGAATCCTCTGGCTCCTGTGTCAGACGCACCACCTGGGTATTGAAGGATGTGGTGCCCGGACAGCAGGCAGGGCAGCCTTCGGACATGATCACGCACCGTTCGTCAAGCGTGTCCAGGTCCAGACCGGCCAGTTCGAGAATCTTCGTGGTCAGGCCGCGCTTCCACAACACGGGCTGGCCGCACTTGCTGCATTCCACGTAGAGAAGTTCCGGATCGAATTTCCTTTGCATAGGTGAAGGATAAGCATTGGGGTCACGAATGACAAGGTGTTGGCGGAAAAAAGACCGAGCCGGAAAAAAACGGTGCAAACGAACCGGGGCGGAACGGTTGTCCATTCCGCCCCGGTTTGAAATGAGACGGTTGCGCCGGGCTGTTGGAAAAGGATCGGCAGTCGAACGCTGCTTTCCGGCGTGCACCCGAGCCTTTTTCAACAGACGGGCGACGTTGGCCGGACTATTCCAGCCCCAGAGCCTGTCCCGGAGTCTGGAAGTCCATGCCGAAGGCTTCGCCCACTGCGGGATAGGTGATGCGGCCCTTGTAGGTGTTCAGGCCCAGTGCGAGGCTCGGGTCCTCCCGGAGCGCGTCCATGCCCTTGGCCGCAATGCGCATGGCATAGGGCAGGGTCTGGTTGACCAGCGCAAAGGTCGAGGTGCGGGGAACCGCGCCGGGCATGTTGGCCACGCCGTAATGCACCACGCCGTCCACCACGTAGGTGGGATTGTCGTGCGTGGTGGCCTTGATGGTCTCCACGCAGCCGCCCTGATCCACGGCCACGTCCACCACCACGGAGCCTTCCTTCATGGTGGAGATCATGTCGCGGGTCACGAGCTTGGGAGCCTTGGCCCCGGGCACGAGCACGGACCCCACGATCAGGTCGGCCCGCTGCACTGCGGCGCGGATGTTCGGTTCGGTGGAGGCCATGGTGATCAGGCGGCCCTGAAACACGTCGTCCAGATACTGGAGCCGCTTGTGGGACACGTCCATGATCATGCAGCGTGCGCCCATGCCCACGGCGATGCGCGCCGCGTTGGTGCCCACGATGCCGCCGCCGATGACCAGCACGAACGCCGGGGGAACGCCGGGAACGCCGCCCAGCAGCACGCCGCGTCCACCCTGGGTCTTTTCCAGATAGTGTGCGCCGACCTGCGTGGCCATGCGGCCCGCGACCTCGCTCATGGGCATGAGCAGGGGCAGGGAGCGGTCCGGAAGCTGCACGGTCTCGTAGGCGATGCCCGTACATCCGGACTCCAGCAGGGCGTGGGTCAGGGGCTCGGCCGCGGCCAGATGCAGATAGGTGAACAGGATCAGGTCTTCGCGCAGGTACTTGAATTCGGACGGAAGAGGTTCCTTGACCTTGATGACCATTTCCGCGCCCCATGCCTTTTCGGCGGAGACAAGCTGTGCGCCGGCTGCGGTGTATTCCTCGTCGGTCAGTCCCGAGCCGAGGCCCGCGCCGGTTTCCACGAGCACCGTGTTGCCCTGTCGGACAAGCGCTTCAACTGCGCCGGGCGTCATGGAAATTCGGTTTTCCAGTGTCTTGATTTCTTTTGGGATGCCAATGATCATAACCTGTTGCTCCTTATCGGTAAGTGTGTGATAGGTTATTTTTCAGCTCTGCCGAAGGCCGAGGCGACTGCCTCGGGAAGGTAGAGCCATTTCCGCCTGGATTTCATGACGACAAAGGATTCGCTCGACAGGATGCCGCCGATCCGGGAGATGTCCTTGTTCAGAAAGTCGTACAGGTCGCCGATGTCCTCGGAACAGACGATCTCCACCAGAATGTCGTACCTGCCCGTGACCACGGCGCACCAGTTCACCCGGTCCAGTGCCGCGATCTCGTTCAGCTTGGCGTCCAGCAGTTCGTGATTCTGCACCGTGATGCCGACCAGAGCCACGGTCAGGCCCCGGGTGTGCGTGGGATTGACCATGCCCGTTATCTTCAGCACCCCGGCCTTGATCAGGTTCCGCATGCGCGTCCTGATGGTCGGGGCCGTCACATTCAGCTCCTCGGCGATCTTTCCGGCGGAAAGATGCCCGTCCCGGGTCAGTACGCCCAGCAGCCGCTTGTCCTGTGCATCGAGCTTGGTCTTGTTCATGGCATTCTTTTGCTTTTGGATAAAACTTTCCATTGTTGTTATCAGAAAGAGAAAAAATATGTCAATAAAATTTCTTTTACCAAACTAAACGCGCGTAAAATTCGTTTTTCAACGTGATGCGTCCGGCTGGCTTTTCGGAGCTGGCCCTGACCGGAACCGTGCCCGGTTCCCGGCCGTTCATTTCCTTGAGACTGGGCAAGTGGCGGGGAGAGGAAAGGGTGTCCCGATGGCTTGTCCGTGCGCAGGGACCGGCTCAGCGCTTTGCGGGAAAGGGACGGAATCCGGCAGCGCGTCGCTGCCAGTACAGGAGCAGACAGCCCGCGAACATGAGCAGGTCGCGGTACAGGGATTCCCACAGGGCGGACTGGCCGCTGTCTTTCGGGGTTTCCGGGCCGAAGCAGCCGCAGTCCGCATCCAGTCCGATGTGGATGCCCCATCCCAGAACCGCCATGAACACGACGACCTGAAAAAGAATCAGGGCCAGGGAGCCGCGCACGTCCAGCATCAGGCCGAGCCCGGACGCGATTTCCAGCACGGGCAGGGCATGGCCGAGAAAACGGGCAGCGGACCAGGGAACCAGTCCGTAACCATCGATGGCCACGGCAAATCCCATGGGGTCGAAAATCTTGAGGATTCCTGCATAGAGAAAGGTCAGGCCAAGGGCGCAGCGAACGAGCAGGTAGAGGACTTTGGAGTGCAGAATGCGTTTCATTATGTTGAATCACCTTCCGGGATATTGACTGGTTCGTTTTCCGGACAATCCGAATTGCCGCAGTGTGGGCGATGTGCGGGGGACTGTCAATGATGATGGCACATGACTGCAACGGTTTGCATGACGTTGAACCGGGAAGACCGCAAGTGGGGGCGAAGAGCGGGCGTGATTGGAGATCGTGCGGAAACGGATGAAAGGCAAATAGGATGAGGCGTATTTTTATCTTGAAGGGCGTTGCGGTTTTTTGTACTCCAATGAAGAACAACAAATACCGCAAACAGGGGAGAAGGTCATGAGCGGCAAAAAGGTGCTTTCGGTAGCCGAGATTGCCCGGGAACTGGATTTGCCGGAATCCACGGTGCATTACTGGAAAAATCGATTCGCCCAGCATCTGCCCAGCGTGGGGCGGGGCCGTCAGAAGCGGTTTCGGCCCGAGGCCGTGGAAATCTTTGCGGCCATTTCCCGGATGCTCAAGGAAGGATACACCGCACGGGACGTGATGGACGCGCTCGGCCGGGAATATCCGCTTCAGGCCGATGCGGTTCCGGCTGCACAGGCGCAGACCTCGCCCGTTGCCGCCGCAGGCATGGAACCCGCCATGAACATGGCCGCAGCCATCGGTCTGGAGATCGCCAGAGCCGTGGGCGAAGGCATCCGGTCCGCCATTGCTCCGGCCGATGGGGAAAATGTCGATGTCGCGGACATGCGTCAGGGATTGGAGCAGGCTGCCGGGCGCATCGCGGATCAGGTGCGCGAGGTGGAGACGCTCAAGGTCGAAAACGCGGAACTGCGGGAAAAAATGCAGATCATGGAAGCGGAAATGGTCCGGCTGCGCAAGGATCGCCGCGATATGGAAAAGTACCTCCTTGACAAGATCAAATCCGTAACTAGCTAGAAGTCTGATCGGAACCGGTCGGGATTGCTTCCTTTCCTCCCCGACTTCGGGTTCCGCCATTCCCTGAATCACGCATCCGCCGGAACAGCTTTCTGTTCCGGGGGTGCAGATATTTCGATCTTTCGGAGGTTTTGCGAGCATGAGCAAAAAGACCACGCATAAATTCAAGGCCGAAGTGAGCCAGCTTCTGGAGATTCTGGTTCACTCCCTGTACACGAACAAGGAAATCTTTCTGCGCGAGCTGGTCTCCAATGCTTCGGACGCATTGGAGAAGTACCGGTTCCACACCAACAGCGCGGACAACGGCGACGATTCGATCCCTCTGGAGATTCGCATCAGCGTCGATCCCGAAGCCAAAACCCTGACCATCACGGACACGGGCGTGGGCATGACCCGCGACGAACTCATGAACAACATCGGCACCATTGCCCATTCCGGCACCGCCGAACTGACCCGCCTGGCCCAGGAAGGCCAGGAGTCCCTGGATTCCCTGATCGGCCGTTTCGGCGTGGGCTTCTATTCCGTCTACATGGTGGCGGACGAGGTGGAACTGACCACCCGCTCCTGGCAGGAAGACGCGGTGCCCATGGTCTGGACCTCGGACGGCAGGACCAACTACAAGCTGGAGCAGGCTCCGGAGGATACGCCGCGCGGCACCAGCATCAAGGTCATGCTCAAGGAGGACCTCGCTTCCCAGTTCACCAACGAGGCACACCTCAAATCCGTGATCAAGCGTCATTCCAACTTCATCAATTTCCCGATTCATGTCGGCGACGAGCGCGTGAACACGGTTTCCGCCCTGTGGCGCGAGCCCAAGTTCCAGATCAAGGCCGAGCAGTACGCCGAATTCTACAAGTTCCTGACCTTTGACACCGAGGACCCGCTGGAGACCATGCACATCTCGGTGGACGCGCCCGTGCAGTTCAATGCGCTCATGTTCATCCCGTCCCGGTCCACGGAGAATTTCCTGATGAACCGGGACAACTGGGGGTTGGATCTCTACGTCCGCCGCGTGCTCATCGAGAGGCAGAACAAGCATCTGGTTCCCGAGTATCTCAGTTTCGTGAAGGGCGTTGTGGATACCGAGGACCTGCCCCTGAACATTTCCCGCGAGACGTTGCAGGACAATGTGCTCATGCGCAAGATCAGCTCCACGCTGGTCAAGCAGATTCTGTCCCACCTTCAGAAGATGGCTGGTGACGATGCGGAGCGCTACGCCGAATTCTGGCGCGAACACGGCAACGTGTTCAAGGCCGGATACGTGGATTTTCTGAACAAGGACAAGTTCGCGGAGCTGGTCCGGTTCAATTCCTCCACGCACGAGGATGACAAGGGCCTCTGCTCGCTGGCCGACTATGTTGGCCGCGTTCGCGAGGGGCAGAAGGAAATCTATTACGCCTATGGCCCGAGCCGTCAGGCTCTGGCCCTGAATCCGCATCTGGAAATGTTCCGCAGGAAGGGCGTGGAAGTCCTCTACCTGTACGAACCCATCGACGAGTTCGTCATGGACGCCCTTGGCGACTACAGGG
This sequence comes from Pseudodesulfovibrio tunisiensis, assembly GCF_022809775.1. Classification (NCBI taxonomy): domain Bacteria; kingdom Pseudomonadati; phylum Thermodesulfobacteriota; class Desulfovibrionia; order Desulfovibrionales; family Desulfovibrionaceae; genus Pseudodesulfovibrio; species Pseudodesulfovibrio tunisiensis. The sequence continues at coordinate 2,926,089 of NZ_CP094380.1, forward strand.
AACTGCGCCTTGTTGCTGCCGAACATGCGGACCCGGCCAATCTCGAAGCCTTTGAAACCCTTGAGCCGGAAAAGGAAAAGCCCGAGGCCCTGTCCGAGGACCAGCGTTCCTCTCTGGATCGCATGCTGGCCCGGATCAGGGAACTGCTCGGCGAGAGCGTGACCGAGGTCAAGGTGTCGGGCCGTCTGTCCGACAGCCCGGTGTGCCTGTCCAATCCGGATGGTCACGTGACCAGCTCCATGGACAAGATCATGCGCACCGTGCACAAGGATGCCTCCATTCCGCAGAAGGTGCTGGAGATCAACCCGGATCACGCACTGATCCGGAACATGCTGCGCATTTTCGAGCGCGACGAGAATGATGCCTTTGTGGAGCAGGCCGCACGCCAGCTCTTCGAATCAGCCCTGCTGCTGGAAGGGTACCTGTCCGATCCCCATGCCCTTGTGGGCCGCGTTCAGGATCTGCTTACCAAATCCAGCGGCTGGTACGCGGACAAGTAGTCCGTTTCCATCGCATCCTGCCCATGACAGATCAGAGGCCCCGCCCGGCGGGGCCTTTTCTTGTGCCCAAACCCGACCGGAATCCGTAGGGAAAAATGGGGTTTTGTTTTTTGTTGTACTCTGATAACTAATCGAAATCTTTATTAAACGGTTACGTGTGCAGTATATCGAGAGGGCGAAGATGAAAGTGTATGCGAACATGAGTCTGAGGAACAAGATACTGATCCCCATCTGCGGTGTCGTACTTCTGGTCATGGGAATAACCATATCCATTCTGGTGTCCCGGTTCAGCAATCTGGCCACGGACCGAGCGTTGCAAATGGGACAGGAAATGGCTGTCCGCTACGGCCAGACCGTGAAGGGCGAACTGGACGGGGCCATGACCATTTCCCGGACTCTGGGAACGACTTTGGAAGGAATGCTGCGCGAATCCGAGACCCCGGACCGAGCCCTGGCGAACGGCATCATCAAGGCTGCGCTGGACGGCAATCCGCAACTTTCCGATGTGCTGGCCGCGTTCGAACCGAACATGTTCGATGGACGGGACAGCGAATTCATGGGAGCTCCCGGCAGTCAGGCATCGGGGCGCTATGCTCCGCTTTGGGTGCGCGGTGAGAGCAGCATCCTGCCCTGTTCCAATCTTGCGGCCGACTGGTACCGGATGCCGATGCAACTGGGCAGGGAGTTCGTGTCCGATCCCGTGGAATACGACATCAAGGGCAAGAAGATGATGCTGGCCACGGCCAGTGTTCCCGTGCGTTCCCGTTCGGGCGTGGTGGGAACCGTCGGCGTGGACATGGATCTGGAGGCCCTTGCCGGACTGACCCGTTCCATTCGTCCCTATGAAATCGGGTACGGCATTCTCATTTCCACCTCGGGCAAGGTTGTTGCCCATCCCGTGGCGGATTTCGTGAACCGGAACGTGCGCGACGTGATGCCGCCGCAGATTGCGTCCGGAATCATGACCGCTCTGCAGGGGGGCAGGGAATTCACTGCGGAATTGACCCGGAACGGGAATGAATTCTTCGTGGTGTACGCGCCGTTCTCCATTGGCAAGACCGGGGCAAACTGGTGTCTTGGCGTGGCCATTCCCAAGGCCGCGATTCTCAAGGCCGTGAAGGCCGCGACCTGGCTTTCCGTGGTCATGAGCGTGGGTGCAGTCCTGCTTCTTGCCGCGCTGGTCTTTTTTCTGGCACGGTCGATCGTCAAGCCCATCACTGCCAGCGTGGGATTCACGAGCGAGGTGGCCGCAGGGAACCTGTCCGCGTCGCTGGACATCGACCAGAAGGACGAAGTCGGCCAGCTTGCCTCGCACCTGAACGGCATGGGCGGTCGATTGCGCGAGGTTGTCGGCGAGGTGCGTCAGTCCGTGGAACAGGTCGCTGCAGGCAGTCAGGAGCTGTCCGCCACGGCGGAAACCCTGTCCGAGGGCGCGAATGTGCAGGCCGCCAATGTCGAGGAGGTCTCCTCCAGCGTGGAGGAGATGGCTTCCAACATCAGCCAGAATGCCATGCATGCCGTGGAAACCGAGAAGATCGCGCGCCGCTCCGCTGACAATGCGGAAAAGGGCGGTCAGGCCGTGACCCAGACCGTGCAGGCCATGCGCGAGATCGCGGACAAGATATCCATCATCGAGGAAATCGCGCGGCAGACCAACCTGCTCGCTTTGAATGCGGCCATCGAGGCGGCCCGGGCCGGAGAGCACGGCAAGGGCTTTGCCGTGGTTGCCGCCGAGGTGCGCAAGCTGGCCGAACGCAGCGGTCAGGCTGCGGCCGAGATCAGCGACCTGTCCGCATCCAGCGTCAAGGTGGCCGAGTCCGCAGGCGACATGCTCAACACCATGGTGCCGGACATCCAGCGCACCGCGGAACTCATTCAGGAAATATCCGCAGCCACCTCCGAGCAGAATTCCGGAGCCGATCAGATCAACACGGCCATTGCCCAGCTTGATCAGGTCATTCAGCAGATCGCGTCCGCAGCAGAGGAAATGTCGGCCACGTCCGAGGAACTGGCAGGGCAGGCTTCGCACTTGCAGAGTTCCATTTCCTTCTTCCATCTGGAGGACAGGCCGAGGATGCGTCGCAGCCATGCGCTTCCCGCAAGGAAGGCCGCTCTTGAACCGGTCGTCCGCCCGACGCGGGATATCGGCGTGTCTCTGGACATGAGCGACGACGAGTTCGAAAAGTTCTGATCAGCGGGATTTCCACAAAAAATAACCTGATTATACTGTCGCGACACAAGGCCCCGGATTTCCGGGGCCTTTTTTTGACTGCAAAAAAACAGCATGAGTTTTTCTTGAAATTGTGCATTGTTGGAAATGGTTCCCAGTTTATAATGCCATTCCGGTTTTGGGTAGGACGTGCGAAATTGGGTGTCGTGTTTTGCGGGATTGGGCGAAATCTTTCCAAATCGGAGGAACAGGATGAGACTGTACAAGGATATGAGCCTGAGAAACAAGATCATGATACCGGTGTGCCTCGTGGTGCTTCTGGTCATGGGCGTGACCCTGCTGGTGCTGGTTTCCCGGTTCGGTGACGTGGCTGAGGACGGGGCCGTGCGCATGGGGCGGCAGATGGCCATGCGCTACGGGCAGGCCATCCGCGTGCAGATCGGCGGGGCCATGGATATTTCCCGTACTCTGGCTCAGACCTTGGGCGGCCAGAAGAAACATGCGGAAGAGCCGGATCGGCTGCTGGCCAACGACATGATCAAGGCCGTGATGGAGGGCAATTCGAATTTCAGCGACGTGTGGGCCGCTTTCGAGCCCAACGCCTGGGACGGCCGCGACGCGGAAATGGTCAATACGCCGGGCAGCGACGCCACGGGCCGCTATGCCCCGCTCTGGGTGGCCGGAGACAAGGAAATCATCACCTGTTCGAACATGGACGGCCCGTCCCCGGGCAGCGACTGGTACCAGATTCCTGTCAGGCAGGGGAAGGAGTTCCTGTCCGACCCGGTGGTGTACGACATCGGCGGACGCAAGATGACTCTGGTCACGGCCAGTGTGCCGGTGCGCGGCAAGTCCGGCATTGTCGGTGCGGCCGGTCTGGATTTGAACATGGATCAGGTTGCGGACCTGACCCGTGCCATCCGTCCCTATGAAACCGGGTACGGTTTTCTGATCTCCCATACCGGCATGATCGTGGCGCACCCCGTGGCCGAACTCGTGAACAGGAACATCCGGGATGTGCTGCCCTCGTCCATGGCTGCCGAGGTCACGGACGGCATGCGCAGCAACAAGGTTTTCAGCGGGGATTTCGCCAAGAACGGCACGACCTATATCATGGTCTACGCGCCGTTCCCCATCGGCAAGACCGGCAACAACTGGTGTCTGGGCGTTGCCCTGCCCAAGGACAAGGTGCTGGCCGCTGCCACCGAGGCCACATATCTGTCCATGATCATGAGCGTCGGCTCCATCCTGCTTCTCGTGCTCATTGTCTACTTTCTGGCCCGGTCCATTGTGCAGCCCATCCGTTCCGGCGTGGGCTTCACTCGCGAGATCGCGAACGGCAACCTCGCTGCTTCTCTGGATATCGACCAGAAGGACGAGGTGGGCCAGCTTGCCGCAGATCTGAAGAACATGGGCGGCAAGCTGCGCACCGTGGTTTCGGATGTGCGCCAGTCCGTGGAACAGGTGGCCTCGGGCAGTCAGGAACTGTCCGCCACGTCCGAAACCCTGTCCCAGGGCGCGACGGAGCAGGCCGCCAATGTCGAGGAAGTCTCTTCCAGCGTGGAGGAGATGGCCGCCAACATCAGCCAGAATGCGGACAACGCCGTTGAAACCGAAAGGATCGCACGGCGTTCGGCCGAGGATGCGGAAAAGGGCGGTCAGGCCGTTGCCCAGACCGTGCAGGCCATGCGCCAGATTGCGGACAAGATATCCATTGTCGAGGAAATCGCGCGGCAGACCAACCTGCTCGCTCTGAACGCGGCCATCGAGGCTGCCCGGGCCGGTGAGCACGGCAAGGGCTTTGCCGTGGTTGCCGCCGAGGTGCGCAAGCTGGCCGAACGCAGCGGCCACGCCGCGGCCGAGATCAGCGAACTGTCCGCATCCAGCGTGGATGTGGCGGAATCCGCTGGCGAGATGCTCGGCAAGATGGTGCCGGACATTCAGCGCACCGCCGAGCTGATTCAGGAAATCACCGCGGCCACCAGCGAACAGAGCGCCGGAGCCGAGCAGATCAACAAGGCCATTGCCCAGCTTGACGAGGTCATCCAGCAGATCGCTTCCGCAGCCGAGGAAATGTCGGCCACGGCCGAGGAACTGGCTGGTCAGGCCACGCATCTTCAGGATTCCATCTCCTTCTTCCATCTCGGGAATCAGGGCGGGCACGATTACGGCAGGACCAATGTCCGGGTCACGAAAAAGCCCAAGGCCATTGCCGGCGGCAGACCTGCTCCGGGCAAGCCGCTGCCCAAGTCCTCCCCCAAGCCCTCGGGCGGGGCAGGCGTCTCTCTGGACATGGCCGACAGCGACGACGATTTCGAACGCTTCTAGTTGAACGTGAAACCAGCAGGGGCCGGGCGGTGAATCCGTCCGGCCCCTTTTTTTTATCCTTCCAGTTTTCATATGAAATTGACTTGCAAGGGCCCTTGTGGCACGACTTGCTTCCGTGACTTCAATTATCAGGAAGGTGTTATGAACGATGTGAAACAGGATTCGCGTCGCCGTGAAGCCGTGGACACCGGGATGGCCTGTACTCTCATCTGTCTTCTGGTCGGTTTCGCAACGCACGGGCAGATGTGGTTTGTTGCCGCTACGGTTCTTCTTGTCGTGGCCATGACCGCTCCCATGCTGTTCCGGCCTGCGGCAAAACTCTGGTTTGCCTTTTCCCGCATTCTCGGCTCGGTAATGTCCAAGGTCGTGCTTTCCGTCATTTTTTTCGGGCTGGTCACGCCTCTGGCTCTGTTGCGTCGCGTGCTGGGACACGATCCCATGCAACTCCGCGGCTGGAAAAAGGCCGGTTCCGCGTTCGTGACCCGCGATCATGCGTATACCGCCAAGGAAATAGAACAACCCTTCTAGGAGTTTTTCGTGGATTTTCTGAAAGACCTTTGGGGCTTCCTGCGTGAACGCAAGAAGTTCTGGCTGCTGCCGATCATCCTTGTTCTGCTGTTTTTCGGCGCGCTCATCGTGCTGACGAGCGGTTCGGCCATCGCTCCCTTCATCTACACCGTGTTCTAGGAGACGGGGTTTGTCTGACGCCATTCTCGGAATTTCCGCATATTATCACGATTCCGCAGCCGTTCTGCTGCGTGACGGCAAGGTCGTGGCCGCGGCTCAGGAAGAGCGCTTCACGCGCAAAAAGCATGACAGCGCCTTTCCGGCTCGTGCCGCCCGTTTCGTGCTCAGGGAAGCCGGGCTTGAACTGGGCGACCTGAAGGCGGTCGCGTTCTACGACAAGCCGTACCTCAAGTTCGAACGGCTGCTCGAGACCTACAACGGGTTTGCGCCCAAGGGACTGACCAGCTTTCTTTCGGCCATGCCGGTCTGGATCAAGGAAAAGCTGTTCATGCGGAAAATGCTCGGCGACGAGCTGGCCAAACTCGGTTCGGGCAAGCCGAAGCTGCTGTTTCCGGAGCATCATCTTTCCCATGCTGCAAGCGCGTTCTATCCGTCTCCGTTCGAGGAGGCAGCCATCCTGACCGTGGATGGTGTGGGCGAATGGGCCACCACCACCATCTGCAAGGGGAGCGGCAAGGACATCACCGTGCTTCGGGAGCTGCACTTTCCCCATTCCCTCGGCCTGCTCTATTCCGCGTTCACCGCGTTCTGCGGGTTCAAGGTCAATTCCGGGGAATACAAGCTCATGGGCCTTGCTCCGTACGGTTCCGAGAGCAACGGTAAGGTGGAGCAGTGGAAAAAGGCCATTTACGACGAATTGATCGACGTGCGCGAAGACGGGTCCATGCTGCTCAACATGGACTACTTCAATTATGCCACGGGCCTGACCATGTGCTGCAACGACAGGTGGGAGTCCCTGTTCGGCATTCCGGCCCGAAAGCCGGAGAGCGACATTGACCAGCCCTACATGGATCTGGCTCTGGCCATTCAGCAGGTCACCGAGGAGATCGTTTTCAAGCTGGCCGAGGCAGCCCGGGATCTGACCGGATGCCGCAATCTGGTCATGGCCGGGGGCGTGGCCCTGAACTGCGTTGCCAACGGCAAACTGATCCGGCGCAAGGTCTTCGACGACGTGTGGATTCAGCCTGCTGCCGGCGATGCCGGGGGGCGCTGGGTGCTGCCTGCGCTGCGCATCACATCTGGATGGGACAGCCGCGCACCGTGGAACCGCATGACGCCATGCAGGGCGCGTATCTCGGTCCCGAGTTCGGTCCGGTTTCCATTCAGCGCGCCGTGCGGCGGTTCAATGCCGTGTCCACCCGGTTCGACGATTTTGACGAACTCTGCGCCCGGGTCGCGGACCATCTGGCGGACGGCAAGGCCGTGGGCTGGTTTCAGGGGCGCATGGAATACGGTCCTCGCGCCTTGGGCAACCGGAGCATTCTCGGCGATCCCCGCCACCCGGAGATGCAGAAGAAGCTCAACCTGAAGATCAAGTACCGCGAAGGGTTCCGTCCGTTCGCTCCTTCGGTCCTTGAGGAGGAGATTCCCGACTATTTCGATCTGGACAGGCCGTCCCCCTACATGCTGGTGGTCGCGCCCGTAGCGGAGAAGCGGCAGAATCCGCTGCCCGAAAACTATGATTCCATGTCCATGTACGACAGGCTGTACGTCCTGCGTTCGGACATTCCGGCCATCACGCATGTGGACTATTCCGCACGCATTCAGAGCGTCTCGTCCCGCACCAATCCCCGCTACTGGTCGCTGATCGACGCGTTTCGCCGCAATCACGGCTGCGGACTCGTGGTGAACACCAGTTTCAACGTGCGCGGCGAACCCATCGTGTGCACGCCCGAGGACGCCTACACCTGCTTCATGCGTACGGAAATGGACTGTCTGGTGCTTGGCGATTTCCTGTTTCTCAAGGAAGAGCAGCCGGACTGGGATGAAACCGCAAACTGGCGCGACGAATTCGAGCTGGACTAGGAAGTCAAATGAGAAAACTGTTCGGCGTGCTGAAACAGGCGCTCGTGTTCATTCTGATACTGGCATTTCTGCTGGAACTGGGATCGTGGCTCTACATCAAGTATGTCAACCCGAACATCCCGCTGCCGACGTACAGTTTCGTCAATGCGGGCAGCAAGTTCTGGGTGATTCTGGATGAGCATTTCGGTGTCTGGCATGAGCCGGACTCCCATTACCTGCACAACAAGTCGTGTTTCGTGGTCGAGTATGATGCCAACGAGCACGGCATGCGCGATAGAAGCCGGACCCTGAAGAGTGGTGCTCCCAGAGTTGCCTTGCTTGGGGATTCCTTCATCGAAGGCTGGGGCAACGAGTTGCCGGATCGCCTTTCCGACAGGCTGGAGGTCGCTCTTGGCAGGGAAGTGCTCAATTTCGGCACTTCCGGCGGATTCGGCACGATTCAGGAATGGCAGCAGTACGAGCATTTTGTTGCCCGGTTCGACCATGATGTCGTCATGCTCGGCATTCTTCCCCACAACGATTTCACGGACAACAGCTACGAATACGCGCAGCGCATCAATTCCGATGCCTATCGTCCCTATCTGGTGGGCACGTACCCGGATTATGATCTGGTTTACGGTGCGGAGAGTCTGCCTGATCGCAAACGCCGGACTCCGTGGTTGAAGAGTTTCGATTTCACCTTGCGGGAATGGAGCAGCTTCTACCGCGTGATGCGGTATCTCGGTTCGTTCCGGGTGCGGAACTTCACGCTTGTTCCGCGCTGGGAAGCCGAGTTCAACGAGTCGCCCAAGGCGGACAGGTCAAGATATTATGATTTTACTCCAAGGGAATGGGGATTGATGCGCTATTCGCTGGAGCGGATTGTCGAGGACGCGGGCGACCGCCCCGTGATCGTGTTCACCATTCCCGTGCACCCCGATTTCCTGCGGTACGACGGGACCGAACCGCCTCTTTCCGAAAACATCAGGTTGCTGGCGGAGTCCAAGGGCTTCGTGTATGTCGACCTGCTCAAGGAAATGGCTGATCGCGGCATTGATGCCTACGACATATTCTTTGTCTGCGACAATCACTGGTCGCCGTTCGGCAATGAAGTTGCGGCGGGCATTTTGGAACCCTATGTGCGCAAGGCCGTTGAAACGCGTTCTTCCGTCAAGTAGCGGTTGCAACCATATTGGATGAAAAAAGCGTCCGGGCACAGGCCCGGGCGCTTTTTTTTTCATGATTTGATCACCCGCCTCTCTACACCCGTGTGCCGGGTACGTAGTCGCCGGGGTAGAGCTGTTTGAAGCCGTTGCGGATTTTTTGCACGTAGGCTGAATCGCGTTTCAGGGGATCGCTGTAGCGCGGGTCCCGCATCATTTCCACCAGCTTTTCCCGGGTCAGGTCCGGGCCCTGATCCATGCCTTCGCCGCGCAGGCCGTTTTCCAGCAGCAGGGGAGCCATGCGCGCAAAGGCGGAAATGACTGCGGCCCGATCACCTGCACCTGTTGCGTCCAGTGCGTCGAGCAGTTCGTCGCCGCCAAGGGCGCGCACGCATTGCAGGGCGCGCGTGAGCACGTCCCGGGTCGCGCCCCGATGCACGCTGCGCAGCGCATCCAGTTCCCGGCCGCGCGCGGTTTCGGTTGCCTGCCGCTTTGATTCCATGGCCCGGACAGCCACGGGCAGAAACCACGTGTACAGCCCGGCCACCTGATCCGCAGTCAGGCCCAGCTCATGAGCGTGCGCCCGGAATTCGTTCAGGAAGTCCGCATCCATCTTGAAATCCTCGGGCAGGTCCATGTCGGGCATGGCGTAGCCGTCCGGGGAATCCGGCCGTCCCAATGCCGCGTAGATTTCGGCCATGCGCTCCGGTGCGTGGTCTTCGGGCAGGGGAAGATATCCTTCGGGCCTGCGTCCGAGCATGCGCTGGGCATGGACCAAGGCCTTCACGGCCTCGTCCTTGGTTGCATATTTGGCCAGCGCCGGATGTTCGCGCAGCGGAATCTCGATTTCGCCCTTTTCCGGGTCGGTCACGGTCACGGTCCATTCCTCGGGAAGCGTGGTGCGCCAGTCCTGTCCGTTCCGGGTTTTCATTGGTCGTTCTCCTTGATGTTGATGAAGTTGGATTCGTCGGTCATGTGTCGGATGTGCAGAACCATGGATCGCCTGCCTTCGCCAAATTCGATGCGTCCGGGCTCCGGGGAGTAGGTGGAGCGCAGAAAGTATCCCCGCTCTTCCAGATCATGCAGCACGGCCCGTCCGTCCGGGGTTGCGAATGTGCGCTGGTATGCCCGGTGCAGTTCCAGAGGATCACGCATGGTCGTCCTCCTGTCCGCCTTCGGTCCGAGGTTGCGGAAATGCGATCGGTTCCGGGATTCCCGGCACAGGATCGGTTTCCGTGTCCGGTTGTCCCGGGACAACGGCTCCGAGCAGTCCCTTTGCCAGTCCTACCAGTTCGGTCAGGGCATTGGGTTCGGCCATGCTTGCTTCGGACAGGGTGCGGGCGATTTCCGCAATGCGTGCTGTTGCCTCGGTCGCGGATGCGCCTTTTGCCTGAATCGTCTTGTCCTGTCGGTTCTGGGCCACGTCCGGCTCGGGCTTGAGATAGTCGGCGGGCGTGCCGAAGAGTTCGGCGGCATGCCGGGCCACCCGGTCCGTGTCGAAGTTGTCCATGATGCCGAACGGGTCGCCCGAGCCCACGAGCGGGGCCAGATATTCCATGGTCTGGGCCAGCCCCCGGGCCTCGTACTGCTTTTGCGCCATGGCCACCGGCGAGGTGTAGCGCACCTCCAGATCGTCCGGGGCCAGTCCGTCCGGAAAGGGCGGGAACCAGCCGCTGCGGAGCATGATGCGGAACACCCTGCGGATGAGCGGGCTGAGGAATTCGGTCTGGAGCCTGCCCAGAACCGGACCGAGCACGCGCATCTTTTCGGACTGCCGGATCACGGCTTCGGTGGCGGACACGGCAGGCCCGTCCGCCTTGAGCTGATCGGCAAGGAAGATGCGCAGGATGGATTCCCTGCGTTGGGCCATCATGTCTTCGGCCGCGCGCAGGTCCACGCTCACGGGCAGCGGTTCGATGCGGTCCTGCGATCCGGCCCGGTAATAGGACAGGCCGCCCGGCCCCGAACGGACCGGACCGAGAAAACCGTCATCCGGCACCATCAGGGGCGGGTCGCTCATCTTTTCCGCTGCCATGAGCGCGGTTCTGCTCATGGCGTTGAGCACGCGGATGTCCGAGAGCGCGGTCATGCCCGGTCCACGTCCGTAGGCCTCGCCTGCTGCCTTGGCCCAGCGCGGCACCATGTACGGCATTTCCAGAAACCCGGATTCCTCGATCACGTGCAGGGTTTCGGTCTCCACATAGATCGAGGCCCACGGGAAGTTGCGCACCCCGATGCCGAGAGGATCGCGATCTGCACGGGGGCAGACCGCGTGCAGGATTTCCACGGTCTCCTCGGGTTTGTCCGCAGCCTTTTCACGCACCTCCCCGGAGCACGCCCCGCCCCATTCCTGCACCGCCTGCCTGAGCGTGACCTTGTAGCGGCGGAACACGGTATCCACCACGCCGCGCGCGGATTCGGATACTGCCACCTCGCCAAGCGGGCGCGTGGAGAACCGGACCACGGCCTGCGCGTCCGCCTCCACGAACATGACCGAGGTGCCGAGCAGGGCCACGTCCAGATAGAGTTCGTGCACGTTGCTCTGGAAGCCCGTGGCCTCGTTGTTGAAGAGCGCGATCATGCGTTCCCGGGCCTGTTGCAGAAACTCGCGCACCTCGGCCGCGTCGCCTCTGGCCTTGTCCCGGACGCGGATGTCGAACCAGGGCAGGGCCGGATTGGTCAGCAGACCGCCCAGCGCCGAGGCCAGCAGCTCAAGGGCGTGCGTGGGCGTGGAATCGAACACGCATTCCGCGTCATTGCCTGCCGGGGATCGGCCCGGATTGCCCGTGAAGCTGTTCTTTCGTGGCAGAACGTACTCCGCCAGTTCTCGCCAGACAGGTTGCCACGGCTCCCGGGTCCGGGAAAGTCCCTGAAAACGGGAGACAAGGGTTTCGGCCTGTTCTCGTCTGTCCATGTCATTCCCCCAGTCTGTTCTTCAGGCCCGGCTGCCTGACTTTGGCGGGTTCGCCCAGTCCCTGCGCGCCCGTGGCCAGCAGGGAGTCGCGTCGCCTTGCCTTTTCCTTTCTGTGGCGTTCCGCCTCCCTGCCTTCGCGTACCTTGTCCCGTTTGCGTCGGCGTTCGTCCGCTTCCTTGCGCTCCAGTGCGGCTTCGCGCTCGGCCCGTTCCCGGGCTGCCGCGTCCGCCTGCGACGAGCCGCGCCCGCCGCTGTTCATGGACGCGACCGTCCCCACCAGTGTTGCAATGGCTGCCACTTCTCCACCCATGAAATCCTCCTTGGGTTGCCGGTTTTCCCGTATTCTATTCCCGGATTCTCCGCAGGACGGAAAACGGGCCGGGCAGGAGGGGAAACGGGCAGAAAAAGACGCTTGACAGAAGCTGATCGCTGATATTCATCGGTGAATGAATACACTTGTTTGCTCCTGCAGGCCCTTGAGGAGCCGGAACCGTATCAGCAGTTCTTCGACTCCTTTTCGAAATCCATGTTTCTGGCCGCCCACAACGTGGACTGATCAGGCTGCCGAGAAAGGCCAGATCGCTTCGTTGCTGCAAAAAAAGGCAAACCCTCGCGTATGGGAAATACGCGTTGGGCTTGCCTTTTTTTTGTGCCTTGCCGCTCTTCATTTTGGCCCAGCCAGCCGTTTTCTTTGGCGGGCAGTCCGGTAGCCATTGAAAGAAGATGAGCGTCCTTCCGGTTTCGGGAGGACGCTTTTTTGCCTGATGGGTATTTTTCGCAAATCATTCGGTTGCCGAATGATAGATGTCTGGAACCGTTATACTTCTTGACCGCGGGAAAACCGGGCATATAGTATGTATATGCCACAATGCCTGTACTGGGCAGAGCGGCTTGGAAACAGGGGAGACAGTGCATGTCAATGCAGGGCGTTACCGATTTCATCGTGGCCGGCCCAGCAGGTCAGGTGACGGCTGGTCCAGCCGGGTCGTTCACGGCCGGGCCTCCGGGGCAGGTCTCCATTGGCGCGGCCGCGCATGTTCCCATTGATACTTCCCCGGCCCATGTCCCCATTGACGCGACTCCCGCAACCATTCCCTATGCCGCACCCAGCGGTACATCCTCTTCCAGCGCGTTTGCCGGAGTCGGTGGCGGCGGTGGCGGTGGCTTCACTCAGGGCGGAGGCGGTGGCGGCTCCGCAGCTGGCGGGACCAGCGCCGCGCACATCGGTGGCGGTGGGGGCGGGGATGCGCCCCGCGACAACACGGGCGCAGGCTCGGTGCAGGGCGGCGGTGGCGGCAGTTCCGGCCAGACCGGGAGCAGCGGTTCCGTGGGACAGTCCACGGGTGGCGGCATGGCCATTCAGGGCGGCGGCAATGTGCAGCTCTCGCCCAATGTGGGCGGCAACGCGATTCAGGCCACGGGCGCGGTTCCCGTCTCTCCGGGAGGCGGCGGACCTGCGGAATCGCGCGGCGGACGCGTTCCGGATTCCGTGGGCGAGGTGCGTATTGCGCCCAAGCTCGGGGTGCAGCCCATTTCTCCGGCCGGCTCCGTGCCCATGACGCCCAAGCTCGGATTCTTCCTGCCTACGCTCACCGGATTCGTGCCGTCCACGCCCGGCGGGTTCGTGTTTCCCCACAACATGACCAACTGGCACGGCTCGTGGTTCGGCCACAACCAGAACTGGCCGAGCGACGTGTTCCATCATTCCACCGTGTCCATGGGCTTTCAGCCGACCAGGGTGCCGCCGTTCTGGATTCCCACGGCGGACGGGTACGAGGAGCCGTTGCCCGTGAAGGCCGGGGGTGGTGTGGATCAGGACTCGGGCCGGGCGCTGCGCCGCTGGACATGCGCACCAGCTACGAGATGAACATCGATCAGGGACAGGAAATCACGCAGGAGAGGAAGAACGATTACAGCGAATCCGTGGACAACGTGTTCGACATGGCCATGGAGTCGGTGATCAATCGTTCCGAAAACTATTCCAGCGAGCAGAATCTGACCGAGAATCAGGTTGTCAATCAGGATTTGAGCACGGACAGGCATGTCGAGCAGGTCACGAATCAGAGCACCGAGAACCGGACCGAGAACGTGACGCAGGAAAATCGGCAGGTGGACAATGCCCAGTACAATGATCATGAAATCGTGATCAACGAGAATCGGCAGGTCGACAACCGCAACGAGAACGTGGAGGTCCGCAATCAGGACAACCGCGAAACCGAGGTGCGGGAAAACAATACCGTGCGCAACGAGCCGGACAATTCCGTGACCAGTTTCGTGGACCGGACCGACCTGCATGTGGTCAACGACAATGCCCGCACATCCGTGGAAGACCATTCGCAGACTCAGGAGTTCCATTCCTCGAACGTGTTTCGGCAGGAGGACAACTCCACCCGGGTGCAGGAGGAGAATACGCGGAACGTGTTTGCCGAGGACCGCGAATCCAATGTGCATTTCAATGAAACCCGGGTGAACGAGTCCGACAACTCGAGCACCGTGGAACAGAACACCGCGTTTTCCTTTTCGCAGCAGGACAATTCCCGAACCTCCTACGTGAATGACGCGGACACGAATCTGGTGGAAAACAGGGACACCGCCTACCACTTCAACGACACCCATGTTTCCGAGATCGACCAGTCCAGCCACGTGGAGCAGGAAGCGAATTATGCGTATCCGCAGGTGGACAACTCGCGTACCACGTATGTGGACGACAATGACACGAATCTGGTGGAGAACAGCGAAACGGACTATCATTTCAACGACACGCGCGTGTACGAGACGGATCAGTCCCGGAACGTGGATCAGGACCTGAACTACACCTTCGTGACACAGGACAATTCCCGGACCACGCATGTCAACGACAATGATTCCCATCTGGTGGAAAATCGCATCACCGAGCTCGATTTCGGGGAAACCCGCGTGCTGGAGGCGGACAATTCCCACACCGTGAATCAGGATCTGGATTACAACTACATCGACCAGAACAATTCCGTGACCAACTTCGTGGACGGGTCCGAATACACGGTCATGAACATCGACAGTCCCACCTATTTCTTCGACAACTCCAACACCACGGTCATCGACATGGCCCTTCAGGCCCCGGAACGCCCGGGCGGCGGCATCATGGTCGGCAACGCGTGACAAGGCCATTCAGAGGCAAGCAGAAGTCGACTCGACGGCAATTGAATTGTTTTGAGAGCAGATTGATTTTGCAGCCATCGAAAAAGGCCGGACAACACACGTTGTCCGGCTTTTTTCCGTTTTCCCCGGCGGAGGAGGAAGCCGGGGAAGGTTCGGTATTCGGTTCGGCCTCAGATTTTCTGTTCAACCTGTTCGAAACAGGGGATGCAGAGGGTGCGACCGTCGAACAGGCGGATGCGGGATTCCATGACCGGCTCGCCGCAGGCTGCGCAGGTCAGGGTGTCGAGAATTTTGGCGGGCCGGGGTTGCAGGTCGCGCGGCCTGTCCACGTGAAACAGGTCCTCAAGGGGAATGGACAGAACGTGCTTCTGCATCAGGGTGCGCAATTCGTCCAGCCGCACGTCCTGTTCGGGCGTGCTTTCGCCGTCCACACTGCGTTTCATGAGGTTGCGGCTTTCCGGATAGGCCGGGCCCATGGAATCGGATTTGAGCACGATGCGCCAGCCCTGTCCCGTGTCGCGGTTGTAGAAGGAAAATGCGGTCTTGCCGTAGTCGCGGTGGATCAGGTTGCCCTTGCCGAACGTGCAGCCGGTCAGGAACTGGATCGCGTCCACGCCGCACATGTCGGTTTCGCACACGGCCATGACATCGATCCGGTCATTGTGCCCGATGCGCTGGAGACAGAATTCCGAGGCCCGGATGCCGATGGCAAGCCCCGGACAGGAATGGCCGTGAAACGCGATGCAGCGGTCAATGTCCGAAGCGGGGATGGTGCAGTTCATGGAGTTCTCCTATTGGGGCCTGCGCAGTCCGTGCGCATGCGTGTGGGGATGGGATTTTGCGGGCGGCTCCTGGCACAGGGGCACCACCACGGGCGCGCCGTGCAGGAATTCGATGTGCACGGGCAGGCCGTAAACTTCCTCGATGATCTCCGGGGTCACGGACGCCCGATCCGTGGCCGCGAAAATCGTGCCGTCCTTGAGAAAGAGGAATTTGTCTCCGAATCTGAGGGCCTGATTCAGATCGTGCATGGTCATGACTGCGGCCATGTCGTGGCTGTCCACGGCCTCGCGCACGAACGCGAGAATCTCCATCTGGTTGAACAGGTCCAGACTGCTGGTCGGCTCATCCAGAAGCAGGACGTGCGGTTCCTGAACCAGAGCGCGGGCAATGCAGACCTTTTGCAGTTCTCCGCCGCTCATCTCGTCGATGTGGCGCAGGGCCAGCTCTTTGAGCCCGAGCCGGTTCACGGCTGCGTCCACGATTTCCAGATCATGTCTGGAAACCCGCCAGCGGATGTGCGGTCTGCGGCCCATGAGAATGGCGTCGAACGCGGTGATGCGTCCGGTCTCGGGGCGCTGGGCCACGTAACCGAGGCGTCGCGCGATTTCCAGCGGGGCCATGCGCGAAAGGTCCTCGCCCTGTACCGCGACCGACCCGCCGCCGGGCCTGTGAATGGCGTTCAGGCATTTGAGCAGCGTGGTCTTGCCCACGCCGTTCGGACCGAGGATGACCAGTATTTCCCCGGGAGCCACGCCAAAGGTCACGTCCCGGAGAATCTCCGAACTGCCGTATTCGAACCTGAGGGAATTCACGTTCAGGATCATCTGCCATACCCCCTGATGATCAGGTACAGAAATGCGGGCGCGCCCAGAAACGACGTGAGCACGGAAACCGGCAGCACGTGCGGGGCGAGCATGAGTCGGGCCACGGTGTCGGACAGCAGCAGAAGCAGCCCGCCGCACACCACGGACGCGGGCAGCAGGAAGCGGTGGTCGTCGCCGATGAGTCGGCGCACCATGTGCGGACAGACCAGCCCCACGAAGCCGATCACCCCGAGAAAGGCCACGATCACGGACGTGGCCAGTGACGCGGCCAGCATGGCCAGCAGCCGGACGCGCTCCACGCGAACACCCAGCCCCTTGGCGGTTTCGTCGCCCGCGTCAATGGCATTGTAGTTCCAGCGGTTCAGCGCAAAGAAGCCGATGCATGCGGCCGAGGCAATCGTAATGATGCCCAGCTCGGTCCAACTGGCCCGGGCCGTGTCCCCGAAGCTCCAGAACACGATGGCCGCGAGCTGCACGTCATCCGCGAAATATTGCAGGAACATGGTTCCGGCAGTGAACAGGGACCCCAGCGCCACGCCGGTCAGGACCATGACTTCGGGCGTTGCCCCGCGCATGCGGGAGATGCCGATGATCACGGCCGTGGCAATCAGGCTCATGGCAAAGGCAATGACCGTGGTGGCGTACGGATTGGAAATCACGATGGCGTCCGCGCCCGTGGAGTGCATGGCCCCGGTGTCCAGCACCATGACGGACAGGGCTGCGCCGAATGCCGCGGCATGGGAGATGCCGAGCGTGAAGGGCGAGCCGAGCGGATTGCGCAGCACGGACTGCATGACCGCACCAGCCGCGGCCAGTCCGGCACCGGCCACGATGGCGGCCAGGGCCTGGGGCAATCGGATGTTCCAGACGATGGCATTCCATCGAGCGGAAGGGGATATGCCGGACAGGGAGCGCCACACGTCGGCAAGGGGGATGTTCACGGCCCCGAGCGATACCGCGGCCAGCAGCGACACGGCGAGCAGGGCCAGCCCGCCCGCGATGAAAAGGGTTTTTCGTCCCACGTAGCGGCGGTATTCCTCGGGTACGGTGCCGTCGGCAAGATGCATGAAGGCTCCTCGCTACCTTGCCAGAATTTCGGCCTTGTCCCCGATGCGGACCTTGTCCGGATCCAGACGCTGGAACGCGAGGCTGCCGAACGCCTTGTTCATGCCCTCGAATACGGGCTTGCCCACCAGAAAACGGTAGATATAGTCGGCCTTGGTCACCGGATCAACCCCCTTGAACGCCTCGGGGTAGAGCACGGTGCCGATGAAGTACGCGTCCGCAAGGGTGCTACCGTGATTGGAGGTGTACCAGTTGTAGGGAAGCACGCCGTAGATGCGTCCGGTCTTGCGCGCGGCAAGGTGCTGGTAGGCCGGGTCCGTGGCCAGTTCATGCAGGGAATTGGCCGTGGCTCCGGCACGGATGGTGGACAGGTCCACGAACACGGTCTCCGGGTTCCATTCGAGCAGTTTTTCCTTGGCCACGTCCGCATGTTCGGTCAGGGCCTGCCCCGGGGCAGGGGCCGCGACATTGCGCGCGTTCAGGAACAGGAAGGGCGGATAGCCCGGTTCCGTGGACTGGAAGCCGTGCGGGCCCTTGAACGCGATGCCGCCCACATAGCAGGTCGGGCGATCCTGTTCCGCCACGCTTGCGGCGCGCTTTTCCAGATCAGCCACGGTCCTGTCGAAAAATCCGATCACGGCCTCGGCGCGGTCATCGACGCCAAGCACCTTGCCCATGAGGCGCAGGGAGGCGTCCATGGCTGCCCGGCGGTGGCCGAGGTCGCCGTAATCCAGAACCACGACGGGAATTCCGGTCTTGGTCTGCAGTTCCACGGGATCATGGCCCATCTTGGCGTAGGTCTTGAAGATCACCTGCGGCTGCGGTTCCAGAGCCGCGATGAGCTCGGGGTTGTCGTGTCCCCGGAACTCCCCGAACATGGGCAGCCTGTCGAATTCGGGATTGGCCATGGCATAGGGGCGGGCATCGATGCGTGTCTTGCGCAGTTCGATGTTGTCCACGGCAACGGCCCGGTCCTGAGCCTGCAGGTAGGTCAGGTAGCGCAGGCATCCCGGTCCGGAGCAGATCACGCGTGCGGCCTTTTCCGGAACCTGCACGGCCCGGCCCAGAGCGTCGGTTACGGTGATGGTTGCGGCTTTCGGTCCTTCCGACTTGGGCGTTTCATTGGAACAGCCGAAAGCGGAAAGAATCAGTGCGGTCAAGGCCAGACAAATCCAAAAACGGAATTCGCGTTTCATTTTCCACCCCTGCATGGGAAATACTGTTTCAGGATTGCAATATGCGATGGGTATACGAATTGGAAAAACGTGTCAATTTAAGCTGCATTTTTCCCGATAGGTATTTCCATGCAGGGAAGGTAAATGAAAAGAATGCGAATCAGCGATTGGTCAGCCAGACTCCGGCTATGACCATGCCTCCGCCGAGAATCAGGGACAGATGCACGGGTTCGCCCAGCAGCAGAAAGCCGAACACGATGGCGAACACCGGGACCAGATTGATGAATATGCCGGATCGGGCCGCACCGATCACGCGGATGGCCTCGTAGTACCAGAAATAGGCCAGGCCCGTGGCAAGCACGCCGAGAAAGAACACGCATGCCCAATCCACAGGCCGGGCGTGCTGGATGTCCGCGCCCAGACCGACATGCACGGCCGGCCCCAGCAGCATGAGCGTGCCGAGAATGCAGGACCATGTCACGGCGGACAGCGGCGAGATGCGTTTCATGGCCGCCTTGCCGCCAAGGGAATAGGCGGTCCAGCTGGCCACGCATCCGAGGATGAGCAGATCGCCCCGGCTCATGCCGCCCTGAAGCAGCGCCAGAGGATTGCCGTCCGCAATGACCACGGCCACGCCGCACAGGGACAGCAGGGTGCCGACCACGCGTAACGGGCCAAAGCGTTCCCGGAACAGGAAGGCGGAACAGACGGCAATGCAGACCGGAATGCAGGCCACGATGAGCGCGGCCCTGCCTGCCGGAACGAATTTCAGGCCCGTGAAGAAGAAGTGACTGTAGGCGAAAACCCCGGTCAACCCGAGAAACAGGGCATGTGGCAGGTCCCGCAGGGCGAGACGCGGCAGCCTGCCTTCGGCGCGGCGGGTCATCAGGGCGAGAAAGATGGATGCGGACAGAAAACGGAGAAACGCGGACGACATGGGGTGCAGGGATTCCCCGAGCACGCGTCCGGCGATCCATGTTCCGCCCCAGAGCGCCATGCTGGCCACGAGCAGCACATACCTGCCCGCCAGCGAGGGCCTTTCCTGATTCATGCGGTCCTCCTCAAGCAGGCTTGTACACGACTTGCCCTGCAAATGTCGATGCGGCTCTTTTGCGCTGGGCGTTTGATCATTCCATCGTGCATGTGCTATCCGGGGCCATGGTGCAAAATGTGTTTTCCGCATGGATTTCCATGTTTCCGTATCCCCATCATTCGGGTTTGAGAGGATCATCATGAAACGATTCGGACTGCATTCGTGTCTCCTGTTTTTTCTGCTGGCGGTTGCGGCATTGCCCGCACTGGCCGGAACCACGCCGGACAATGCCGGGGTTCCGCCCTGTCCGGACTATGCCGACGATTTCAGCTGGGCTGCCAGGGAGGCGACCCCTGACAAGCCCGTGGACGTGTTCTACGTCTATCCGACCATCTATCCGGAGGCATCGCCCAAGAACATGGACATTCGACGCAAGGACCTGCGCGCCCGGGCCGAACATCTGCTCGTGGCACAGGCCGGGGTGTTTTCCGGTTCCGCCAATCTGTTCGCCCCGTTCTACCGGCAGGTGTCCTTTACCGTGCTGGACCCGGAAAAGGACATGTTCCACGACCAGTATCTGCGTATCGGCGCGGACGACGTGCACCGGGCGTTCGACTATTATCTGGCGCGCCTGAATCCGGACCGCCCGTTCATTCTGGCCGGAGACAGTCAGGGCTCCGTGGTTCTGCTCGATCTGCTTCGCAGGCGTTTTTTCGAACCCGCATTGCAAGAGCGGCTCGTGGCCGCGTACCTGATCGGCTACTCCGTGACTCGGGACGATCTGAAGCGATATCCCTGGCTGAAGATTGCCCGGCGTGCGGATGACACGGGCGTGATCATTACCTTCAATACGCAGGCGCCGGGTGCGACAGGCTCTCCGGTCCTGCGACCGGGCGCAGCCTGCGTGAACCCGTTGAACTGGACCACCACGGACGCGCCTGCGGACAAGTCCCTGAATCTGGGGGCGGTGTTCTTCAATGAAAAGACCAGCGAGATCGAGCGGGAGATTCCGGGATATGCCGGTGCCCGGATTGATCCCGAGACCGGCGCTCTGGTCACGAATCCGCCGGAGAGGCTGGATATCGGGCATTTCCCTCCCGGCGTATACCACAAGTACGACTATGCGTTCTGGTATCGGAATCTCGAACGGAACGCGGCAGAGCGGATCAGGGCCTATCTGGCGAAATAGCCGATGCATGCACTGCATGAAAAAAGGGGCGCGACCTGAGTCGCGCCCCTTGAATATCCGATGAAACGGACTGGTTCGGCCTGCTAGCCGTTGTCCGCGCTGCCCACGTCCTCGGACGCGGCTTCGTCGATTTCCCTGGCCAGATCTTCTTCCGAAGGCTGGGCCGGAGTTTCGTCCTCTTTCGGCTCTTCCATGTACCGGGCAAAGACCAGAAAGCCGGTGTGGGCGACCATGCGGTCGTCGGGGCGGAGCCTGTCCGCAACGGGCTTCCAGCGGCGGACCAGGATTTCCATGACTTCCATGTCTGCGAACGGGCCGTCTTCCAGCCCCCGCAGCAGGTCGCTCACCTGATTGGTGGTGGGCAGCAGAAAGCCGCACATGGCGCCGGGAATGACTGCGCCGGGAATGTTGTGCAGGTATTCCCACGGGGTGCGCACATCAAGGAAAAGCGCGTCCGCGCCGGTGTGCACGAACCCTTCCTCGATGTTCTGGTTGACCTGTTCCACGCGTTGGGCCAGCCCGACACGTTCAAGGTTCTTGCCCGCGAGCTTGTAGAATTCCTCGCGGCGCTCGTAGGTGTAGACCTTGCCGGTCTCGCCCACGAACCAGGCCAGCGCTGTGGTCAGGCCGCCCGAGCCCGTGCCGGACTCGATGACCCGGGAGCCGGGACCGATGCCCAGCTTGAGCATCAGGTAGCCGATTTCCTTGGGATACATGATCTGGGTCTGGCGCTTCACGCCCTTGATCAGGTCGTGGAGCGTGGGTTTGAGCACCAGATACGGCCTGCCCAGATGGGTCCGCACGTACTGGCCGAACCCGGCCTTGCGCACGTCTTCCATGAGCAGCATGCCGTCATGGGTGTGCACTTCGCCTTCCGGCTCGAATTTTCTAAGGTATCTTTTGCCCTTCTGACTGATGAGCAGAACAAGCTGTCCGGGTTCGATCATTGATCCGGCCTCCCTGGGGTGTGAAATTCTGCCCTCAGGTACGGCGGAGCGTGCCGGAAGTCAAGGAAAAGGCGGCTTCCCGGCCTGATGGCGGCATTCGATACGCAACACATTATACCCGAACAAGGTGAATAATCCTTGCGTCCATGCCGCCCGGCCTGTACTCCATGACCATGACGCGTCTTGACTTTCGCGCGTCAGGGGGTAAGAACCCTACTGAAAATTTTTTATTCCCGAGCCGATGGATGTTTCCATCCGGTACGGGAGCCGGGTTTCCCGGAAGAACGGATTCGCAATGGCGTACAAATATGTTTTCGGCCCGGTCATGAGCGGGCGGCTTGGCCGCTCTCTCGGTCTCGACCTTTTGGGCGACCGCATCTGCAGCATGGACTGCGTGTACTGTGAAGTCGGCAGGACACGCATGCTCACGTGCGAGCGCGCGCCCTACGTCTCGGCCGAAGACATCCTCGAGGAACTCTCGCAATGGAAGAACGAGGGATTCGAACCGCCGGATTTCATCACCCTGGGCGGCATGGGAGAACCGTGCCTGAACACGGAAATGCTTTACGTGATCCAGGGCTCGAGGGAACTGTTTCCCGATGTGCCGGTGGCGGTCCTGACCAATTCCACCCTGCTCGTGGATGAGCAGGTACGGCGCGAGCTTGCCGAGGCCGATGTGGTGCTTCCCAGCCTGGATTCATTGGTGAACGAGGAATTCCTCGCCATGAACAGGCCTGTGGAAGGCATCCTGCCGGACGCGGTGGCCAACGCCCTGCTCGAGTTTCGAAAAACGTTCACGGGGAAAATCTTTCTGGAAGTCCTCCTTGCCGAGGGAGTCAACGACTCTGACGAAAACCTCGGAAGGATCAAGGATTTTTGCAAGCGCCTGAAGCCCGACAGGGTGGACGTGGTGACTCTGAACCGGCCCGGCACGGTCAAGAGCATCGGTCCCGTGGGCGAGGCTGTACTCAGCCGTTGGCGCGAGGCGTTGCAGGCCGACGAAAAGGCCGAACCGAAACACGAATATGCCAAGGCCGAGATCGATCCCGACAGGCTGGCCGAACTCGTGGTCGCGTCGCTCGACCGCAGACCCCAGACCTTGGAGCAGCTTTCCGAAGCATTGGAAGCCGATCCCGATGCCGTTCGTGCGGTTCTGAAAACCCTTATCGATGAGGGGCATGCCATTGAAAGGCGCGGCAAGGCCGGCACTTTCTATCACGGCATGGCCCACGAATACGAGCCCTAGGGAGCAACGCCATGATTTCAAACATTTTTCTTATGGAAAGAGGTGCATATGTCGCCCAAGAACAAACGACAGAAAATGTTCATTTCGGTGCTGCCGGAAGAACAGGTGGAGGTTGTCCTCGCTGAGGAAGGCAAGGTCAACGAGTACTATGTGGAGATGGTCCACCAGGAAAAGACCAAGGGGAACATCTACAAGGGGTACATCCACAACATCGACAACGGGCTTCAGGCCGCGTTCATCAATTACGGGGCCGAGCGAAACGGATTTCTCCAGATCGACGAGGTCCATCCCGAATACTATCAGGGTGGGTACAAGCTGAACAAGGGTCAGCGGTATCCCCTGATTCAGAAGATTCTCAAGCCCGGACAGGAAATTCTGGTTCAGGTGGTCAAGGAGCCCACGGGCAAGAAGGGCGCGTTTCTCACGTCCTATCTGTCCCTGCCCGGTCGCAGCTTTGTCTACACCATCGGTCGCGACCAGATGGGCGTTTCCCGCAAGATCGAGGATGAAAAGGAACGCGTTCGCCTCAAGAAGGTGCTTCGCAGCCTCACCCCGGCCGAAGGCGTGGGCCTGATCGCGCGCACTGCGGCCGTGGGCCAGCCCAAGGCCGCTCTGGAGCACGACTTCAAGTTCCTGAACAGGTTGTGGAAGGAAGTGCGGGCCAAGGCGCAGGAGGCCAAGGCGCCGTCCCTGGTCTACAAGGAGCTTTCGCTGGCGCCCCGCGCCGTGCGCGACTACCTGACCACCGACGTTACCGAGGTGTGGGTGGACGACGCCGAGACCTGCGAAACCGTCCGGGACTATGCGGCTCTGGCATTCCCGCGCAAATCCGGTCTGGTCAAGCTGCACGACGACCCGGAAACCACTCTGCTGGAACGGTTCAATCTGGTGCGTCAGGTGCAGGAAATCTATTCCCGCGAGGCACTCATGCCCTCGGGCGGCAGGCTCGTGTTCGATCAGACCGAGGCCCTGACCGCCGTGGACATCAACTCCGGCAAGATCGGTGGCGAGCGCAACTTCCAGAAGATGGCGCTCAAGACCAATCTGGAGGCGGCAGAGGAGATCGCCCGCCAGCTTCGACTGCGCGACATCGGCGGTCAGGTGGTCATCGACTTCATCGAGATGAAGGACCCCAAGCACTGCCGCGAAGTGGAGAAGACCATGCGCGCCGCGCTCAAGAATGATCGGGCGCGTACCGACGTGAGCCGCATTTCCAGCTTCGGTCTCATGGAGCTGGTGCGTCAGCGTCTCGGCTCCTCGGCCATTGCCATCAGCACCGAGGCCTGTCCCTACTGCAAGGGCACGGGCATTCGCCGCAACATGGAATGGCAGGCCCTGAGCGCGCTCAAGGACATTCATCGCCAGCTCCGCCGCAAGAGCTGCCCGGATACCCTGAAGTACGACTGCGACGAGGAAGTCGCCATCTATCTGCTCAACCACAAGCGCACCATGCTGTGCGATCTGGAAAAGCGCTACGACAAGACCATTCACATCGATTTCGTTTACGACGACTAGACCTGCGATGTTCAACAGGCCGCCGGAAGCAGTTCCGGCGGCCTTTTTCGTTTCGGGCAAGGGGAACGTTATTCGCCCAGTCCGGCCCCAAGGGCCTTTTGCGCCCAGTGGCGGGCGCGGGCATAGAGCAGATCGCCCTGACGCATGTCCAGATTCAGAAGCCGCAAGGCCTCGGCCGTATCCCGCCACAGCCCCTTTTCATAGCTGCTTGCCAGCCCCAGCAGGGAGTGCAGCGGATTTCTTCCGGTCAGGGCATCGGCGATTTCGTCGTCCAGCGGCAGTGTCGTGAGAATGTCGTCCATTTTCACGTCGAGCATGGCATCGAGCAGGGAGAACAGGCCGATGGTGAACATGGCGTCCGGCTGACAGGATTTGAGCGCGTCCGTGTTGCACAGGGATTCCAGAAATTTGGCTCGTTGAACCGACATGGAGGCCAGTTCCCCGGCCTTGGGCGCCGGGTTGAGGTCGGCCAGAATCGCGGTGTGCAGCCACTGCCGTATCTGCCGTTCCCCGAGAAATGCCACGGCTCGATCCAGTGACGTCACCTTGTACCGCAGGCCGAGGCTCACGGAATTGATGTACCGGAACAGCCGATAGCTGAGATTGGGATCGGCCTTGAGTATTTCCGTCAGTCGCCGCAGGTGGAAGTCGGACCTGCCGAGTTCCTCCAGCAGTTGCAGTCTGGTCATTTCGTTGGAAGACAGCTTCTTGCCGGGGATGATGACCGGGCGGCTGAAGAAGAATCCCTGAAACAGGGAAAAACCGAGCTCCCCGAGCGGGGCGAGCAGGTTGCTGTCCTCCACCTTTTCCGCCAGCAGCAGCGGGCCGCGATCCGGGAGCATGTCCAGTACGGCGTCTGTCTTCGAGAGGTCGCCTTCCATGCCCAGAATGTCGATCTTGACGATGTCCGCATATTCCAGAAACGGAAGCAGCTCCGGCTGCCCGACAAAGTCGTCGAGGGCAATGCCGTATCCGGCGTCCTTGAGTCGAGTCAGGGCCTTGAGCACGGCCGGAGTCGGAGGGACATTCTCGAGCACCTCGATCATGCACACGTCCGGCGGCAGGGCAAAGGCAATGTCGCTGAGGAGCAGTTTTTCCGGAAAGTTTATGAGGATTCGCGTTGTGCGGGGGAGTCCTTCCGATGCGAGGCTGAATCCGTCCGCAATGACCGAAGACGTGGCCTGAGCCGCGTCCGTGATGATGGCGCTTTCCTGATCGGACGAGCGGAAGAGCAGCTCATGCCCCCATACGGTCAGGTCCGTCCGGAAGATGGGCTGTCTGGCCACGAAGATGGATTCGTACGCAAGCGAAGAGTCGAGCATGGTCCGACCTTACGTCCTGCGGAAACCGCCGTGCCAGTATTATTTCAGTCCCTGTCGTTTTCCCGCATGGTGCAGGCGCTGCCGCGGCGCAGATTGCGCACGAAGCATTCCAGATCTTCCGGGCAACCATCCAGAATGCTTTGCAGATAATCCAGATTGCGCTTGATGGCATGGGCGTAGAGGTCGCGGTCCAGATGCCATCGTTTGCGAAAGTGCGGCAGCATGTAGCGCCGGGCATCGCCCAGTTCCATGACCATCCTCTTGAGGGCCACGTCCTCGTAGAACGACCGGGTCTTGAGCAGCAGGTCCACGGGCGACTTGTACCCGGGCAGTCCGGCTTCCTGAAATTCCTCGAACAGCAGCAGCAGCTTTTCCAGATACAGCCTGTCCGCGATCTGGGCCACGAGGTCCGCGGTGCCGGTAATCCAGCCCGCGAGGCGCAGGCCCGGCGTGCGGAAGTCGAAGGACTTCGGCGACACCATGAGAATGGTGCACCGGATGCATTTGGCCACGTCCTCCAGAAAATCCCGGTCCGCATGGTCGCGCAGGCAGGTCCGCATGAACAGGATGCTGCGCTCCTCATGCCCCACGGTGTATTTCGCGCCGGTGCCCGAGGTGTCGTCCTCGGTCTGGATCAGGCCCACGTCGTGAAAGAGCAGGGCGAGCAGACCGGTCAGCACCTCGCTCCCGGAAAGAACTTCGCCGTCGACCTGTGCTCCGTGGAGCAGCCTGCTTCCGGCCAGAACCACGGAGCAGGTATGTTCGAAATCATGGTATTTGGTGTTGCTGGCCCGGTATCCCGGGTATTCGCCGTGAAAAAGTCGCTCCACGTCCCGGAACGCGTTGTCGAACACATCCAGAGGCAGGGACGGATGAAACGCCCGGGCCAGAACATGCACTTCCTCCAGCACGCAGCCGGGGTTGGCGGGATTCACGAAATCATACAGTTGGGGGGTGCCTTCCATGCAAGCTCCGATCAGTGTCCTGATTCCTTGTATTTGGCGCGTATGGCCTTGATCACGTCGAATATTTCCATGAAAATCTCGACAAGTTCCGGGTCGAAGTGCGTGCCTGCATCCTTTTCCAGAATGCCGAGGGTCTTTTCGTCCGGGAACGGGTCCTTGTACGAGCGGGGCGAGGTCAGTGCATCGAACACGTCGGCCACGGCGCATATGCGCGCGGCAAGGGGGATGCTTTCGCCCTTGAGGGACTGCCCGAGGGCTGCATCGGATGCCCAGATGTCCCTGATGGCACCGGGATATCCGCCTCCGGCCCATTTTTCGTGATGATTCAGGGCTATTTCCATGCTCATGCGGTCCAGGTCCGAGGTCTGGTTGCGGAAGAGCCGCGCCCCGTAGACCGTATGCCATTTCATGGTGTCGTATTCCTCGTCGTTCAGGCGTCCGGGCTTTTTCAGGATGCTGTCGGAAATGCCGACCTTGCCCACGTCGTGCAGCATGGCGGCCAGCCGCAGATTGTCGCGTTCGCGCTTGATCTGCTTGGCCGTGTGTCCGCGTCGCTGGGCCCACGTGCCGTAGATTTCCGCACAGTATGCGCCCACGCGCTGAACGTGTGCCCCGGTTTCGGACGGGTCGCGCAGTTCGGCCATCTGCATCATGCGCAGGATCAGCTCCCGGTTCATGATGCCGCGTTCAATGGCCACGCTCGCATTGTTGCCGAAAAGGGAGATGTGGATCTGGGCTTCGAGATCAAAGGGAATGGCCTTGCCCTGCTCGTTCCGGGCATTGATGAGCTGCATCACGCCCACGAGTCGGCTGCCCTGCGAGACCATGGGAATGGTCAGCATGCTGGTGGTACGGTAGCCGGATTTCTCGTCAAAGGACTTGTTGAACGAATAGGGGAGGGTGGCCTCCAGCTCGTAGGCGTCGTCAATGACCACGGTCTGCTTGGTCAGGGCCGCATATCCCACGATGGAACATTCGCTTATGGGCACCTTGAAGTTCTGGTACAGGGCGGCATTGGCTCCGCTTCCCTTGCACAGCGTGTCGTTCTGCACGTAGCTGAAGGTCAGGGCTCCGTCCTCGACCAGAAATATCGATCCGGCATCGGCGTTTGCCAACCGCCTCGATTCATGGAGGATCTTGTCGAGGATGGTGTCGACATCCTTGAGCTGATTGACTTCCTCGGTTGTCTTGAGGATGGCCATGACCGCGCTGTCATGAGATTCGTCGCACTGTATTTCCATAGGCCGACTCCGCTATTTTATTCATTATTCTATGGCCCACCATGGCGGAAAAGGCAAGCCCTCGCCCCATGCCGACAGCCGGTCGGAACGGGCTGCGGCACGAAAAAGGGGGCTGCTCGCCTGAGCAGCCCCCGGGGGGAACAATGCGTGTGTCCCGCAGGTTATTTCACTTCGAAATATGCCTTGGGCGCGGCACCGCAGATGGGACACTTGCCTTCGGGACGGGGACCGGCGTGGGTGTGGCCGCACACGCCGCAGACCCAGTATTCGGTCTCCTCGAACTGATCCATCTTTTCCAGAGCTGCGGAATACAGTTCGGCATGCACCTTTTCCGCCTCGTTGGCGAACCCGAAATAGCGGAGCACCGCATTTTCGCCTTCGGCCTTGGCGTCTTCCATCATGTCCGGGTACATGGACTTGAATTCGAAGGTTTCGCCCTCGATGGCGGCCTTGAGGTTGTCCTCGGTGGAGCCGATGCCCTTCATGAGCCGCAGGTGTGCATGGGCGTGAATGGTCTCGGCCTCGGCAGCCGCGCGGAACAGCTTGGCGACCTGAGGCAGGCCCTCGGTGTCCGCCTTCTGGGCAAAGGCGAGGTATTTGCGGTTGGCCTGGGATTCTCCGGCAAAGGCTTCCTTCAGATTTTCAAGAGTCTTGCTCATTTCAATGCTCCTTGTTTGGCTGTGTTTCGTTTCTTTTGCCAAATAGTAATAATTCCCACAAGGAGTTTCTGCAACTTTTTTCTATTTGCCGAACGGGCACTTGGGGAATGAGCAGGTTTTGCAGTTCATGCAGAAGCCGCCCTCGGCAAAGCTGGCCAGATCCTTGCGGCCGAGTTCCTCTCCGGCCAGCAGTCTGGGCAGGATGAGGTCGAAACTCGTGGTCTTGTAGAACAGGGCGCAGGCTGGCACGCCCACGACCTGTGCGTTGCGGATGCGGCCCACCAGAGACATGGTGCCGGGCAGCACGGGCATGCCGTACAGCACGTTTTCCAGCCCCGCATCCAGCAGCCCGGCCCGGGTCACGTCGTCCGGGTCCACGGACATGCCTGCCGTGGTCACCACGAGATCGACCCCGGCATCCAGCAGCCTGTTCACGCTGCCCGTGATCATGGTCCGGTCGTCCGGCACGATGTCGGTTGCCGCGACCTCGCAGCCGAGCTTGATGACCTTGGAGGAAATGATGGGGATGAACTTGTCCTCGATCAGGCCCTGAAACACCTCGGTTCCGGTGACCAGAATGCCCACCTTTGCCGCGCGCATGGGCTTGATCTCCAGCAGCGGTCCGTCGCCGAGTGCGGTCAGGGCGCGGCTGAAGGACTGCCGGGACATGTACAGGGGAATGGCGCGGCATCCGGCCATGGCCTTGCCCTCGGGAATCACGCTGCCGTAGTGCCGGGTTGCAAGCATCACGTCCGGGGCCAGATTGAACCGTTCCAGGGCGTCGCGGTCGATGGCGAGCATGCCGTTTCGTTCCGCATGAAAATTGATCTTGCCCTCGTCCGGGTCCGGGGACCAGGTCACGCCCGGTCCGGCAATGCGTTCGGCAAACGCCTTGACCGCCTCGTTTTCGTGCACCCATTCGTCCTTGGGCAGGTCCGAGTCCACGTACACGTTGAATTTGCCGATGCGCTGGAGGCGGCATACGTCGCCAGCAGTGAACACGTCCCCGGCCTTGAACTCCGGCCCCTTGGATTCGCCCGGGGTGATGCCGGTCATGTCGTGCACCGCCTTTTCGCCCACGGCCTTGTCCACGGGAACCGTGCGCAGTTCGGGCGCGTCCTCCTCGCAGGACACGTTTTCCAGTACCACATAGGGAGCCTCGCCCTGGCAGCCGCGACAGATGGCTCCGTCACTGGCCGGGTACGGCTCGCCGCATACCGGGCACACGTCGATGCCGGTCATGGGACCATGGCCCAGATATTTCGGATGCATCCTGACCGGCTCGATGGAGCAGATGGCGTCGCCCGCCTTTTCGATCTGGCTGAAGAGCAGCTCCGTGTCCTGTTCGGCCTTGGGCTTGAGCTTCATGAACCATTCCATGATTTCGGGCCATGCCTTGAGCTTTTCGTGATCCACGTACACGCGCCATCCCTCGCCCGTGTATTTGTCGTACAGGGACAGGGCATAGCGGCCCAGCAGCTTGACCTTCATCCAGTTGTTGCCCGTGCTGCACAGGGTCAGGAGCTGTACTGCGTCGGGCAGACACTTGCCGGTCTCCACCATGGCCTCGAACAGGGTGCCCTCGGGGATTCTTGCCTTGGCCATCTCCACCATGTACGCGCCGATGAGCAGGCCCGGGGCGGGATAACCGTGGAAGTCGCGCGCCTTTTCCTTGAATTCCTCGAATGTGTACTGGCCGATGTTCATGTCTTACCTCATGTTGGGGAGATTTGATGTCATGACGCCCCGGCATGCGTCAGGGACAGGTCCGGGCGAGTATGCCACGGGTGCGGGCTGCGGGCAAATTCCAGCCCGATGCGGCCCGGAATCGGAAAGCGCTTCATCGGACCGTGGGAAAGCAACGTCGCAGGCGACAGCAGAACAACAAAAGGCAACGTAGCGAATTCCGGCCTGTCAGCCCTCGCCGCGCATGGCCTGAATCGGGTCCAGATTCGCGGCCTGACGTGCGGGTTTCAGCCCGAAGATCAGGCCCACGGCCAGTGCGCTGGCCAAAGCCATGCCGAACGCCTTCCACGAGAACTGGATGGTCAGGATGTCCAGCCGGGACAGGAACTGACCCAGCCCAAGGCCGAGAAACAGTCCCGCGATTCCGCCGATCAGGGTCAGGACCGACGCTTCGACAAGGAACTGGATCATGATGGCGGACTTGCGTGCGCCCAGCGCCTTTTTCAGCCCGATTTCCTCGGCCCGCTCGCTCACGCTGATGGAAAACAGGTTGGCGAGCACGAATCCGCCCACAAGCATGGCAATGGTGGCGGTCACGCCCAGAAATATGGTCAGTCCGCCCTTGAACATGGCCAGAAACTTGAGCACCTCGTCCGCCGTGAGAATGGTGAAGTCGTCGTCCTGTTCCGGGGCAAGCTGGTGCAGGTGGCGCAGCAGGGAGCGCAGGTTTTCGGTGTGCGCGGCCATGTATTCCGGGGCGTGGAACTTGACGCGCAGGGCGCGGAAGTACTTGCGGTCCATGTTGAAGCGCGAGGTCAGGGTGCTCAGGGGGATCACGATGCGGTTGTCCATGTCCGACCGGCCTCCGGAAAAGCCTCGGAATTTCAGCCGACCCACGACCTGAAACGGGATGTTGTTGATGAACACCACCTTGCCGAGGCTCGGCTCGTCCGCGAATAGCTCCCGTGCGGGCTTGTCTCCGAGCAGACAGACGCGCGCGCCCTTGCGCTCGTCCTCGCGCGAGATGTCCCGTCCTTCGACCAGCGGCCAGTTCCAGGCCACGCCATAGTCTTCCGTGGCCCCGACAATGAGGACTTCCTGAAGGCTGCGGTTGCCGAATTTCACGGTCTGGCCGGATTTGGCGCGCATGGGCACCACCAGATACGCGCCGGGCAGGGACTGGGCAATGCGCGAGGCATCGTCCCGGCTCAGGGTCAGGGTGCGCTGGCCCACGGCCCGCTTCTTGAAATTGCCGCCCAGCACGAAGGCCGCGTCGTGGCCGAACATGTCCACGATCTGCACGGCCTTGCGGTTGGCTCCGTCCACGGCGGTCACGATCAGGGTCAGGCTGGCAATGCCGAAGGCCACCCCGAGCACCACGAAGAACGAACGGAGCTTGAAGGCCCAGACCGCGCCAAGGGCCATGTTCTGAATTCGCGCATAGAGCCGTATGCCGACCACGGTTCCGCCTTTCCGGCTCAGGAGGCCGGAGCGTCTTCCACGATGCGGCCGTCGTGCAGCCGGATGATGCGTCCGGCCTCGCGCGCCACGTCCTCGTCGTGGGTGACCAGCACGATGGTGCGGCCGCTTTCATGGATGGTGTGAAACAGCTTGATGACCTCGGAACTGGTGTGGGAATCGAGCTGGCCCGTGGGTTCGTCCGCCAGAATGATGTCCG
Organism: Pseudodesulfovibrio tunisiensis; assembly: GCF_022809775.1. Lineage (NCBI taxonomy): Bacteria > Pseudomonadati > Thermodesulfobacteriota > Desulfovibrionia > Desulfovibrionales > Desulfovibrionaceae > Pseudodesulfovibrio > Pseudodesulfovibrio tunisiensis. Next base: position 2,958,162 of record NZ_CP094380.1, read on the forward strand.
GCCTGTTGAGCATGGCCCGGGCCATGGCCACGCGCTGCTGCTGGCCGCCGGAAAGTCTGGAGGGCTTGAAGTCCATGCGGTCGGCCAGTCCCACCTGTTCGAGCAGTTCCCTGCCGCGTTCGCGCAGTTCCGCCTGCGGCGTGCCCGAATACAGTCCGGGCAGGATCACGTTGTCCAGCGCCGTGGCATAGGGGATCAGGTAGAAGCTCTGGAAGATGAAGCCGAGGGAACGGTTGCGCAGGTCGGACTGGGCATCGTCGTCCAGAGCCTCGGCTTCCCTGCCGAGAAGCCGGTACGTTCCCGCCGTGGGCCGGTCGAGCAGGCCGATGATGTGCAGCAGCGTGGACTTGCCCGACCCGGACGTGCCCTGAAGCGCCACGAATTCGCCGCGCTGCACGGTCAGATCGATGCCCTTGAGCACCTCGATGCCGTTTTGACTGCTGTTGTCGCCGTTTTCCGCGCCCTGAAAGAATGTCTTGGACACGTCGGTCATGAGAATGGACGGTTCCGACATGCTAGAGGCCCTTCTGTCCCATCTTGCGGCCCGGAAGCACGAGCTGGGTGGCCACCACGTCTCCGGCCTTGAGTCCGCCCGTGACCTGAGTGCGATCCAGTCCGGCCAGTCCGAGTTCGGGCCGGACTTCGCGCGGCTCCCTGTCCGGACTGTCCACCACGTAGCACACCTGCTGTCCGGCCACCCATTTCAGTGCGGTGTTGGGCACGGTGAGCACATTGTCCCGGGTTTCCACCACGATCTTGCATTGCGTGGTCATTTCCGGGCGCAGCCATTCGGCCTGTTCCCGGGAAACCCTGACCAGTGCGCGGTAGTACACGATGTTGTCCCGGATTTCCGGTTCGGGATACACGGTGTCCACCTTTCCCTTGAATACGCGGTCGCGGAATGCGTCCACGGTGAACTCCACGGGCTGACCCTCCCGGACCTGTCCCACGTCGGTTTCATCCACGTATATCCACATTTCCAGCAGGGTGGGATCGAGCACGGTCACCAGATTGGACACGTTCAGGCCGGACACGATGGTCTCGCCTTCCTGCGCCGTGACCTGACTCACCACCCCGTCGATGGGGCTGACGATTCGGTAATAGGAAAGCTGGACCATGAGGGTGGAAAGCCGGGCCTGCGCCGCGTCCACCTCGCGCCGGGCAACCAGTGCGTCCTGAATGGCCTTGTCCAGCGTGTCCTGTGATTCCAGCTTTTTGCGCACCAGCGTCTTCTGGCGGGGCAGGTTCTTTTCCGTGTATTCGGCCTTGGCTTGGGCCAGACGGAGCTGTGCCCGGGCTTCGGCAATCTTGGCCCGGATTTCGCGGCTGTCCACTTCGGCCAGCAGTTGTCCTCTGGTCACGCGGTCGCCGACCTTGACCGGCACATGGGTCAGGGTGCCGGTGGCACGCGCTCCGATCTTGAGCTGTGCGCCTACCTGCGCCTTGACGATGCCCGTGGCTTCGAGCATGCGGCTGACCGAGCCCTGTTCCGCCACCGCGGTCTTGAGCACCGTGATTCTGCCCTGAGACCGGGAACCGAGGAAATACCATCCGCCGCCGACAGCCAGTCCGGCCAGAACAAGTATGATGACGAGTTTCTTCATGAGTCCTTCCGATCCTGTGTGCGCCGGGCCTGTTCCAGAGTCTGGGAGAACGGGAGGGTCCCCTGCTTCCGGCGTTTCCATGCATCGCGAAATCTCTTGGCCTTGTATGAAAATCCGCAGTCCGCGCCAAGGTCTCCGCCCTGATAATACAAAATCTTCGAGGGATATGCCCGGCACATGGGCAGCCGGAAATCGTAGTCCTTGCAGAAGTTGTCCCGTCCCAGAAACGTGCAGGAGAACATCAATCTGTTCTCTTCGTCCCGGCCCGTTATCTCGAATCGCTCGTAGTCGGGCTCGTCCCGGCACAGGCGGGTGAATCTTCGGCGGCTGGAAATCCAGCGTCCGTCGCACCGGATCATGATTTCCCGGCAACAGTTGCCGCAACATCGGCACCGGCCCACGATGCGCACCTCGCTTCGCAGCACGGTGGACCGGAATCGGCGGAACAGCCCCCGCCAGAACATGGGGGAGAGCACTCTACCCGGCATGAAGCGGTCCGGTCCGGTTCGTGGGCGTTCTGCGAGCCCGGATCATCCGCCCAATTCCTCGATCCATGTCGCGACAGGACCCTGAACAAGTTCACGAATTTCCTCCAGTCGGGCTTCGGATTCGGCTTCGAATCGGAAGATGAGTGCTCCCTGGGTGTTGGATGCGCGTACAAGGCCCCAGCCGTCCGGGAACACCACGCGCGCGCCATCCATGTCGATGACATCATACCGTTCGCGGAAATATTCCTGTGCACGGCGCACCACCTCGAACTTGATCTTTTCGGGACAGTCCACGCGGATTTCCGGGGTGTTGAATGTCACGGGCCAGTCCTCAAGCATCCGGGACAGAGGCTTGTCCGCCCGGCTCATGATCGAGGCCAGCCAAAGCGCGCCAAAGGTCGCGTCGTCGAACCCGAGGTAGTTGTGGTAGAAGAACATGTGTCCGCTCATCTCTCCGCCGAGGGCCGCGCCGATCTCGTTCATGCGCGCCTTGACGATGGAATGCCCGGTTATGCACATTTCCGCGGTGCCGCCGTGATCCTCGATATCCTTGAACAGCAGGTGGCTGCATTTCACGTCCGCCACCACGGATGCGCCCGGAATTTCCTGCAGCAGTTCGCGGGCATAGATGGCCAGAAGCTGGTCCCCGTACATGAGCTGTCCGGTCTCATCCACTGCTCCTATGCGGTCGCCGTCGCCGTCCAGCCCCACGCCGAAATCAGCGCCGGTTTTCCGTACCTTGATCTGTAGGTCGGCCACATTGGCCTCCACGACAGGATCGGGGTGGTGATTGGGAAATCTGCCGTCCGGGTCGCAGTAGAGCCGGATCACTTCGGCTCCGGCCTGTTCCAGAATGTCCGCAGTCAGGTCGCCGGACGTGCCGTTGCCGCCGTCCACCACGATCTTCACGGGCCGATCCAGACTCAGGCGGGAGAGCAGATCCTTTTTGTAGGTCGGAATGATGTCATGCTCGGAAATCAGACCCGAACCGGATTCGAAATCCGAGGCTGCCATCAATTCATATATGCGTTTCACCTCGGGGCCGTGAATCGTGGTTTCCCCGCCCCAAACCTTGAATCCGTTGTATTCCGGCGGGTTGTGGCTGGCCGTGATCATGACTCCGGCCTGGAATCCGAGGTGCTTCACCGCAAAATAGAACACCGGAGAGGATACCTGATTCAGACAGACCACGTCCACGCCGGCCGAGGCCAGCCCCGCGGCCATGCGCATCTGGTATTCCGGTGAGCTTGACCGGCAGTCATGCCCCACCAGGGCGCGGTTCCAGCCGTTGCAACGAAAGTACGTACCGCATGCGCGGCCCAGAGTCTCCACCCATTCCGGGTCGAAGTCCGTATCCACGACGCCGCGAATGTCATAGGCACGAAAAATGTCGGGGTTGATTTTCTTCATGCGTTTGTCGCCCTTTTTATTTAGTGGTTCTTTGTTCGGCTTTCCTTGACCAAACCCCGTATAGCGCATATTTCTTTTCCATTATGAATTGGGATTGGGAAAAGCTTCAAAAACAGCGTCAGGGTCAGCACTCTCCAGGTGGACCGCCGAATTTCGACGACCTGCAGCAGCAGTTCGAAAAGTTCAAGCGGTTCAAGGCACCGGGGTGGCAATTTATCATACTCATTCTTGTGGGCCTCTGGCTTCTCTCCGGCATCTATATTGTCGATCCGGACGAAGTGGGCGTGGTCAAGCGGTTTGGCGCATTCGACCGCGTCACCGCCTCGGGTCCGCATTACCACATCCCGTATCCGGTGGAAAGCGTACTCACCCCCAAGGTGACGCAAATCCAGCGCGTGGAATTCGGGTTTCGTTCCGTGGGGTCCTCCAGACTTTCCACGTTTCAGCAGGGACAGTCTCGCGAGGTTCCCGAGGAATCCCAGATGCTCACCGGGGATGAAAACATCGTCAGCGTCCAGTTCATTGTTCAGTACATGATCAAGGATGCCAAGGATTTTCTGTTCAACGTTTATGACCCGACCGGGACCATCAAGCATGCGGCCGAGGCCGCCATGCGCGAGATCATAGGCAAGAACAAGATCGACGATGCCCTGACAACGGGCAAGCAGCGCATTCAGAGCGAAACCCGCGACCTGATGCAGTTCATCCTGAACAACTACAAGACCGGCGTGCAGATTGTGGCCGTGCAGATGCAGAACGTGCATCCGCCGGAGCAGGTGGTGGAAGCGTTCAAGGACGTTGCCAGCGCACGCGAGGACAAGAGCCGGTTCATCAACGAGGCCGAAGCCTATCAGCGAGACATTCTGCCCAAGGCTCGAGGCGAGGCTGCGCGCATCGTGAACGAGGCGCAGGCATACAAGGGAGCCAAGGTCCGCAAGGCTCAGGGTGATGCGAACCGTTTTCTGGCCGTGTACGAAGAGTACCGCAAGGCTCCGAGCATCACCAAGAAGCGCCTGTATCTGGAAACCATGGAGAACATCCTGTCCGACCCTGCGGCTGAAAAGCTCATTCTGTCGGATGATGCTCTCAGAAAATCCGTTCCCTACCTGCCTCTGGAAAAATTGCCCAGAGCGGGAAAAACCGCACCGGCAAAGCAGTAGGGAGACAATGATATGAAAAAGACGACCATCGCCATTGCCGTGGCAATCCTGCTTGGTGCGCTCGTGCTCACGCAGAGCATGTTCACCGTGGATGAAACCGAGCAGGCCCTGGTGCTGCAACTCGGCCGTCCCGTGGGTGACAAGGCTCTCGGTCCGGGCCTGCATTTCAAGATTCCCCTGATTCAGAACGTGGTCTATTTCGATGCCCGGATACTGGACTTCGATGCCCAGCCCGAGGAAATCACCACCACGGACAAAAAGTACATGAATGTGGACAGCTACAGCAAATGGCTGATTCGCGATCCGCTCAAGTTCTACCAGAAGGTCAGGACCATCCAGGGCGCTCAGGCCCGGCTGGACGACATTGTCCGCTCTCAGCTGCGCGTGGCCCTTGGCCGGTATACCCTGATCGAAGTGGTTTCCCTGAAGCGCAAGGAGATCATGGACGCGCTTACCGAGCGTACCCGTGAGCTCATCGAACCCTATGGCATCGACGTGATCGACGTGCGCATCAAGCGGACGGACCTGCCGCCCGAGAACGCCCGGGCCATTTTCGGGCGCATGAAGGCGGAACGTGAACGTCAGGCCAAACAGTATCGTTCCGAGGGGCGCGAGGCCGCGGCCAAGATCAAGGCCACCGCTGACAAGGAACGGACCATTCTGCTTGCCGATGCCAAGAAACAGGCGGAAATAGTCAAGGGCGCAGGGGATGCCGAGGCAACCAAGGTGTATGCCAATGCTTTGAGCAAGTCCCCGGATTTCTATGAGTTCACCCGGAGCCTGGAAGCCTACCGGAACGGACTCAAGAACAGCACTCGATTTATCATGACTCCGGATGTGCCTTTTCTGAAGCATTTTCGCTAGACCTTCTGCCTTCATTGGTATAGACACGCCAGTCGATACGGGCGGACATTGAGCCGCCCGTATCGTTTGTTTGCTCGTATACGAAAAATAGGTTGACAAACCCGGGAGTATTTCCCAATTTGCCCGGGAGAAAATCCTGTTCGCTGGTTTTCCCGATACGCGCCTGCGCATAAAAGGTGCGAAATTCCCCCAAAAACAGGACATGCGTACATTGACTGTTTATACAGGCAGCCGATACTCTCGCGCTGTTATTTGATCCCAAGGAGAATATAGATGCCCAAGAAAAAAAGAACTTGTGACGAAGCCCAGCAGAAATGGTTCGAGGAAGTCCTGGACAGGATCAAGAAGGCCACCGGCGCCCGAACTCAGGTCCAGCTCGCCGAGGTCCTCGATGTTCGTCAGTCCAGCATTTCCGACGCCAAGCGTCGTTGCTCCATTCCTGCCGAGTGGTTCCTCAAGCTTTATCGCAGCCACGGCCTGTCCCCGGACTGGCTTCACGATGGCGCCGAGCCCGTGTACCTGAATTCCAGCAAGGCCAAGGTGCCCGCGGATACCGTCCTGCGCGAGACCCCGTCTCCCTATGGCCGCATGAACTCCCGTGGCCGTGTGGTCGCCGTGTCCACCATGGCCGGTGCCGATACGGAAAGTGAAGTGTGGGAGCCCAAGCACATCGAAGAGCTCTCCATTCCCGAGTCCTTCTGCCTGCCCAATCTGCACATCGTGAAGGTGGACAGCGCCAGCATGGAACCCGTGATTCAGCGTGGCGCGTTCGTGGGCATTGATCCGGATCAGAAGGATCATCCGGACGGAGACCTCTGCGCCGTCTACTTCCCGCATCAGGGCCTGACCATCCGCCGCGTCTACCTTCAGGGCGACCAGTTCATGCTCAAGGCCGAAAACGAAAAGTACACCGACCTCACCATTCCCGCCGAGGAAATGGCCCAGCGCACCGTGGGCCGCGTAGTCTGGGTGCTCCAGAACTTCACCCTGCTCTAGGCCGGGATTTCCCCAATTTAGAAAAAAGCCGGACAACTCATGTTGTCCGGCTTTTTTCGTTGCCTCCGGCGGCTCAAGGAACCTCTTGAAAGAGGTTCCTTGAGAATCCTCCAGAACATTTTGGCTCTACGCCGCCTGTGAGGACAAGGGAACTCGAAAGCACTGTATGGCGGCGTAGTTGGATGCGGAAATGCCGGAACCTGCCCTGTCGATGAACAGGGGCTCCGGGGAAACGATCGCAAAAGAGAATCGTCTTTTTTGGACCACCCGTTTTCTGGAAATCGAGCAGCCTGATGAATCCCTTCGGGACATTCATCAGGCTGCTCGATTTCCAGAAAACAGAATGGGGTCAAGGGGAGGTCCGTCCCCTTGCGGGTCCGGGCAGGGCCCGGCCCCCCCGGGAGGGTCGCCGAAGGCCTTCCTAGGCGTCCACGGTGACGAATTCGCAACTGAAGGACTTGTCCGGATGGACAGTGACGAGCGCAAGCGATCCGGACTCGCCGAGCGATCCGGGATTGCATATCTGCACACCTTCGATGACCTGCCAGAGGCGCTGGTGGGTATGGCCGTGAAAGACCAGATCATAGGATGCGCCGAAGGCCTGAGCAACCTTGACCGACACTTGCGGTCGCGGTCCCCAGCCGTGGGTCATGCCGATGGTCAATCCCCGGATTTCCAGAGTGGCGGAGGTGTCGAGCGAATCCGCAAGCTGCGGATCCCAGTCGCAATTGCCGCGCACGGCCGTGAAGTTGGGATGCTGGAGAAAGTAGGACCATGTGCTGAAGGACGTGATGTCCCCGCAGTGCAGGAGTACATCGGCAGACGCGAGGTACTTGTCATATACGCGATCCAGCCACGCAGGCGGCTGGCCCATGTGGGTATCGGAAATGGCGGCGATGAGCATGGGAAGCGTCGGCTATTCCTGAACCTTCTTGGCGCGGTAGCGGATGTATGCGTCGCGCAATGCGGTATACGGGTCGATGGCCCCTTCGGTCAGGGTCTCGTATTCGTTGCCCCGCAGTTCCAGTGAAAGCTGATTCAGGTTCTTGTAGCCTCGAATGACCATGAACTCCACGAACGTGAAGTCGCCATAGGTGATGGGATCCATGTAGGAATCCGAAACCCAGCCCACGGTCTCGCGAATGGAGCTCGGCCCGATGAACGGCCAGACAAGATAGACGCCGTGTCCGATCCCGGCCTTGCCAAGGGTCTGGCCCATGCCGTCGGCAGTGGGGCGCTCCGGCATCCAGTTGCGCGGGCGGCCTTCGGTCACGTCGAACACGCCGAGCAGTCCCCAACTGGTGTTGGCGAGAAACTTGGAGAATTCCATGTACGCGGCGTCGAACTTGCCCTGAAGAATGTTGTTCACGAACCGGACCGGCGCCCAAAGGTTGGTGAAGAAATTGCGCACGCACTTGCGCGGCGGCTCGGGAACGGCCCAGGCATAGGCCTCGGCAACGGGCTTGGCCACGCCCCAGTAGAAGGCGTCGTTGTAGTAGAACCAGATGCGGTTCCAGTTTTCCAGCGGATCATGAACCAGTGGGCCCTTGGGCGCATCCTGATCCACTTCATGGCCCGAGTCGGACCAGACTTCGTCGAAGTCGCTGAACTGGGCCACCTGATCGCCCTGAAGAGTGGAACCGTCGGCAAAGGCCGGGCCGGAAGCCAGAAGCAATGCGGCCATAAGAAGGGCCAGAGCCGTGATTTTCACTTTCATGCCGAGTTCCTTACAATTTGTCGGTCTCGTCATCGCCCTTTGCGTCCAGTTCCTTGACGCGGTCCCGAATGCGGGCGATCAGGTCGTCAGGTGTGCCGTCCTGCAATATCTGCGCGAATTGACTGCGATAATTCTTTACAAGGCTCACGCCTTCGGCAACCACGTCATAGATCATCCACTGGTTTTCTATGACTTTCAACCGGAAATTAACTGATATAGTCTTATCTCCACTGACGATTTCCGTCAAGACCATGGCCCGGTTGCCTTTGAGCAGTTCCTTCTTGTAGTTGACCTTTTCATTGTTGTAGGTCGGAATCCGCTTGAGGTAGGTCCGTTCCAGCAGCTTGATGAACGCCTCGGTGATTTCCTTGTGCTGAGCCTCGGGCATGTCCAGCCATTTGCGGCCCACGGTGAGCTTGGTGACTTCCTCGAAGTCGATGTATTTTTCCGCAGCCTCGCGCAGGATGGCAATGGCTTCGTCATGCTGGGCCGGGTTCTGGAAATGGGGGCCCTTGAGAATCTGGATGAGTTCGTCCGCGCCCTGCTTGACCCTGTCCGTGGGGCCGGTCGCTGGTCCGGCAAGGACCGTGGCACAGGTCAGGACGAGGAAACACAGGGCCTGGGTCAGAATCAGCCCGGGCCGGAAACATTTGGCGTGCTTTCCTGTCATTGGTTACACCTTTCCGAATGCGAATTTGCTGATGAGGTCCTCAAGGTCGATGGCGGGTTCGGTCTCGAAGAGCGAGTCGCCGGGATGCACGGGGTCGCCCACGCCGCCCGGAGTTATCTTGATGAACTTGTCGCCGATCAGACCGCTGGTCTTGATCGAAGCTATGGCATCGTCCGTGAGTTCCACTTCCTTGTCAATCATCATGAGCACGCGCGCCACACCCTGTTCCTGATCGAGTTCGATGGCGGATACGTAGCCCATCTTGACTCCGTACATCTGCACCGGGGCGTTGGGCTTGAGACCCGAGACATCGGTGAAGTTGGCCTTGAGCAGGTAGTACTTGTCGGAAAAGAGCTGGACGTTGCCAAGCTGTATGCTCATGTATGCGACCGCCACCAGTCCGACGAGGACGAATATGCCGACCGCGGTTTCCTTTCTCATTTTCATGCCGTTCTCCTCCACACTCTCGGTTCGTATTTCCTAGTCCTCGCCGAGAAGGCGGGAGCAATCCATTTTCATCAGGCCCGGATCAATGGGCGGCAGGGTCATTCTGGGCGAGTCGCGCTGTTCGGTCATCCTGTCCTGAAAACGGCGCAGGTACGGGTCCGAGGTCTCGGCCAGTTCCCGGCTGGAACCGTTGAACAGGGCGCGTTTCTCTCCGAGCACCACAACGTGGTCGGCGAGCTGGCGCATGCTTTCCAGATCATGGGTGACCACGATCATGGTCATGTCGAATCGACGCATCATTTCGAGCAGCATCTGATCGAGCTCCGCGGAAAGGATGGGGTCCAGTCCCGAGGTGGGCTCGTCGCAGAGCAGAACCTGCGGATCCATGACCAGAGCGCGGGCCAGTCCGGCCCGCTTGCGCATGCCGCCGGAGAGTTCGGCCGGGAACAGGTGCGTGGCGTGGTCCAGTCCGACGAGTTCCAGACAATGGTGCACCCGATCAATGATCTGTGCATCCTTCATGCGCGTGTGTTCGCGCAGGGGCAGGGCTATGTTGTCGCCGAGCCTGAGGGAGCCGAGCAGGGCGCCGTCCTGAAACAGCACGCCCATGCGCTGGCGCAGGCATCTGCCCTGACGGCGGGACAGGCCGTACACGTCGTGCCCGCCGATGAAAATCTTGCCCTTGATGGGCGGCTGCAACTGGAGGATGTGCTTGAGCAGGGTGGACTTGCCGCAGCCCGACCCGCCGACCACCATGGAGAGCTTGCCGCCGGGAAATTCCAGATTCAGCCCGCTCACCACGGGAATGCCCTTGTATCCGATGGCCAGATTCTCCAGCCGTATGCTTGGTGCCTTGGTTTCGCGCATGAGGTCTACCAGAGCAGGGAGGTGAGCACGTAGTCCGCGGCCAGAATGACCACGCAGGACTTGACCACCGCGGTTGTGGTTGACTGGCTTACGCCCTCGGGACCGGCATGGCCCCGTCTTTCGTGCGTGTAGTATCCCTCGAAGCAGCAGATGGTGCAGACCAGCATGGCGAAGATCAGGGACTTGATGAATCCGCCTTCGATGTCGGCCCAGTCCAGTGATTCCTGGACTCGGGACCAGTATACGCCAGCATTGGCGCCGAGCAGCTTCACGCCCGTGAGCCAGCCGCCCCAGAGCGCGATGAGATTGAAGAACGCGGTCAGAATCGGAAAGCTGATGATGCACGCGGCCATTTTCGGGGCCACGAGATACCGCTTGGGGTTGATGTCCATGATCTTGAGCGCGTCGACCTGTTCGGAGATGCGCATGACCCCGATTTCCGCAGTCATGGCCGAACCGGCCCGGCCCGTGAGCATGATGGCCGTGAGCACCGGCGCGAGTTCACGGACCATGGACAGGGCCACACCCGTGCCCAGAAAGCCGTCTGCGCCAAAGGTGGACAGGGCGAAATAGAGCTGCATGCCCATGACCATGCCCGTGAACAGGCCGATGAGGGCAATGACCGTCACGGATTGCACGCCGATGAAGTAGATCTGGCGCACGATCTTGGGGATTTGGCCCAGTCCGGCGAATATGAGGCGCACAGCGTCCAGAAAGAACAGGAACATGGCCCCCAGATCATCGATCAGGGGACGCAGTGTTGTGCTCAGAAATTGCGCCGAGGCAAGAGCTTTTCGAGTGGTTGCAGCCATATTTCTGGTCCGTTTTTCGTTCGCCTTGTTTGAACGAATGAAAAACAAGGGTATTCAATATATATTAAGGAGCAGTTTCTATCTGAAAACAGACGCTTGTGCAACCCCTGTGCAGAGTTCGCAAGGCTATGTTTAGATACGTCGCCGTATCCAATCAAGCATTTTCTGCATCAATCCGACTTTTTGCCGCTTTTCCCGTTCTTGCGTGTCCACCAGTCCCGACCCGGTTTCAGAAACCACCAGTCGCTCTGATCAGTCTCGGCAATGGCTTTGGCCAGTTCCTTTCCCCATTCCGTGCGCACGCGTTCCAGCGCGAGTTCAAGCCATTTGTCCGCATACTTGTTGCCCAGATCCGCCTCTTCCTTGAGATTGGCAATGAAGTCGAGCTGATCGGCATCCTGGGCCAGTCTGGCTTCCAGCGTCTCGGTGGTTTCCAGTTCCTCCCAGTAACCGAGCACGTCCTCTTCCAGCCCGGTGCCGAGCACGGCGTCTTCCAGAGCTTCGGTGCGTCTGGACGAATTGTAGATGCGGTTCACGTAGTTGAAATCCCCGGTTCTGGCCTCGTGCAGGTCGTGAAACAGGCACATGTAGGTGGTTCGTGCCACGTCGGCCCCGGCCATCCTGGCCAGAATGTGGCCGATGACCGCGGTGCGGAAGGAATGTTCGGCCACGTTTTCCGAGCCCGAGCCCAGAAACTGGTAGCCGGTGCGCGGGGTCTTGCGGAGCATGCCGCACTCGAAGATGAAATCTGCCAGCCGGGTGTTCGTGTCTCTTTTCATTGCTGATACTGTCTTTGCCGGGCAAAACCCGACCAGCACCCTGCCGGGGCAGGGTGTTTTCATGGTTGTTTCGATGCGAGGCCGGACCGGTTACTTGTCCGGGAACTTCTCGGAGCACAGCTCGCCTGCCGTGCCCCAGTTCTCCTTGGGAATTTCCGTGATGATCACGTCGACCGCCTCGGGTACGCATCCCAGCATGCGGCAGGTTTCCCGCGTGAAGGTTTCCACGATTTCGCGACGCTTGTCCGTGGTCAGGTGTCCGGCCCAGGTTTCGAGTCTGATGTTCGGCATGGAAGGCTCCTTTGGTTACGAGCGGTAATCCGCGTTGATGCTTACGTAATCCCGGCTCAGGTCCGAGGCCAGCAGCATGGCGCTGCCCGGTCCCGTGCCCAGCCGGATGGAAATGACGATGTCTCGTTCGTTCATGATCGGGGCGAGCAGGTCGTCCATGTTGCCGGGTTCCGGGGTGCCGTTGCGGAACACGAGCACGCCGCCGATCTTGAGGACCATGGCTTCGGCCCGGAAGTTTGCACCGGAGCGGCCAGCCGCGGCCACGATGCGGCCCCAGTTCGGATCGCAGCCGAACAGCGCGGTCTTGACCAGCGGGGAATTGCCCACGGCCCGGGCCACGAGTTCCGCGTCCTCGTCGGTCCGCGCTCCGGCCACCTCGATGAACGCCACCTTGGTGCCGCCCTCGGCATCCATGACGATCTTGTAGGCCAGTTCCTCCATGACTTCCAGCAGGTGCTTGCGCAGCAGCATGTAGTCGTCCTCGGATTCGATGGCCACGCCGGATGCGCCGTTGGCCAGTGCCAGCACGCAGTCGTTGGTGGAGGTGTCGCCGTCCACGGTCACGCGATTGAAGGAAAGATTGGCGCAGTCCCTGAGCATGATCTGCCACGCCTCGGCCGAGATGTTCGCGTCGCAGCAGATGAAGCCGAGCATGGTGGCCATGTTCGGGCTGATCATGCCCGCGCCCTTGCACAGGCCGAGCAGTCGGACTTCACCGCCATCGAGCTGGAAACCCGCTTCCGCGATCTTGGGCATGGTGTCCGTGGTCATGATGGCCCGCGCCGCGTCCTCGGGAGTACCGGTCGGCAGGTTGCGGCCGAGTTCGGGCATGGCGTTTCGCCATTTGTCCATGTCGAAATGTGCGCCGATCACGCCCGTGGATGCAGGCAGAAGCGTGTCGGCCTCCAGATTCAGGGCCTGAGCCGCCATGGTCAGGCTTTCGCGGCAGTTTTCCATGCCCTGTTCTCCGGTGCAGGCGTTGGCCTGTCCGGAATTGGCCAGAAATCCGCGCATGGTGTCGGATTTGGCGAGCAGTGCCTTGCATTGCAGCACCGGAGCGGCCTGAAACTTGTTGGTGGTGAACACGCCTGCCGCGATTGCGGGCCTGTCGCTGACAATGGCGGCGAGATCGTATCTGCCCTGATGCTTGAAACCGGCCTGTGCGGCCGAGAACCGGAATCCCTGGGGTATCTTCATGATGGCTCCGTTGCAGTGTTGAGTCCGAGAGTGTCCATGTACCGCAAACTCGTTGCGGTTTCAAAAGATCATTGGCGTGTGCGTCCGGGGGGATCAATGCCGTACTGCCGACGGAGCAGACGAAGCCGGTCCGCGTGGCGCAGCAGGTAGTCGTTCAGTTCCCGGATGATTTCCGGGTGGCGTCGGGTGGAAAGGCGGAAGCCGACCACGGTGTAGGGGAGGTTGGGCGCAAAGTGCAGGGCGCGCGGATTCTTCAGGATGTGTTCGAGCTGGTAGCGGGCCACGGCGAGAGAGCCGAAACCGCCGTCCACCCGGCCTTCCCGGACCATGTTCATGAGATCGGAAAAATCGTCGCTCATGGACAGATGCACTTTGCCGTGCCGGATTTCGTTTTCGTATCTGGTGGCCGTGAATCCGCGCACCGTGCCAAGTCGCTTGAGCTGGTTCAGGTGCATGGTCTCGCGGGTCGGGAGCACGATGACTCCGTCCCGGGCCATGGCCAGCGGGTCGGAATAGTACACGGTATCGCCCCTTCGCAGGGTCTGCTGCCACTGGGCATTGTCCGGATACTTGAAGTCGAGGGTGTCGCCGTGCAGAAACTGGCGATAGAGGCGAAGCACGGGCAGGGGGATGTATTCGAACCGGTAGCCGCGTTCCCGGGCGAAATCGTCCAGCACGGCCCGGCTGAATCCCGTGTAGATGCCGTGATGCGTTGTATAATGAGGATAGTAGCGGATGTCCTCCACGCCCACCGTGAACACGGTCATGGCATGGGCAGGCAGGGCGGTCAGCAGCATTGCTGCGGCAATCAGGAATCCGATGGATCGGGACACGGTGTTTTCTCCGGGGTTTTCCGTATGGACGAATGCGTATCAGATGGGTGTGCGGCCCGCAAGCAGCCCTTGCTTTCTCGGGGCGTTGCGGGCATAGCTGTGCATACGGAGCAAACCCAAACAGGGAGAGTCATATGCGTGGAAGGTTCGGAATTCTGGTCGCAGCAGTGGCATTGCTGGCCTTTCTGGCCGTCCCGGCCGGGGCGGGCAGGGTGCTCAGCAAATCCAAGGGGCAGAAGGTGTATGTGCCCGTGTATTCCCACGTCTATCAGGGCATAAAGGGCAAGCCCTACAATCTTTCGGCCCTGCTTAGTCTGCGCAATGTGGATGAAACCCGAAGCCTGATCGTGGTTTCGGTCAAGTATTACGGGGACCACGGTCAGCTCATCAAGGAATATCTGGACAAGCCCGTGACCGTGCCGCCGCTGGGCACGACTGAAGTGCATGTGGCGGAACGGGATACCGAGGGCGGTTCCGGTGCGAATTTCGTGGTGCAGTGGAAGGCCGGAGAAAGCATTCCCACGCCGATAATACAGGCCGTGATGATCGGCACGGCCTCGACGCAGGGCATTTCCTTCGTGTGCGACGGGGTTGTGGTGGAGGAGGAATGATCCTCATGTCCGGTCCTGCTGTCGGGTTGCGCATTGAAGCCCGGCTCCGGGCGTGGTAGAACCCGCTCTGGTTGCCTTGGACCTTGTAACGGGTTGATCGCCATGAAGAAAGTGGACTTCGCGCGGTTCGATGCGCTTCTGGCGCGACCGGACGTGCTTTCCGGAGTGTTCGACGAACTTCCCTTCGGGGTGGCCCTGCTCGACGAGCGGGGCGCCGTGGTGCGCGTGAACAGCGCCTATGAAACCCTGACCGGAGTGGACCGGACCCGGATCGCGGGGCTCGGCTGTCTGCACGCCCTGCGCTGCGATTTCTGCGTCAAGGGATGTCCCGTGGCCGCCGGACTGGGCGAGTTCGATCCCGTGAGCGTGGATGCCAACATCATCAACCGCGAGCGGCGCAAGGTGGCGGTACGCGTGACCGTGGCTCCGCTCATGGACGAAAACGGCGTGCGCGTGGGCACGGTGGAGACCGTGACTTCCGCCAGTCAGGCCGCGCCGGACGAACCCGGGGGCGGCAGCTACGCCCTTGGCGGACTCGTGGGCAAGAGTCCGGGCATCCAGAAACTCTTCAACATGGTCCCCAGTGTTGCCCAGACCGATTCCTCGGTGCTCATCACCGGAGAGACCGGCACGGGCAAGGACATTCTGGCCGAGGAGATTCACAAGGCCTCGGACAGGGCCGGAGGTCCGTTCATCAAGGTCAACTGCGGGGCCCTGCCCGACACGCTCATGGAGTCCGAGCTGTTCGGCCATGCCAAGGGCGCATTCACCGGCGCTGACCAGAACAAGCCGGGGCGATTCCGTCTGGCCCACGGCGGCACCCTGTTCCTGACCGAGATCGGGGATCTGCCCATCAACCTTCAGGTCAAGCTCCTCTCCTTTCTGGATGACAAGGTCATCTATCCTCTCGGTTCCACAAAGGGCTTTCATGCGGACGTGCGCGTGATCGTGGCCACGCACCGCGATCTGGAACAGATGGTGGCGCAGGGCCGGTTTCGTCAGGACCTGCTGTACCGGCTCAACGTGATCCGGTTTCATCTGCCGCCCCTGCGCGAACGCGGGGAGGATGTGTTTCTGCTCATGGATCATTTCCTGAAGATGTTTCAGGCCCGGTTTAACAAGCGCATCGAGGGATTCTCCGAGGCCGCCCTGGCCCTGCTGCATACCTATGCCTACCCCGGCAACGTGCGCGAATTGCGGAACGTCATCGAGTATGCCGTGAACTTCTGCGACGGCAAGCGCGTTCGCATGCGCCACCTTCCCGCCTATCTTTCCCACGTTCCGACCCGGTCCGAGCACGAGGCCGAACCGCTGCTGCACGCGCATCCCGAGGCCATGCCCGCCATGCAGTCCGCTCCGGCCGTGGACCCGGGCGAGGCGCGCAACTGGGAGGACGTGGAGCGGCGCATGATCATGAACGCCCTGATCAAGGCCGGAGGCAAGCGCATTCGCGCTGCGGAAATCCTCGGCTGGGGCCGCAGCACCTTGTGGCGCAAGATGAAACAGTACGGCATCAGGTAGGACCACCATGGAAAAGATACTGATTCCCCTTCTGGAAAACGATGTGGCCCCCAGATTCGATCTGGCCACGGACGTGCTCGTGGTCACGGTCGTCCGCCTCGATTCCGGCGAGGTCGCCGAACGCGGGGAAAAGGTCGTGGTTCTGGATCAGGCCTCGCCCGAGGCCGTGTGCCGTCTGGTCATCACGGAGAGCGTGGGCGCGGTTCTGTGTGCGGGCATAGAAGAGGAATACTATGATTTCCTCAAATGGAAGGGCGTGACCGTGGTGGACGACGTCTGCGGCAGCGTGGACGCCGTGCTGAATTCCTACCTCTCGGGCGAACTTTCACAAGGCGAAATTCTCTACTGAAATCCTCCCGGAATTTTGTTTCTTTCTGTTTCAAAATGAATCAATAACTGTTTCATGTATTGATTCATTTTGTTTCATTTTGTTCGTTCGCGCAAAATGTCACAAGCGGGAAGATTTTTCTATAAGCATAATATAATTCGTTCTTTTCAACATGGCACAGTCATTGCCCTAGAACAGTGTCGGCTCGGGGAGAGCCGGTAAACTGAAAGGATCGATCTGGGTGATGAAAGTACTGATTGTTGATGCTGATACGGATTTCGGAGATCATCTGGCCCGGCAATTGGCAAAGCGGGGTGTCGAGGTTTTCAGGGCCCGTCGTGAAGACGAAGTCCGCGACACCGCCTGCCGGGAGAAGGTGCACGCCGTGCTGCTCGGGCTCTACGGCCGGGACCGCGCCCTTCTTTCCATTCTCCGTGCGGTCAAGGCCGCATGTCCCCAGTCCCAATTCATCCTCATCAATCACGCTGCGGACGTTCCCCTTTCCATTGAAGCCATGAAGCTCGGCGCTTTCGACGAAATCGCCGCGCCCGTGGACATGGAGGAACTGCTCGTGAAGCTTCATTCGGCCCGGTCCGCCGCAGAGCAAGGCGGCGGAGAGGCCGACGCCTGGTCCCAACCAAAGCAGGAAGGAGAGGTATGAAAGTCAAAGAGTTGATGATCCCGGTCGCCGAGTACGTCACGGTCGGCCAGGATGCGACGTTGTCCGACGTCTTCCGGACTCTTGAGGAAGACCATCAGGCCAAGCCCGACAAAAGCCATGCCCACAGGGACGTCCTCGTGCTGGACGCGCAGGGCGGCTTTCTCGGCAAGTTGACCATGACGGACATTCTCCGTTCCCTGGAACCCAACTACAAGAAACTGATGAACGGAGACGCCGCTGACGCCACCCTCACCAGCGAATACGTGGCCGGTGTTTTTCGGGATTTCGGTCTGTGGACCGATACGCTCCAGTCCCTGTGCGGGCAGGCCATGGACGTTCCGGCCGTGGAAGCCATGCACAGACCCGCGGAGTCGGAATTCATGGAAGAGGACGATGACCTCGAAATCGCGGTGCACAAGTACATCATGGGCGGGCACCAGCCACTGCTGGTCCGCCGGGATGGAAAGGTCACGGGCGTGATCCGCCTGAGCGACATCTTCGAGGAAGTCAGGTCCCGAATGACGACCTGCAAACAGTAACGTGGATTTTATCCAAGACCGGAGGACGGAATAATGGGTGCGGCACAAGCCACTGCAACTTCGTTTGATTGGAAGCGCCTGCTGTTCATGCTGCTGGGCGTGGCCCTGTTTGTCATTGTCTACTATTGTCCGCCATGGCCCGACGCCATTGATCCCCAGGGGCAGCACTTTGCGCTGTCCACGGAGGCCAAGGGCGCGCTGGCCGTGTTCCTGCTCGCAGGCACATGGTGGGTTTTCGAGGTGGTGCCCATCGGCGTCACCAGCCTCATGATCGGCATCCTGCAGGTCATGTTCATGATCCGGCCCGCAAAGGTCGCGTTCAAGGATTTCATGGACCCCTCGGTCCTGTTCATCTTCGCCTCCATCATGATCGGTCTGGTCTTCACCAAGACCGGCCTGACCAAGCGGCTGGCCTACAAGATGCTCGACGTGGTGGGTGAGCGGACCAGCATGATCTATCTCGGCGTGTTCGTGGTCACGGGCCTGCTGACCCACATCATGGCCCACACGGCCGTGGCCGCCACAATTTATCCGCTGCTGCTTGCCATCTACGGCCTGTACGGCGAGGGCAAGAAGCCCACCAAGTTCGGCAAGGGCCTCTTCATTGGCATGGCCTACGTGGCGGGCGCAGGCTCCATCGTGACCCTGCTCGGCGCGGCGCGCGGCGCCGTGGCATTGGGCTTCTTCTCCGAAATCGTGCACCGCGACGTGGGCTTTTTCGAGCTGACCTACTACATGGCTCCCATCGGCTGGATCATGATCTTCCTGCTCTGGGGTTTCTTCATGATCTTCCTGAAGCCGGAAAAGGATCGCATCCCGGGCCTGCGCGAAAAGGCCCGCGAGCTGAACGCCAAGATGGGCTCCCTGACCCGCGACGAGATCATGGCCGCCATCATCGTGGGTGTCGTGATCACCATCATGAGCCTGCGCGCCTTCATTCCCGCGCTCAAGGCTGTTGACAAGACCGCCATCATCCTGTGTTCCAGCGTGTTGTTCTTCGTGTTCAAGATTCTGAATCTCAAGGATCTGGAAGAGATTCCCTGGAACATCATCCTGCTGTTCGCGGGCGCCATGTCCATCGGTTTCTGCCTGTGGGAGACCGGCGCGGCCAAGTGGATGGCCGTGAACTGGCTGGTCATGTTCCAGAACGCCAACTGGTTCGTGTTCGTCCTGTCCATCGCCTTCTTCGTCATGATCATGACCAACTTCATCATGAACGTGGCGGCAATCGCCATATCCCTGCCAGTGGCTCTGGTCATCGCGCCGTATCTCGGCGTGGCCCCGGAAGTCATCCTGTACGCCTCCCTGGTGGTTGCGGGCATGCCCTTCCTGCTGCTGGTGGGTGCGGCCCCGAACGCCATTGCCTACGACTCCGGCCAGTTCTCTACCGGCGAGTTCTTCGGCTATGGCGTACCCGCGAGCATCATGCTCATGGTCGTGGTCGGAATTGCCTGCCTCGTGATCTGGCCTATCATGGGGATGCCTGTTACTCTGCCCGTCGGTGGCTAGAGCATAGACCCTGACGACAACATGCTGCCGGGCGGCCGACCGCCCGGCAGTTCAACTGGTTTACCAGACGTATGAGGGCCCTGATGAAACAGCTTGAAGCACTCTTCGACCACATCACTTCCCGGGTGAACGTCAATCTCAAACCCATGGGTGTCGACGTCGCCCCCTACCTGAAGAACGCGGTTCCCCGCGAGCGGCACGCCCGCTACTACGCGTTCTACGCCCTGACCACGGATCATCCCATGCATTTCCGGTTTCGGAGCAGCAGTCTGTCCGGGACCTACTTTCTGGGCAAGACGTTCGTGGACCGTTCCATTCTCTACAAAAGCGACCTTCGCGGCGACGAACTCAAGGCCAAGGGCGACGAGGTGGAGTTCGAGGGCGGCAGGACGAGACTCTTTCAGGACGAGTCCTTTCTCATTTCCAACAGCTTTCTGAACAAGACCCTGGTTCACAACAACTCCAAGAATCCGCAGATCCCCGAGTATTTCCGCATCCTGAATACCGTGGCAATGCCTTGGGCCAATATACACGGCACCACGACGGAAGGCGTGTATCTCGGCCCCTTTTCCACGGTGGACCTTTCCGTGATGCACTCCTGCGTTGTCGGGGATTTCGCCTATGTGCAGGCGGGCGACCTGTCCCGGGAGACCATCGAGCCGGGCCGCGTGTGGATCAAGTACGACGGCCTGTTCGAATTCGACTACGTGTACCCGGCCGGCGTGGTGGAGAAGTACGTGTCTCTGGACGGGAACGGACGGCTGTCCGGCGAGTTCTCGGACTATCTGGACGAGCGCAAGGAGGATTTCGTTCCCATCTATTCCTCTGTCGTGCCCGATGCCATGGAAAACGTGCCGGACGACGCCTTCGTGTCGCTCTATGCCGTGATCAAGGGCGACTGTGCCGTGGGGCACAACGCCCTTGTGGCCCAGCGCGCACACATCGAGAACTCCCGACTCGGGGACGGGGCCAATGCCCAGGAGAACTGCTACATCCTGAATTCCCGGTACGACGGCATGGACGTGACCGCCCACGGCGGCAAGGTCATCCACACCCATCTGGGCATCAAGGTCTTCGTGGGCTTCAACTCGTTCCTGCGCGGTTCCGAGAACGCGGAAATCACCGTGGGAACCAATTCCATCGTCATGCCGCACACCATCATTGACGCGGAGGAGCCCATTCACGTACCTGACAATTCCCTTGTCTGGGGATATGTCACTCGACAGGCGGACCTTGACACGCAGTGCATTTCGCTGGATGAGTTCGCCAAAGCCAAGGTATTGAGCCTTGGCAACATGCGTTTTCAGGGCGACGGCGCTGCGTTCGTACGGGCCTTCAAGCACCGTATCGACCACATTTTGGAGGAAAACGGCGCATACTACGATGGTTCCGAAGAAACCAAAGGGCATGCGCAGAAGACTCAGAAGGTGTCCTTCAACATCCTTCAGCCCTTTCAGTCCGGGGACGCGACCGGGATGTACCCCACCATGACAATCGGCGACAACGCTTAAAGGAAGCGTTGCCCAACCGGCTGCTGTATGACCTGTTTTTGAGGAGATTCTGGAAAATGTCACAAACGTTGGGCCAAGCATTTGGCAAGAACTTCCTCGGCTCCGCGCCGGGATGGTACAAGAAGGCAATTCTTGTCTTTCTGATTCTGAACCCCATACTGCTCTACACCGTGGGCTCCTTCATCACCGGATGGGTGCTCATTGCGGAATTCATCTTCACTCTGGCCATGGCGCTCAAATGCTACCCGTTGCCCGCGGGCGGTCTGCTGGCCATCGAGGCCGTTGCTCTGGGCATGGCCAGCCCGGAGACCGTGTATCACGAAGCCCTGAATAATTTTGAAGTCATCCTGCTTCTGATCTTCATGGTTGCAGGCATCCACTTCATGAAGGACTTCCTCCAGTTCACCTTTACCCGCATTCTGGTCCGGGTTCGCTCCAAGATCTTGATCTCGCTGCTGTTCTGCCTTGCCGGAGCCGTGCTGTCCGCGTTTCTGGACGCCTTGACCGTGACCGCAGTGATCATTGCCGTGGCCTACGGCTTCTACAATGTCTATCACCGCTTTGCGTCCGGCTCCGGTGCGAGCGGCGCGCATGACCTCTGCAACGATCAGGCCGTCAAGGAAAAGGATCGGGCCGACTTGCTGCAGTTTCGTGCATTTTTACGCAACCTGATGATGCACGGCGCCGTGGGCACGGCCCTTGGCGGCGTGTGCACGCTGGTGGGTGAGCCCCAGAATCTGCTCATCGGTTCGGAAATGGGCTGGCACTTCGTGCCGTTTTTTCTGGAAGTGGCCCCCATCTCCCTGCCCGTGCTGGCTGTTGGCTTGCTGACCTGCATCTGCGTGGAGCAGTTCCACCTGTTCACCTACGGTGCGAAAATGCCCGGCAACATCCGGTCCTATCTGCTGGAAACCGCCATCGAGATGGAAAGCAAGCGCGGCATGCAGGGCAAGGCCAAGCTCGTGGTTCAGGCTCTGACCGGCGTCTGGCTGGTGCTGGCTCTGGCCTTCCATCTGGCCGCAGTGGGCATCATCGGTCTGTCCGTGATCGTCATCCTGACCGCGCTGACCGGCGTGACCGAGGAACATCAGCTCGGCAAGGCGTTTGAAGAGGCTCTGCCGTTCACCGCTCTGCTGGTGGTGTTCTTCTCCATCGTGGGCGTGATCCACGAACAGCATCTGTTCAAGCCGGTCATCGACTTCGTGCTCAGCCTGCAGGGTCAGGTGCAGCTTGCGGCCTACTACATGGCCAACGGCATTCTCTCCATGATTTCGGACAACGTGTTCGTGGCCACGGTGTACATCTCCGAGACCAAGATGCACTTTGTTCAGGCCATGAACGCCATTCCGAACATCGGCATGACCGGTCAGGAACTCATGGACAAGCTGACCGATCCGCATCTGAACCGTGCCGACGTGCTGGCCCAGCTGCCTGCCGCCGCTGCTGCGCAGGCCGACCAGCTCATCCATCATCTGGACAAGCTGGCCGTGGCCATCAACACGGGCACGAACATCCCGAGCGTGGCCACGCCGAACGGTCAGGCCGCGTTCCTGTTCCTGCTCACCTCGGCTCTGGCTCCGGTGATCCGACTGTCCTACGGCCGCATGGTGGTGCTGGCTCTGCCCTACACCATCACGATGTCGTTGACCGGTCTGGCCGCCACATACTACCTGTTGTAGCAGGAAAAAACGCATTCACGTTCCGGGGCCCCGAGCGGGCCCCGGAATTCGCAACCCGCCCGGGGGAACCGCATGACCGAAACAACCAGGCGCACCGCCACAGGGCGGGAGCAGGGAGACGCGAAAAGGGAGGACCGCAAGATCAACCTCGGCCAGAGGATGATGTTCATGTCCATTTTCGTGTCCCTGGGCGCACTGTTCATCGGCACATGGGTTCTCTACTACTTCTACCACACCTCCTACACGGAAAAGACCGCGGACTACCTCAAGGCGTTCGTGGAACGCCATGCCCGGGACATCGACACCTATCTCACGGCCCGGGTGCGCAACATCAAGATGGAAACCGCCATCTATTCCGTGGACCAGTTTCGCGAATCCGGCGCGCTTCGGACCAAGCTCGACAAGCTCCAGTCCGTGTATCCCGGCGTGTTCGACGACCTCGGTCTGATCGACCCCGGGGGAACGCAGGTGGCCTATGCCGGACCGTACAAGCTGGTCGAGGCCAATTACGCCACTGCGGACTGGTTCCGGCAGGCCGTGGAGCGGGAAAATTTCGTCAGCGACGTGTTTCTGGGCATCCGTCGCATTCCGCATTTCATCGTCACCTCGCGCATCTCGGCGGACGGCAAACCCTGGCTGCTCCGCGCCACAGTGAATTTCACGGCCTTCAACCAGCTGGTCAAGGCCATCCATGTCGGGGAAACCGGGGCGGCCTTCATCATCAATCGCAAGGGGGAGTTCCAGACCGAACGGCGGAGCGACATTGCGGTTGAACCCGCGGTCCTCTCCCTGCTCGCCAAGGATCGCCAGCCCGGTTTCAACGCCCGCTACGTGGAGCACGAGGGCGGCGATGGCGAGGATGACTATGTTTTCGTGTCCGCGCCCCTCAAGGGCGGGGACTGGATTCTCGTGTTTCAGCAGTCCAAGAACGACGCACTGGTCAACCTGTACAACGCCCGGTTCATTGCCATTGCCATTTCCCTGCTCGGCACATTGGGCATCGTGTTCACCGTGGTGGTGCTGTCCAACCGCATGCAGCGCACCATAGTGCAGGCCGAGGAGACGCAGGAGGTCATGGAAAAGCAGATGGTGGAGACCGGCAAGCTGGCCGCCATCGGCGAACTGGCCGCAGGCATTGCGCACGAGATCAACAACCCCGTGGCCATCATGGTCGAAAGCGCGGGGTGGTGTCAGGACCTCATGAAGTTCCGCGACTTCACCGAGGAAAAGAACGTGAAGGAGATCGAGGAATCCCTGACCGAGATCGTGCTTCAGGGGCGGCGGTGCAAGGACATCACGCACAAGCTGCTCAGTTTTGCCCGGCGCACCGATCCGCGTACCAGCCCGGTGGACCTGTACGACCTGCTCACGGAGATCATTTCCCTGAGCGTGCAGAAGGCCCGGCTCGGCAATATTCGTATAGACAAGGAATTCGACGAGGGATTGCCCAAGGTCACGGCGTCGCCCACGGAGTTGCAGCAGGTCGTCCTGAATCTGCTCAACAACGCCATCGACGCCACGCATGTCGACCATGGCCATATCGTTGTGCGCGCTCATGCCGAGGCGGACAGCGTGGTCATCGACGTGCAGGACAACGGCGACGGCATTCCCCCGGCCAATCTGGCAAGAATTTTCGAACCCTTCTACACGACAAAGCCCGTAGGCAAGGGGACTGGCCTCGGGCTCGCCATCTGCTTTGGCGTGGTCAACAAGATGGGGGGCGAAATAACCGTGGAGAGCGAACTGAACGTGGGAACCACGTTTCATGTCCGCATTCCCGTAACCCCTAAAGAAGACTAACCCGTACTATGGGAGGCGTTATGAAGATCGCAAAGGTACTGCTGGTTGATGACGAGACGAGTTTCCTGAGCATCATGGAAAAACGGCTTGCTTCCCGGGAGTTGGATGTGACCACTGCGGAAAGCGGCCCCGAGGCCCTGGACGCCCTGACCAATGATGACGAGATCGACGTGGTGATCCTCGACGTGAAGATGCCCGGCATGGACGGGCTTCAGACCCTCAAGGAAATCCGCACCAATCATCCCCTTGCCGAGGTGGTCATGCTCACCGGGCACGGCACCATCGAATCCGCCATAGAAGGCATGAAGCAGGGCGCCTTCGACTACCTGCTCAAGCCCTGCGACATAGACCAGCTCATCGCCGTGGTGCGCGGAGCCAAGGAAAAGAAGGAACGGCACGAGGAAAAGATCATTCAGGCCCAGATGAAGGAAATCACCACAAGGTATTCCGGATGACCCGAACCGTTGACGAGAAATCACCCGTCAGGGTGCTCATTGTTGACGACGAAGTTTCCTATGCCGCCGCACTGTCCAAACGGTTGACGGTGCGCGGCATGGAAACCACCAAGGTCAACAGCGGCCGTCGTGCGCTCCAGATTCTGCGCGAGATGGATTTCGACGTGGTGCTGCTGGACCTCAAGATGGAGGACGTGGACGGTCTGGAAACCCTCAAGGTCATCAAGATCATGGCCCCGAATCTTCAGGTCATCATTCTCACCGGACACGGGGGCGAGGCCGAGGCCAGCCTGTGCCTGCAACTGGGCGCGTTCGACTATCTGGTCAAGCCCTGCGAACTGGAAGCCGTGCTCAAGAGCATTGCCAGAGCGGTCGAGGGCGACTGATCGTGCGCGGAATGTCCAGCCGTTTTTGCGTGGCCGACGTTCCTGCGCAAACGGGCCGCGTCCTGTTCGTGGATGATGAGTGGCACTCCCTGTCCATTCTGGCCAAGCGGCTTGGTGTGCGCGGTCTGGACGTGTCCGTGGTGCATGGACTCGGAGAGGGCGTGGATGCGGTCACGGCCACGGATTTCGACGTGGTGGTGCTGAACACCAATGCCTGGAGCAGGGAGCATGAACAGGCCGTGATGACCATGGAGGTGCGCATGCCCGGATGGTCGCGGCTGATCATCCTTCTTGCGACCCTGCCTCGCGACTGCGCCCGGGCTCGGGCGTTTCTGAACGATCACGACTGCCTGCTCAAACCCGTGGACGCGCTTGCGCTCATGGATCACATCGAAAATCCCTGACCATACATTGGCTCGGGGATTTCTTCTCAATACAACGGATAGGTCTGCAACGGCGTGTGTACCGCGCCCTGCGGCGTGAGGTCGGATTTCCAGAGCACGAATTCCGTGACCTGGAATGCGGGCCATGCGCTGTTGGCGCAGGTGAACACGCTGCCTTCCCAATCATCCTCGCGCAGCCGTTTGACCCGTCCCAAGGTCAGATGGGGGGAAAAATCGCGGCTGTCGCGCTCGATGCCCAGAGGCGCGAGCGCGTCTTCCACCTGTCCGGCCAGTTCGCGGCATTCCAAGGCTCCCTTGCGTACGCCCTTCCAGAGTACGCGGGGCCGTTTTCTGTCCGGGAAACAGCCGCATCCTCCGGCCTGAAACAGGAATTTGCCGAACTGCACGTCGGACAGGGCCTGTTGCACCCCGGGCACGTCGGGTTTCGGGATTTCACCAATGAACTTGAGGGTGAGGTGCCATGTTTCGGGTCTGGTCCAGGCCATGGCGGACTTGAGGCCGCACCCGAGCATGTCGGACAGGGACTTGAGTTTCTTCCGGTATTCCTCGGGCATGGGGATGCCGACAAAGCAGCGGATCATGGGTGATCTCCGGTTGAAGGGCAGGGCGGATGTTTTTTGTGGTTTCAGTACACCTTTTTCGCGCCTTGGACAAACAGGTGAAGAGGCGCGGGGCGACAGGACTGATCGGCGATCGACCGGAAAAACGAAAAGCGGCCCCGGGATTTCATGTCTCGGTGTGCAGCTCCCAAAGGCTTCTTCTTCGTAATTACTGTGACCTTGTTTTAGTCTCTGAAGTATTTTTTGATGTTCATAAGATTTTATCCATAATACCAATCCTCATCCGTTAACTCTGGGATTATATCTGCTAAAGAGTTGTTCTCTGCCCACTCCACGGTTTGTCTCCATCGGATGGCTTTTTCATAGTCATCTGAATATGCCCACCCCGCAAGAATAAGCGGAATAGGAGGCCTTTCTCCTTCTCCACCTTTTCGCTCCCATGCAATATTGAGTTTTTGATGAATTTTATGCCAAACCATTGCTTTTGGACAGATAGCTTTCACGTCTCACCTCCACAGAAATTTGTATCCTATGTATTCCATTTATGGGGATGTGTGCAAGGATAGGCAACCAAGGTGTTCAATTTACAGAAATGACCGGGAAATGGTGGTGTTGAGTGGAAGGGGGTAGTTTCAGTGCATATTGAACACAATCCGAAAAAAAGCGGCCCCGGGATAAGGAATCCCGGGGCCGTTGAGGTTTGATGGGCTAGAAGCGTTCGAAGTCGTCATCATCGCCGGACATGTCGAGGTCCATGCCGTTGCCCGGAGGATTGGCCTTGGGCTTGGGAGCTGCGGCCAGCGCCTTGGGCTTTTGCGGCTTTGTCGTGACTCTGGGGCCCGAAGTGGGCTTGTGGCCTGCCGAGCCGCCGCTGGAGACGCGGAAGAAGCTGATCTCGCGCTGGAGTTCGATGGCCTGTGCAGACAGGGTCTCGGAGGTGGAGGCCACTTCCTCGGATGCGGCCGCGTTCTGCTGCACCACCTGATCCAGTTCCTGGATGGCCTTGTTGATCTGCTCGGCCCCGGAGTTCTGTTCCGTGGTGGCCGCCGCGATTTCCTGCACCAGTTCCGCAGTCTTCTTGATGTCCGGGACCATGCGGGTCAGCATTTCCCCGGCTTCCTCGGCAACCTGCACGCTGGAGGCGGAGAGCTCGCTGATCTCGCCTGCTGCCGTGGCGCTGTGCTCGGCCAGCTTGCGGACTTCCGCGGCCACGACCGCAAAGCCCTTGCCGTGTTCGCCTGCACGCGCTGCCTCGATGGCCGCGTTCAGGGCGAGCAGGTTGGTCTGGCGGGCGATGTCTTCCACGATGGTAATGCGTTCCGCGATCTTCTTCATGGATTCCACGGTCCCGGCAACGGCCGAGCCGCCCTTTTCCGCATCCTGCGCAGCCTGGAGCGCGATGCCTTCCGTGGTGCGGGCATTGTCCGCGTTCTGGGTGATGTTGGAGGTCATTTCCTCCATGCTGGAGGCCACTTCCTCAAGCGCGGCAGCCTGCTGGGTCGCGCCCTGGGACAGGCTGTCCGAGGAGGCGGAGAGTTCCTCGCCGCCTGCGGCCACGCTGTCGCTGCCGGACTGGACGTTCAGGACCACGTCGCGCAGACGGGTCATCATGTCGTCCATGGCGTTGGAGAGCTGGGCCAGTTCGTCCTTGTGGGTATCGTTCAGGGAATGGCGCAGATCGCCGGTAGCCATGGTCTTGGTGAAGTCCACGCACCGGAACAGCGGCTTGGTGATGCTGCCTGCGATGACCCATGCGACGGGCACGACAAACAGGGCCAGAAGCGCGAGGATACCCAGCCCGATCCACATGATCAGGGAATTGGTGAAGTCGGTGAAGGTCTTCTGAATGGCGATCCGTCTAGCCTCTATCACATCAATATAGATTCCCGTGGCCACAAAATAGTCGGTGCCGGGGATCTTCATCGCATATGCCTGCTTGGGCGAAGGCTGCTGTTCGCCGGGCTTGGGAAACCAGTAGGTCACGAATCCGCCGCCGTTCTGGGCCTTGTCCACCATGTCCCTGATGTAGGCATTGCCCTTCACGTCCTTGGAGTTCATGTTGTTCTGACCAATGCGCTCCGGCCGGATGGGATGGGCAACGGCCGTACCGGACATGTCATAGGCGAAGTAGTAACCATCTTCACCAAACCGCACCTTGAGCAGTTCTTCCTGCACCACAGGTTGCGGGTCCAGTCCCTTGGCCTTGGCCTTTTCCACGGCATCACCCAGCTTCGTGGCCAAGGATTGCACCGCAAACTTGAGAGTACGTTCAAAGCCGATCTTCATGGCTTCCGTGGCATCTTCAACTCCTTGCTCTGCAAGGGAATTCAATCCCACTGTAAAGGCCCCGCTGGCAAGCAGCGTGGACAGTATCAACAGTACAATCAGAAACAATATTCTGATCTTGATTCCAAAATTCCGCAGCATGGCTTTCCCCTCCTTGGTATACAGTGAGTTCACCGTGCCGTTTTCTCATCCTCAACTGTTACATATCTACTGCGGAGAAAAAAGTACATTGCTGAAACCATTATAATAATGGCTTCTGATTTTGGCAGAACGATTGTTCTAAAGAAGTTGGCTATGTCGTTTGTGCTTTGTTGCGTTTGCTTTTGCTGCGACATGAGCCCAGATATATCCCGACAAGTGCCAGCATGGCACCAATTCCTTCGGTCACGCTGACGGTCTTGCCGAAGAACAGCACGTCCCAGATGTAGGAAAGGGTGGGTTGGAGCAGGAGTATGAGGCCTACCAGCGATGTGCTGACGTGCTGCATGCCCCGGGTGATGAGAAACCAGCCCACGGTGTGGCAGCCCAGCGCCAATGCCAGAATCGAGGCAAGAGCCTTGCCGTCCGGGATCACGAAGGATTCCCCGTGGATCAGCATGTTGACTCCGGCCAGCATTCCGGCACACAGGGCCATGCTTGCGGCAACCGCAATCGGGTTGTGGTGCCGGGTGCGGGTTACGGTGTATTGCAGGCTGAGCAGATAAAAGGAATAGGCCGTGGCGCTGGCCAGACCGAACAGCACGCCGGTGCGGTATGTTTCCGTGAACTGGGCCCAGCCCGCGCCGACCATGAGATAGAGCCCGATCAGGGCGAGAGCCATGGAGGCCAGAAAGGTTGGCCTGACTTTTTCCCCCAGAAGGAGCACGGACACGGCTGACAGCACGATGACCTGAAAGTTGGTCAGCATGGTGGCCATGCCCGGCCCGACGAACAGGATGCTTCTGTGCCAGCAGAACAGGTCTGCGGCAAAGCACGCGGCAATGCCCAGCGACCAGAGCCAGATGTTTGAACGCAGTCGGGATATCTCCCCCTGTCGCCAGAGCAGGATCACGAGTCCGAGTCCGCCGATGACAAGCCTGTAAAACGCGCTTGCGTCCGGGCCGACTCCGGCAAGACGCACGAAAACCGCCGCGAAACTGATGATCACGGCGCCAATGATGAGACCGGTCATTTATTCCTTCACCACATCAAGTCTTTGACCAAGGGCAATGCCCGAGTCCGTTATTTCGGCCACGAAAGGCCATGCCTCGACCCCGGTGTTCAGGGCCTCGTAAAACAGGCGGGCGTATTCCTCGTCCACGAAATCCGCTGGTCCGAAACAATGTGCGTCGTTGCGCTGGATCAGCAGGAACAGGGCAACGCGCGCTCCGGTCCGAGCCAGAGTCATGAGTTCGTGCAGATGCTTCTGTCCCCGGACCGTGACCGCGTCCGGAAATCGGGCCACATCGTCTTCCACCAGCGTGACGTTCTTGCATTCGACCCACAGGTCCGGGCCGTCACTGGTCAGATGCGCGTCCAATCGACTGTCGCCGATTTTCGCTTCGGGCTGGAATGTGGCATATCCGCGCAGTTCCGGGATGGCGCCGGTTTCCCATGCCCGCTTGAGCATCCGGTTCGGAGTCAGGGTGTTCACGCCCACGAGCGTGTCGTGAAACGCAAGGGCCTCCAGAGTCCATTTGAGCTTGCGTGCGGGGTTGGATGCGGGCGAGAGCAGGGCGCGGCTGCCGGGCCTGAGCAGGCCGGACATGGCCCCGGTATTGTTGGTGTGCGCAAGCACGGTCTGCATGCCGTCCGGTCCGTCCACGCGGCATTCCACGGTGAACCGCTTGTGGCGGGCCACGAAGATCGCGTTCAGACAGCCGGAAGGGTAGGGTATCCGGCAGGCAGCCGGATCATGCACGGGCATTGGTTCCTCCAGTCCGGCGAGTTGCCGGACAGGAAGCTCATAGGCAATTTCCCTTCCGTAATCCAGCAATTCCCGCATGGTTTTTCAGCGTGCCGCAACGTGGTACGGAAGCGTGGAGATTGCGTGATTTCGGGATTCCCGAGGATTTTGCGGCCGGGCCCCGGCCTCGGACTTTATATCCGTGGCGACTTGGTGTACGTGAAGAGCCATTGCCTGCAAGGAGTACATGAATGCTTGATCTGAAATTGATGCAAAAGGACCCGGCGGTAGTCCGGGAGGCCCTGAAGAAACGCAATTCGTCCATTGATGTGGACGAGTTCACCAGGCTGGACGCCCGGCGCAAGGAACTCATTGCCGAGGGCGAGCAGCTCAAGTCCGAGCGCAACAAGGTCGGCCCGGAGATTGCCCGGCGCAAGCGTGAAAAGCAGGACGCATCCGACCTGCTGGAGCGCATGGCCGAGGTTTCCGCCCGCGTCAAGGAACTGGACGGCGAGCTTTCCGCCGTGGAGGCCAGCGAACAGGAATGGATGATGGCCGTTCCCAACATCCCCCATGATTCCGTACCCCTTGGCAAGTCCGAAGAGGACAACCCGGAAGTCCGGCGTTGGGGCGAGCCCGCAGCATTCGATTTCGAGCCCCGGGAGCACTGGGATCTCGGCACCGAACTGGGCGGTCTGGATTTCGAACGCGCGGCCAAGCTGGCCGGTTCCCGTTTTTCCGTGAGCTATGGCTGGTGCGCCCGTCTGGAACGCGCTCTTGCCCAGCTCATGCTGGATACGCACACCGCGCACCACGGCTATACCGAGGTGATTCCGCCCTTCATGGTCAATCGCAAGACCATGACCGGCACGGGCCAGCTTCCCAAGTTCGAGGAAGACCTGTTCAAGCTGGAGAACTGGGACTATTTCATGATTCCCACGGCCGAAGTCCCGCTGACCAACCTGTTTGCGGACGAGGTGATCGACGGTTCCCTGCTGCCGGTCAAGTTCTGTGCCCAGACTCCGTGCTTCCGTTCCGAGGCCGGTTCCTACGGCAAGGACACCAAGGGACTGATCCGTCTGCACCAGTTCTACAAGGTGGAAATGGTCAATTTCGTGCATCCGGACAAGTCCTACGAGGCTCTGGAGGACATGACCTCGGCTGCCGAGCGCATTCTTCAGCTCCTGAAGCTGCCGTACCGCGTGATCACCCTGTGTTCCGGGGATATCGGCTTCAGCGCGGCCAAGACCTACGACATCGAGGTCTGGGTGCCGGGCCAGAACACCTATCGGGAAATTTCGTCCTGCTCCAACTGCGAGGATTTTCAGGCCCGCCGCGCCAATATCCGGTTCAGCGAGTCTGGTTCGAAGAAGAAGCCCTACGTGCACACCCTGAACGGTTCCGGCCTTGCCGTGGGCCGCTGTCTGGTGGCCGTGATGGAAAACTACCAGCAGAAGGACGGCTCCATCGTGATTCCCGAGGCCCTGAAGCCCTACATGGGCGGTCTCGAAGTGGTGGAACCCAAGTAGCTGTCGGTTGAAACGATCATGAAAAAAAGGCTCGGACGAAATTGTCCGGGCCTTTTTCTTTTATTTCGAAGGGATAGTTTCAGGCAGAGGCGTTTTCCCTTGCGCGTTCCTGCTGGCGCACGGTGCGACGCATCTCGGCTTCCTTGTAGCGGCGGCGCGAGGTCTCGTCCGTGGTTTCCAGCGGCGGAACCGGGGCTGGCCTGCCGTTTTCGTCCAGACTGACAAAGGTCAGATACGCGGAATTGGTGTGCCGGACCTCGCCGGTCATGAGGTCTTCGGCTTCCACGCGTACTCCGATTTCCATGCTGGTGCGGCCCACGTGGTTCAGGCTGGCCTTGAATATGAGCAGTTCGCCCACATAGGCGGGCTGCTGAAAGGCCATGCGGTCGATGGACACGGTGACGGCATTGGTGCGGCAGTGGCGTTTGGCCACCACGCCCCCGGCAATGTCGATATGCTTGAGAATGACTCCGCCGTGCAGGTTGCCCGCAGGATTCGTATCCTGGGGCAGCACGAGATGGGTCATGACCACTTCGGATTCCCTGGCGGTTTTGGGCTTCATCTATTCTTCCTTGTTTTTGCCATATTCCACGCGCGCTTCCCACACGAGCAGCCCCACCTTGCGGCCCAGATCGGCCTGACGCGTCTTGAGCAGGGCTTCTGCCGCCTCCCGGTTGCCGCCGGATTTGAGCATGGTGGCGGACTCCAGATCGCGCAAATATTTTTCACATTCCCGGATAACCCCGGACAGATCCAGAGTTTCCAACTCTTTCGGAACTCGAACGGACTTGACCTTGCGACTCATTGCCCACCTCCGAAAGTTTTCGGGTTGTCTTTCATTCTGATGACAGACCGTTGCTTCACGTGTCAAGCAGGGTATTGCGGCATCGAAAAAAGCATGGAATATTCCAGGCACCCCTTTTCATCGACGGCAGCACGTTTTTCCTGACGCATCACCTTCGGACACTCGGGCGGCAACATGACTTCATTCTGTGAACACGGCACGGCCTCGTCCGGAATGGCCATGGAGTTCGCCGCAGCGGTCCAGCATGTGCTCGTGCTGTATACGGGCATCGTGCTGGTGTCGGTCATGCTGACCGACCTGTATCGCATCCCGGCCGGAGAAACCCACAACATCCTGTTCTTCACGACCATGTGCGGCCGCCATCGGCACCCTGATGCAGGTGGTGCGCATCGGGCGGTTCGGATTGGGGCGGGTTGCCGAAGACAGAAAAAGGCCCGCTCGGTTGAGCGGGCCTTTGGATTTGCCTTGTACCTATCGAGGTGACGGTAAGCAGCTAGGCTTCGGCCTTTTCAGCCGTGCAGTCGCATTCGTCGTCGGTGGAGCAGCCGCAGGGCAGGGCCTGGGCTTCGTTGAGCTCTTCCTTGACGTCGGTGGCAATCTTGAACAGCACGGTCACGATCAGGGCGCCGATGGCGTAGACCATCATGGAGACCATGAGTTCCTTGCCGGTGGGCCAGTACGGGGTGATGGTGCCGAACGGATTCGGGTTGAAACCGCCGATGAGCAGGCCAAGGCCCTTGTCCAGCCAGGTGGCCACGATCAGCATGGCGAGCGCCCAGGGCAGGATCTTCTGATTTTCACGCCAGCGGGGCGGAATCAGCAGGATCAGGCAGACAGTGGCCAGAATGAGGAAGGCCCACATGAAGGGAACCATTTCAGTGTGTCCATGCTCGCCTGCGAACAGGTACACGATGGAGTGCATGTGGCCCGGCATGTTGGAGTAGAAGGCGGTGAAGAATTCCAGGGCCAGGAAGAACATGTTCACGCACATGGCGTAGATGATGATCTTGACCAGAGTCTTCACGGCATCCTTGGGCATCTGGAAGTTGGTGAACTTCTCGGTTGCCTTCATGACGAGCAGCAGGATCGCGGGACCGGAGCAGAACGCGCTGGCCAGGAAGCGGGCAGCCAGAATGGCGGTGAGCCAGTAGTGGCGGCCGGGCAGGCCCTGGTACAGGAATGCGGTCACGGTGTGGATGGAGAAGGCCCAGATGATGGAGATGTAGATGAAGGGCTTCAGCCAGCCGGGATGCTTCATGTGCGCGCGATCGCGGGACAGGCAGGTCCAGCCGATGAGCAGGTTCAGGAACAGGTAGCCGCACAGCACGGTCATGTCCCAGAACAGGATGGAATTCGGCGTGGGGTGCAGAACCACATTGAGCATGCGGCTGGGCTGCCCCACGTCCACGGCGACGAACAGCATGCACATGACGCACGCTGCAATGGCCATGAATTCGCCGAAGATGACCATGTTCTTGTTTTTTTCGTAGTTATGGAAGTAGTGGGGCAGCACGATCATGACGCCGGAGGCGGCAAGACCGACCAGATACGTCAACTGGGAGATGTAGAAACCCCAGGAAACGTCCCTGCTCAGGCCCGTGATCTTCATGCCGACCATGAGCTGGTTGATCCAGACTGCGGCTCCAAGGCCGATGACCACCAGCAGGAAGGCTATCCAGCCGTAGTATCTCGGAGATCCTTTCAAGGCTCTTTCAAGCATTCTCGCCTCCCCTTAGATGATGTAGTACACGCTCGGCTCGGTGCCGGCAGTGGGTTTGCGGCGAATGGTGAACCGCTCGCGCAGCACCTGACGGACCGAAGAATCGGGATCGTTGAGATCGCCGAACACGATGGCGCCGTTGCTGGCATCCACACAGGCGGGCATCTTGCCGACCGCGAGGCGTTCCACACAGAAGTTGCACTTCTCGACAACACCGCGCATGCGGGTGGGGAACTCGGGATTCAGGGCTTCAAGGTCCAGATGTTCCCGGGGTTCGCCCCAGTTGAAGGAACGGGAGCCGTAGGGGCAACCCGCCATGCAGTAGCGGCAACCGATGCAGCGATGGTAGTCCATGGCCACGATGCCGTCCGGGCGCTTGAACGTGGCCTTGGTCGGGCACACGCGAACGCACGGGGGTTCGTCGCAGTGGTTGCACAGCAGGGCGTATCTCCGTTCCTTGACCGTGTCGTCGAGGTGCGGGTTGAGCTGCTCGGGGAAGGCCTGCTCGTAGGGGGCGGTCCATATCCACTTGACGTTCTGATTGCCCGGAATGTCCGGCACGTTGTGGATGGAGTGGCACGCCTTGATGAGCGGAGCGAAGTCTTCGTCCGTATTGATCTTGGTGGTGTCGATGACCATGGCCCAGCGCTTGGCGTGGGCCGAGTCCTTGTTCACCTTGACCGGGGAGTGACCGCCCGAGGCAAGGGTGGCTTTCGGGGCGACGGCCAGTCCGGCAGCGGCCAGACCGGCAATCTTGATGAAGGTACGTCTGTTGTTCTTCATTATTTCAACCCCTCCGGCTGAATGTGGCAATCCCAGCAATAGGGGGACACACCGGCATCATCATGACACTTGTCGCAGAACTCGGCCTTGTTGTTGTGGCACTTCATGCAGGTGTTCTGCAGGCTGATGGTGATTTCCTTGCCAGCGTGGTTGATGTACGTCCTCTTGCCGTCGCGCAATGCCCAGTCGCGCCAGTCGTTCAGGAGCTGCATGTGCTCGCGGCGCATGAACTCCGTGGACTCGATGCACTGCTTTTCACCCACGGGCAGCTTGAGTTCCGGCTGCTTGTAGGTTTTGGCCTTTCCCACGACAAAGGGGGAAAGCAGCAGCGCAAAGAAGACGACCAGGCCGGCGACAATCGCGGCTCCATACTGCATCTTCATTTACGCATCCTCCATGTTCGGGGGAGTCCAGTTGTCATCCTCATCCTCGAACCCGGGCAGGGGCTCCTGCCGGAGGTCCATGGTGCGCTCCTCGCCTTCCTCGAAGACAAGGGCGTTGCCCACGAGTTCGTGCACGCCGGCGATGGTGACGCCCGGAGCCCAGTAGTCGGCCAGAGGCACCAGAGTGGCGCGGTCGATGGCGCAGATGCAGGCCATGACGTTGACGTTGTTCTTGTCCTGAACGTACCGGAGCGCGTTGCCGCGAGGCAGGCCGCCGCGCAGACGGATTTCCATGATCTCTTCGGTGTTCAGGCCGGAACCGCCCGCACAGCAGAAGGTTTCCTCGCGAGTGGTACCGCGGGGCATTTCAACGTAATTGTTGCAGACCGCCTTGAGCACGTAGCGCGGCTCCTCGAGCAGACCCATGGCGCGGGCCGGGTTGCAGGAGTCGTGGAAGGTGACCGTGAGATGGTCGTTGCGGCTCGGGTCGAGGCGCAGCTTGTCGTGCTTGATGAGGTCGGCCGTGAATTCGGTGATGTGCACCATCTTGGTGGCTGCGGAGTTTTCGAAGACCGTGCCGGTGATCGGGCTTTTCGGCGTGGTCATCTGGGAACCCTGCAGGTTGCCGTTCATGGTGTCCATGTACTGGTTGATCACGCGCCACATGTGGCCGCACTCGCCGCCCAGAATCCATTTGCAGCCCAGACGGTTGGTTTCGGCGTACATCTTGGCGTTCAGCTTCTTCATGGCCTCGGAGTTGGTGAAGAGGCCGAAGTTGCCGCCCTCGGAGGCGTACGTGGACATGGTGTAGTCCAGGTCGAGGTAGTCGAAGAGCATCAGGTAGCCCATGAAGGTGTAGATGCCCGGATCGGCGAACACGTCGCCCGAGGGGGTGATGAAGATGATCTCGTGGCCCTTTTCATTGAGCGGGGCCTTGACCTTGCGACCCGTGACTTCCTCGATGTCGTCCACCATGAAGTCCACGATGTCCTTGAAGGCGTGGGGCTGGATGCCGAGGTGGTTGCCGGTCATGTTGCAGTTGGAGACGGGCTCCATGATCCAGTTGATGTTCAGACCGACCAGATGCATGAGCTCGCGGGCCATCATGGTGATTTCCGCGGTGTCGATGCCGTAGGGGCAGAACAGGGAACAGCGGCGGCATTCCGTGCACTGGTAGAAGTAGATGAACCACTCCTTGAGCACGTCTTCGGTCATCACGCGGGAGCCGGTCAGCTTGGACAGGATCTTGCCTGCCAGCGTGAATTCGCCGCGGTAGATGGACCGCATCAGCTCGGCGCGGAGAACGGGCATGTTCTTGGGATCGCCGGAACCGATGAAGAAGTGACATTTGTCGGCGCAGGCGCCGCAACGCACACAGATGTCCATGAAGACCTGGAGGGAGCGGTACTTGTGCAACCGTTCCCGGAAACCGTTCATCACGATTTCCTTCCAGTTCGGGGGCAGCTTCCAGTCGGCCTGATCCGGTGACCATTCGCGGGGGTTGCCGAACACGCCGGGAATCTTGTCCATCATGTACTGGACTTTTTCGACCTTGCCCGGGTAGCACCAGTGGCCCGGCGAGAAATCCACCGGAGTCTCCATCCACCCGGTCGCGGGCGGATTATAGTCTATGCTCTTGAAGAGCTCATCAGCTTTTGGGATGTCGGACATATCCTATCTCTCCAGATTAAAAGGGTCTAACCTTTCAGTATCCCAGGACCTATTCTGCGGACTTGGCATTTTCCGGATTGTCGAGCGGCAGACCCGCTTCGGCCATGGCCGGGCCAAATTCCTTTTCGTAGTCAGCATAGGCGTGGGGCTTGATGTCCGGGTTCCAGGGGTTCTCGTGGTGCCGGATACGGGTATCGTTCGGCAGGTTCCTGGTAGGAGACAGGAAGACGCCGCCCATGTGCATCAGCTTGCTGAAGGGGAAGTAGACCATCAGCGTGCTGACCAGGAAGACGTGCACGTAGAAAGCCGTGCCGATGCCTTCCGGAATGTGGTAGTGGAAGGTCACCAGTCCCATGGTCAGTTCCTTGATGGCGATCACGTCCACCTTGGCGAAGTACCGCATGTAGATGCCGGACAGGGCCACGGACAGGATCAGGAACACGGGGAAGAAATCCGTGACCAGGGAGATGTACCGGATCTTGCTGTCGTAGAGCCTGCGGGCGGCCAGGAAAAGCAGGCCGGCCACGATGCCCACGTCGGTCAGATACATGACCGGGGCGCCGATCTGCAGGATGCCGTCCACGAATTCCAGACCGTGCAGGAAGAACGGAATGGGCTCGAGGAAGAGCCTCAGATGGCGCAGGGCCACGATGAAGAAAGAATAATGGAAAACAATGGCGAACAGCCACAACCACTTGTTGGAGCGATACGCCACGACGGGTTTGCCGTCTACCTGGTGCAGGGACACCTTGGTGTTGCGGAACAGGGAGCGGAAGGCGAACACCTCGAGCAGCATGCGGACGAAAGTCTGCGCGCCGGTGGAGGGGTTGTCCCACTTGTTCTGCTTGAACATGGTGGTGTCGTAGGCCTGCTGCTGTCCGCCGGTGGTGGGGATGCGAAACGGGACCGCACATCGGGCCCATTTGAGCATCTTCCACACGAATCCCACGACGAAGATGATCATCGCCGTTGTCGGGACGCAGACGCCGAAGAACGTCTTCATGTGCGCCGCGCCGACGCCGAACAGCGGGATCAGCACCAGCAGGAAGACGAACAGAAGAGAGTACAAAGCATTCATCTACCGTCACCTCGCTTACGGGTTAGGCCTTGCGGGATTCCGCAGGGCCGGCCTCTATTCCTCCGGCCTTGTCGGCCGTAACGTCCACGATCATTTTTGCGCGTTTGAGCAGGTTGTGCTGGGCTCGCTTCACCTCTTCCACTCGCAGTCGATAGACGACCTCGCGGTTCTTGGAATAGATGTCGAAGGCCATCATGGAGAGGTTGTCCACCTTGGCCTCGAACCGGAGAAGCTCGCCAAGCGTGCCTTCCTGTTCCATGGTCTTGAAGAATTCGTCCCGAAGCAGCTTCTTGAGCAGAAAGATGAAACTCAGGGCCTGGGAAGGGGTGAAATTCTGCACCGCCCTGA
Source organism: Pseudodesulfovibrio tunisiensis (assembly GCF_022809775.1). Lineage (NCBI taxonomy): Bacteria > Pseudomonadati > Thermodesulfobacteriota > Desulfovibrionia > Desulfovibrionales > Desulfovibrionaceae > Pseudodesulfovibrio > Pseudodesulfovibrio tunisiensis. The sequence goes on from NZ_CP094380.1 coordinate 2,996,749, forward strand.
TGCGGATGAGCTTGTCCAGGGCTTCGGCCATGCCCTCCGCGTTTTTCCATTCAAGAAGATGATCGAACAGCATCTGGGCGGCCTCGTGTATGGCCGCACCGACCGGATTCTGAAAGCGATCATGTTGTTTGCGCCAGACTTTTTGCGTTTCCTTGGGGTAGGACCCGAGGATCATGTCAGCCCAGGCCTCTACGAGTTCCTGCTTTCGCTCGGCAAGTGTGTTTTCAAAGCTCATGGTATCTGCTTGAAATTTCCGAAAAAACCACAAAAACCCCCCGGAACGTCGGTTTCGGGGTTGCGTAGTGCCGGAATTTCAATCGTGTTAAATGTGAAAATCGTCACTTAAAACTTAGGAACATATTCCAAATGGCCTTGCAAACGTCAAGGTTTTTTCAAAGAAAACCCGGTAGGTGGGAATCTGTGTCGTTTGCGGGATATTCCTTGACTGGCAGGGGGTTGAAAGGAAGGCGCGATTGATGCGGAACCATGTTTTGCCGTGTGTTTCAGAGGCTTTCCACGCGGTCCCGTCCATTGTCCTTGGCCTGATACAGCGCCCGATCCGCGCGAGCCAGAGCGGCCTCGATATCCGAGTCCGAAGGATCGGCCAGAGTGACCCCGATGCTCACGGTAAAGACAATGGTTTCCGTCTCCGAAGAGGTCCTGAGTCCCTTGAGGCCGGAACGCAGGCGTTCAGCCACGGCCAGCGCGTTTTCCAGATCGAGTTCCGGCAGGAGCACCGCAAATTCCTCGCCTCCCACCCGGGCGAACACGTCCGTGTCCCTGAGGGTGTGCATGGCGAATCCGGACAATGCCTTGAGTACGCAGTCCCCGGCCAGATGCCCGTGCGTGTCGTTGATGCGTTTGAAGTGGTCGATGTCGATCATGAAAAGGGCAAGGGGCCCCTTGTACCTTCGGAACCGGTTGAATTCCTGCTCGCCGCGCACGAAGAACTGGCGGCGGTTCCATGCCCCGGTCAGGGCGTCCACCGTGGCCATGCGTCTGGTCTCGTTCTCCAGATGGACCCGTTCGGTCACGTCGTGCACGAGGGAATACAGAAGCTGGGTGCCCCTGACCATGATCGGGCCGGAATAGACCTCCACGTCCCGGACATCCCCGTTGGCCAGCCTGTGCCGGAACTGGAAATGCTTGCGGCGTTCGGATCGGGCGGCTGCCATTTCCCGGAAGATTTCCTCCTGCGAGAGGGTGTTGATCTCATCGATGCGCATGGACTTCAGCTTGTCCCGCGAATAGCCGTAAAAGGATTTGGCTGCGGGATTGGCATCCGTGATTTCCCCGGTGCGCGGGTCGATCAGCAGCATGACCGCATGGTTGTTTTCGAAAAATGAGCGGTACTGGGCCTCCCTGTCCTTGAGTATCTCCTCGGCTCGGATGCGGTCCGTGGCGTCGTGAAACGTGCCTTCGAAAGCTACGGGATCACCGGATTCGTTTCTGACCATGCGTACGCTGGCTTCCACGATAATGGTGGAACCGTCGCTTCTGACCGCCGGAAACTGGAGGCGTTTGGCGCTGCCCGTTGCCAGAAGCTGTTTTCGCAGCCGCTCCCGGTCCTGCCGGTTTGCGTAGAAATCGTTCATGGGCATGCCGGTCAACTGTTTCACGGTGTATCCGAGCGTTTCGGCTGCGGCCGGATTGGCCATGAGGATCGTGCCTTCCAGACTGACCACGAGATACCCTTCCTGCATGGTCTCGAAAATGCTGCGGAACTTCTCTTCGCTGCGGCGCATGGCCTCCTCGGCCAGCAGGCGGTCCGTGATGTCGCGGACCACGATCATGACGGCCTTGTCGCCGTCGTATTTCACGAGTGTGGCGTTGACGGCCACGGGAAACTGTCTGCCCTCGCGCGTGGTGTGGGTGCTTTCGAAGGCGGCATGGCCTTCCCGTTCGATGCGGCGAAGCAGGCTGGGCAGCCGCCGCATGTAGTTGTCCCGCTCGAGGTCCGTAATGCTGCGTTCGAGCAGCTCCTGCCGGGTGTACCCAAGGGTGCGGCAGGCCGCCTGATTCGCGTCCAGAAACCGGCCCTTCATGTCGTGAACCAGGACCGCGTTGGCTGCTGCATCGAACAGGGAGCGGTAGTTGCGCTCCACCCGGAGGATGTCCGTGATGTCCGTACCCGAGCTGAGAATGCCGCACGGCTTGCCGTCTTCTCCCTTGAGCAGCGCGTTGTTCCACGACACCATGCGCCGCCTGCCGTCTTTGGTCTGAACCTCGTTGAAGACCTTGCCCTTGCGGATGCCGCTTTCCCCGGATGCGACCCTGCGGAAAACCTGCCGAACCGTGTTGCGCGATTCCTGCGGAATCACGTGCTCGATCCAGTTCATGCCCCGCATTTCGTCGGCCTCGTATCCAAGGACGCGCAAGCCCTCCCTGTTGATCAGCTTGATGTTTCCGGCCGTGTCCAGCACCAGGATCATGGCCCCGGCAATATCAAGATAGTGCTCGGCCCGGTTGCGCTCGACTTCCGCCTTGCGCCGCATGGATTCCAGCCCGGAAATGTCGTCCAGAATGATGGAGTGGCCGGAATAGTTGCCCGTGCTGTCCGGCAGGGAACAGATGGACACCTGAAAGACTCTGGATGGCGTGAAACTTTCGGCCCTGAGCTCGAAGCACTGGGAGGAATCCGTGGTCCGGGAATCCGGCAGATCGGGCAATTCGCTCGCCAGCCAGGGAGCGAGCGCTTCGAGGGGGGGGCTGTCCCGCAGTCGGTCCTGTCTGTCCGCGCGGGCGGCATAATACGTGACCCCGGGAAGATTGTTCATCCCCACCAGTTCGGCTGCCGCGCTGTTCATGGATTCCACGTTGCGCGTCGGGGAAATCACGAAAATCGGGCAGGACAGGCTTTCGAGCACAGTCAGAAGACGATTTCTGTCCACGGAAAGCTGCCGGTTGCGTTCGGATATGCGTCCGAGTGCTCCTTCGGGGTCGTCGCATTCGCATTCCTCGGCCAGCGAAAGCTCCAGCAGGTCGAAAAAGCGCGTCAGCCCGTCCAGTCCCGCGGCAACCTCATCCGGGGCGGCCATGAGGTCCACTGCGGTTTCAAGAAACGCCAGACGGAAGCATTTGAGCAGGCCGAGAAACTGGGGCATGGAAATTCCGCGTTCTCCATGGTCGCGGGCCAGTTTGCGGATGAAGCGGGAAGCCGGGTTGTTTTTCAGACCTGCGTCGGCAATCGGTCCGGACAGCAACTCCGGATTCGCGTCCATGGTTTGGCTCAGCGCATTGGCAAGCCGGACGACGGGCATGCGCCATGCCTCCAGAACCAGGGGCGTGTATTGGGTGTAGCCGTGCTCTTTGGCCAGCTCCAGACTGCGCAGCATGAGCTTGTCTTCGTTTGCGGTCATCCACTGTCTGAGCTGTTCCATTCGCGGTTGATCCTGTGATAAGGGTTCATCATGACGTTATCCCGTTCATGGGGCGCTGACCAATTATTTCTTGGACTTCAACTCGCCATGCCCCGAACCGCGTCCCCCGGAAAAATGCGGGAAAGGAGACAGTAGAATGGGTATGTTTACCGGTATCAATCATCTGGCCATGGCCACCCCGGACATGGATGCGACCATCCGCTTCTGGCGCGATCTGCTCGGCATGCGGCTTGTAGCCGGTCTGGGCCATCCCGGCTACCGTCATTATTTCTTCCGGATTTCGGAACACGACATGATCGCGTTTTTCGAATGGCCCGATGTGCGTCGCATCCCGGAAAAGGATCACGGCGTGCCCGTGAACGGACCGCATGCCTTTGACCATGTTTCCTTTGGCGTGGCCTCGGATGATGACCTTTGGGAACTCAAGGACAGGCTCGAAGCTGCCGGAATCTGGGTGTCCGAAGTCGTGGATCACGGATTCATCCACTCCATCTACGCCTTCGATCCCAACAACATTCCCATCGAATTCAGCGCCGAAGTCCCGGGCATCGACCTGCGCAAGACCCCGGCCATGGCCGATGCCTCGCCCTGTGCCGAAGCCCGCAAGGGGCCGGAACCCCAGTCCGGAGTCTGGCCGCGCGTCACTCGTCCCACCCCGGAACACGAACGCGACATCTACGAAGGCGAAGGTCGCGCTGTCGTGGATATGATCCGGAAGCAGCAGGAAGATGCCTTCGGCGACTCAAGAACCTTTTCGAGAAAAGGTTCTTGAGAATCTCCCAAAGCTTTTTGTGTCTACGCCGCCTGAGAGGGATGAGGAAACTTGTCCGGTTCGTCTGGCGGCGTAGGGAGATGCGGAAGGGCAAAAGATTTCGCTATCAAAGAAAAAACTCGGGGGAAACAGGCGAAAGGAAAAAAGAAGTTTTTCTTTTGGACCTACCCGTCTTGAGAATTGGGAAAGGCCCGGTGAATGTCTCGACAGAGCATTCACCGGGCCTTTTTCGATTCTCAAGACAGAATGGGGATCCAAGGGGCCTTGCTCCTTGGCGGGTCCGGGCAGAGCCCGGCCCCCCGGGAGGGTCGCCGAAGGCCTGAAAAAAGACAACGCCCGGAACGCGTGGTGCGTTCCGGGCGAAATGTGGTCGGGACCACCGGGAGCCTAGACGTAGTCTCCGCGGTTGAACTTGAACCGTTCGGCAGCGGTCAGGGAATCCAGTTCATCGACAATGGCTTTGAGCCCGGGGGCAAGCTCTTCCGAGTCTTGCTTGAGGTTCGTGACTTCCTGCTCGATGCGATTCAGGGCGGCATCGGCCTCCTTGAGGCTGGCACCTCCGCCGAGTTTTGCGGCATAGTCGTCCCATTGGCCGAGGACGGATTCCACCTTGCCTACGGTGGCCTGTTCATCCGCGACGGGCCGGGTGGCGGACACGGCCTGCGGCGCGAGCAGGGGATTGACGAACAGGGGTGGTGCAACGCTCTGGGTTCCGTTGGAACCATTGGCCTTGGCCACTTCCTGATTCAGCAAATCTCCGAACCCTTCACCGGGCTTGTTGGTCCTGTTCGCCTTCTGCTGTTTGTCCGGGCGAACTCCCTCGATCTGGTCAGGATGGATTTTCATGGCAACAACTCCTCATCCTGTGGTTTGCCTGATTCAAGCAAGAAGCCTGCCAAGGATGCAAATATGATTTTATTCTTGTTTGTCAGCGTGTTATCAAAATGGCATGAACCGGAAAAAACTGCCGTGTCCTGAAAAATAACCGCGTCTGCATGATTTTTGATGTAATGCATCCAAAAGGGGTTGTCTATCCGGGCCGACCTCTGGCATGATTATTTTGAAAAATTCCCCTGCCCGGCGAAGAAAACGTGTTTCTCCGTATCGGCAAATCGAACAGGGAGAAGTGAAAAATCCACTCCAAGGAGGAGACTGACATGGCAGACATCAAGAAGATCCTGTGCGCAATTGATTTCTCGGATTACAGCCCGCTCGTTGCCGAATATGCATCCATGCTCGCCAAGTGCTCAGGGGCAAAGGTGCTTTGCCTGTATGTGGCTCCCTCCTTGAGCCAGTACGTAGGCTTTCACGTGCCGCCCAGCTCCATCGAGAATTTCGTGGGCGAGATCGTGGCCGGTGCCGAGGACACCATGAGCGCGTTCGTGAAGGAGAACTTCAAGGACCCGGCCGTGGAGGGCAAGGTGGTGACCGGATATCCGGCCGAAGAGGTGCTGGCCATTTCCGAGGCCGAGGGCTGCGACCTCATCGTCATGGGCACCCATGGCCGCAAGGGCATCGACCGCATCCTGTTCGGCTCGGTGGCGGAAAAGGTGGTCAAGTCCTCCAGATGCCCGGTGCTGACCATCCGGCCCGAATAGCCTGCCGCCCTTTACGGGCCGTGGCAAAATCGATAGAAAGAACGGCTTCGGCCGTTCTTTTTTTCGGCTGTACAAGGTAGTCAGGGGGATACATGAGAGAGTTCAGCGTCCGTCCGGAAATACTGGATTTCGATCCGTACAAGCCGGGCCTTACCATTGAGAGGATTCGGGAGACCTACGGGCTTTCCAGCGTGATCAAGCTGGCGAGCAACGAGAACCCGCTGGGTGTTTCGCCGATCGTGCGCAAGGTTGTGGAAAGGAACGCGGCCCGCGTGTTCCGGTACCCGGAAAATCATTCCCCGAGGCTCACGGCCGAGATCGCCCGCCATATGGACGTGCCCGAGGAATGCGTGCTCGTGGGCAACGGCTCGGACGAGATCATCGACATGCTGGTGCGCATGAAGGCGCAGCCCGGGGACAACATCGTGTGCTACGAGCACGCCTTTGCCATGTACCGCATGTGCGCCCGACTCAACGGGCTGGAGTATCGCGAGGTGGAGCGGGACGAGGACTACGGTCTGCCGCTGGACAGGATGGCCGAGGCTGCGGACGAACGCACGGCCATGGTCATCGTGACCAGCCCGGACAATCCCACGGGCCAGGCCGCGAGTCTGGAGGACCTGACCGTACTGGCCGGGGTTCTGCCCCGAAACTGTCTGCTGGTGGTGGACGAGGCGTACATCGACTTTGTCTGGCCGCCGGAATCCTACACCCCGCTTCAGGCGTTCGAGAAGTTCGACAACCTCGTGGTGCTGCGCACCTTTTCCAAGGCCTACGGGCTGGCCGGTCTGCGTCTGGGCTACGGCGTGCTGCCCGCGCATCTGGCCGGGCTGCTGCGCAATGCGCGCATTCCCTTTACCGTGAACCTGCTGGCCGAGGACGCGGGCATTGCGGCCCTGAACGACGACAGCTTCTACAATGAAACCCTTGCCGTGGTCATGCACGGTCGCGAGCAGTTCCTGAAGCGGCTCCCGGAACTCGGATGCCGGGTCTGGCCCAGTCAGGCGAATTTCGTCATGTTCCAGCCGCCCAGACCTGCGGGCGAGGTCTTTCAGGCTTTGCTGGAACGCGGAGTGATCGTGCGGCATCTGGCCGGGTTCGGGCTTGGCGAGAACATCCGGGTCAACGTGGGCACGGACCGGGAGAACGAACAGTTCCTGAAGCTGCTGGGCGAGGTGCTGAATGGCTGAGCCGCTCATCGTGACCATTGACGGCCCGGCCGGAGTGGGCAAGTCCACCATGGCCAAACGGCTGGCCGGGGAGCTTGCCATCCCGTATCTGGACACCGGCGCCATGTTCCGCGCCATTGCGTGGAAACTGGGGCAGGGCGCATGGGAATGGGATGATCCGTCTCTTGAGGCTGCGCTGGAAGAGTTTGAATTCGCCCTGTCCGGCACCGGGCCGGAAACCGTGCTTTCCCTGAACGGAACGCCTTTGGGCAATGAAATCCGCACCGAGGACGTGGGCATGTGGGCCTCGAACGTGGCCACGCGTCCGGTGGTGCGCTCGTTTCTGAAGCGCGCCCAGCAGAATCTGGGCAGCCGGTTTTCCCTTGTGGCCGAGGGCCGGGACATGGGCACCGTGATCTTTCCGCAGGCGCCCTGCAAGTTCTTTCTGGACGCCTCGGTGGACGTGCGCGCCGAACGCCGCCTGTTGCAGCTCCAGCTCATGGGCAGACCTGCCGATCTCGATGAACTCAAGGCGCAGATTGCCAGACGCGACCATCAGGACCGCAATCGTGCCGTGGCTCCGCTCAGGCCCGCGCAGGACGCGGTGCTTGTGGACACCTCGGACCTCGATCGGGAGCAGGTGTTTTCCGCCCTGCTTGAGGGGGTGAAACAGGGGTAGTCCGGGCGAACCGATTTTTCGCACACGCGAGACGGGGGCCGGGCACAGGGATGTCCGGCCCCTTTTTTCGGCAATCCGAGGAAAACGGTTGCCCTTGCCGATTCCGGTTGCCAGAATCGGGAATCGGTCATATTCCGCAGAGAAACGCGCATTCACTGGATTTTGCAAACCGTAACGAGTCGAACATGGGCATAGCTTCCGATCTGATCATCATCATTGTCACGGCGCTGGGCTGCGCCGTCATTGCCAGGCGGCTGGGCCAGCCTCTGGTGCTGGGGTACATCGTGGCCGGCATTCTGGTGGGACCGCATACCGTGGGCGTCACTGTCTCGGACGTGCACGACATCGAGATGCTGGCGGAAATCGGCGTTGCCCTCCTGCTGTTCGTGCTCGGAATCGAATTTTCGCTGGACGAGCTCAAGCCGGTGCGGCCCATTGCCCTGTGGGGCACACCCATCCAGATACTGGCCTGCATCGGGCTGGGGTTCGGCATCGGCGAGGTCATGGGATGGAGCAGCGAGGCCTCCCTGTGGCTGGGTGCCATCGTGTCCCTGTCCAGCACCATGGTCGTGCTCAAGACGCTGGAAAGCCGGGGGCTGCTCGGCACCCTGTCCAGCCGGGTCATGATCGGCATGCTCATTGTTCAGGACCTGGCCATCGTGCCTCTGCTCATCATTCTGCCCAAGCTCGGGAACATCGGCGCGGAAATGGGCACGCTGGGACTTGCCGTGGCCAAGGCCGCGGGATTTCTCGCCGCCGTGATCCTGCTGGGCAGGAAGGTCATTCCCGCGCTCATGGCGCGCGTGGCCCGGTGCGGCTCGCGTGAGCTCTTTCTGCTCGCCACCTGCGGCCTCGGGCTGGGCATCGGCTATGCCACGCATCTGGCCGGGCTGTCCTTTGCCTTTGGCGCATTCGTGGCCGGGCTGATCCTCAGCGAATCCGACTATGCGCACCAGACCCTGAGCAATGTCCTGCCTCTGCGCGACGTTTTCGGCCTGCTGTTCTTCGCGTCCATAGGCATGCTGCTCGATCCCGTGATCCTGATCCGTGAATGGAAGGCCGTGTTGCTGCTTCTGGCCTGCGTGGTGGTGGGCAAGGGTGTGATTTTTGCCCTGTTGTCCCGCGTGTTCCGCTACGGCCGGGTCATTCCGCTGGCAACGGGCCTCAGCATGTGCCAGATCGGCGAACTTTCCTTTCTGCTTGCGGGCGCGGGGCTGGCCTGCGGTGCATTGACCAAGGGCGAACATTCCCTGATCCTGTCCGCAGCCGTGGTCAGCATGATGCTCACCCCGCTTCTGGCCAAGGCCATATCTCCGCTGTACCGAATTCGTCAGAAGTTCTTCCGGCATGAAAAGCTGCATGTCGTGAATCTGGACCGGAGTGCCATGCGTGGCCATGTGGTGGTGATCGGCGGCGACAGCATAGGCGGGTTTCTGGCCGACATTCTCAAGCGGCTGGGCCGTCCCTATGTGGTTGTGGAAGCGAATTTCCGCCATTTCGAGTCCCTGCGCAAGGCTGGGCATCCCGTGATCTACGGCGACGCCACCAGCGAAGTGGTGCTTGAGGCCGCGAACATTCCCCATGCCCGCGTGGTGCTGGTCACCCCTCCGGGCTTCATCGTGGTGCGTACGGTCACGGCTCTGGTGCGGCAGATGAGGCCGGACGCCGTGGTGATTGGCAGGGCCAGCGGACTGGTGCAGATGGCCGATCTTGCCCGGGACGGATTGAACGTGGTGGTGGAGCCCGGACTGGAGGCCAGTCTGGAATTCATCCGCCAGACATTGGTGCAGCTCCGGCTGCCCGCCGCCGAGATCATGCGGTTCACGGACGAGGTTCACGAGGAACTCTACGCTCCGGTCTACGAGAACTCTCGTCGCGAGGAATCCCTGCACACGCTCCGGCCTTCGAACCGGCTGTTCGACATGGACTGGGTGGAACTGCCCCCGGACTCGAAGCTGGCGGACCACAGCCTGCGGGAGGTGGGCGTACGCAACCTGACCGGCGCGTCCGTCGTGGCCGTGATCCGCAATGATGCCATCCGCATCAGCCCGGCAGCCGACACCCGGCTCAGGCCCGGGGACATCGTGGCCGTGATCGGGGAGCCCGGGCATCTTGCCGCGTTCCGCGAACAGTTCGTGGCCGGAATTCCGGACAATCCGGAAGAGGCGCCTGCGTAGACCGGCGGCTTGCCTGCGCTTGCGTTTGGACGTGGCCTGCACTACATGGTGGCGAATCATGAACCGCACATTGTCCATCTCCGCAATCCTCGGCATTCTGCTGGTTGGCCTGATCGTATCCGTGGCCCGTGCGCATCCGCATGTCTTCGTGGATGCGTCCCTGAAGTTTTCCGTTGCCGACGGAAAGCTGGAAAGCGTGCGCCAGCACTGGCTGTTCGACGAATTCTTCACCAAGGCCATTCTGGCCGACATCGGTTTGCCCATTGCGGCAGTGGCTACGCCCGAAGGACAGGCCGCGGTCAAGTCCGGCGCGTTCGATTATCTGCGCAACTACAGCTACTTCACCTTTGTGGAAAATGCGGGCAAGCGGACGCCCGTGACCCGGATTCGGGATTTTGCGGCAAGTCTGGAAGAGGGGAGGCTGGTCTACGACTTCACGGTCCCTCTGGATATTCCGTTGAAAAATTTGCGGAATTTTCGGTTTGCGGTGTTCGACAGCGAGTATTACACGGACATTCTTCTTCTCAAGGACAACATCGTGTTCGAGTCGGACGGGTCGGCAGGGGTGTCCCATGCCATCCGTCTGGCAAAGGACCAGACGTATTGGGGCTATGTCGTGCCCGAGGCCGTGTGCCTGAGCGCAAATGCGGCCGGTGCCGGGATGCCGTCGCCAGTCCCGGCCGTGCAGGCCGGGGGGACAGCCAATCCCGTGCAGCGGGTCATGGCATGGGTGCTCTATTTCCAGAAGGAGCTGAAGAAACAACTCAATGAGTTCGGTTCCGGAATTCAGGGCAACCCGTTCGGTGCATCGTTCTGGCTTTTTCTGGGCCTGTCCTTCGTGTACGGCGTGGTGCATGCCGTGGGGCCGGGGCACGGCAAGACCGTGGTGTGTTCCTACTTTCTCAGCCGTCCCGGGTCATTGGCCGCAGGCGCGGTCATGGGCAACGCCATCACCTTCGTGCACATGAGTTCCGCTGCCGTGGCCGTGGGCGCGGCCTATCTGCTTTTCAGTTCGAGCATGGGCGGATTCCAGCAGGCGAGCCGGGCGCTTCAGCCCGCCAGCTTCGGCCTGATTGCGCTCATGGGGCTTTATCTCGCGTTTCAGGCCGTGTGCGAACTGCGGCGCGGTGGACTGGTCTCGGGCAAATGCACCGTGGACCATGATCTTGCCGGACGCGCTCCGGACATGAAGCACATCCTGACCGTATCCTTTGTCACCGGGCTGGTGCCGTGCCCGGGCGCGGCCGTGATTCTGGCCTTTGCCATCGGCCAGAACATCTTCTGGGCCGGACTGGCCGCCATTGTGTGCATGGCCCTTGGCATGGGCATGACCACCACGCTGTTCGCCTGGCTGGCTGTGGGGGCGCGTGGGCTGACCTTGCGCATGACCGGGCGCAACCGCAAGGCCTTCAACTGGGCCTATGGCAGCCTGTCCGTGTGCGGCGCCCTGTTCATCGCCCTGTTCGGTGCGGCCCTGTTTCTGACCTCGATCTGATTCTTTGGTACAATGCTGCATGAAGAAAGTCCCGCACGGTGATCCGTGCGGGACTTTTCGTTTGCGTTGAAAGCCGGTGGCTAGGCGAACGTCAGTTGCATTCCCACGCCCACTTCAAGCACCGGGTTTTTGCGGGCCAGCGCGATCTTGGCGGCAAGGTCCGTGCAGTGACACGGGTACAGGGTCTCCAGATTCAGGGATGCGAAATAGTCTGCGGTCTTTTCCAGCCGTTCCTCGGGCGCGTCCAGCAGATGGAAGCCGCCGAACACCGACCGGACGCAGTCCACGCCCGTGACCTTGCGCGCATGCTCGACAATGGCGCAGATGCCGGAATGGGCGCAGCCCGAGATGACCACCAGTCCGGAATCCGTGACCAGAGCCAGTCCCGAATCCTCGGGCATGTAGTCCGGGATCGGACCATCGGGTTCCAGCCGGTCGCCGATGGCGTCACCCTGTTCGAAGTCGAAGATGCGCGGGATTTCTCCGAGAAAATGCAGATTGTCGGTCAGTGCGAACGGCGTGTCGGACAGGGTCGTGGGAAACTGGCGGTCAAGCTTCTCCTGATCCATGAGCATGCCGATTTCCTGACGCGGAGGCTCGACCTTTGGCGTGAATACGCCGGGATGGGCCAGAAGCCGGGGCCGGGAGTAGGGTCGCTTGAACACCACGGCGTCCATGTACTGCCGTATCAGTCCGTCCAGTCCCCACGTGTGGTCGCTGTGGCCGTGGGAAAGCACGATCCAGTCGAGGTGCAGCATGTCGATGCCCATGCAGCTCGCGTTTTCCAGAAACGTGTTCGTGTAGCCCGTGTCGAAAAGGATGCGTTGCCCCTGGTCTTCCAGAAGCAGGGAAAACGCGGCCTCGCCGCGCAGGTATTTGCCGATAAGGGTGTTGTTCTCCATGAGAACCGTAAGTTTCATATATTCTCCGCTGGTTAGGACTGGAACGCCGCCATGAATTGCTATATAGCGATACCATGCTGAACCGCAACGTCTTTATCCCGGTCCTGTTCTGCCTGCTCCTTGCCCCGGCCTCGGCCTTCGCTGCCGAAGCCTCCTTTCTCACGGTCATTGACGGCGATTCCATTCTCGTGGAATTCGAGCAGCGAACGCGCGAAGTCCGGCTGATCGGCATTGATGCACCGGAATGGGGACAGGAGTGGGGCGTGGAAGCCAAGGCCTTTGCCATGAACTTCTGTTTCGGGCGGGAAATCCGTCTGGAGTTCGACAGGGAACGGTTCGACAAGTACGGTCGGCTGCTTGCCTATGTCTGGTGCGGGGAACGGCTGCTGAACCGGATGCTGGTGCGCGAGGGGCTGGCTTTGGCCGTTCCGATCAGACCGAACACGCGCAGGGCCGGAGAATTTTCGGCTGCCGAGGCGCAGGCCCGCAAGATGCGCAAGGGAATCTGGGCCAAGGGCGGTCTGAAGCAGACGCCTGCCCAATGGCGGCAGGACCACAGGAAAAAGGAACGTTAGGATTCGATCGGATCGGAATCCGATGCTTCCTGCGGAGATTCCTTTTTTGCAACGGTCTGCTGTGTCTGTGCGGCATCTTCTGCCGCTTTTCTTCCGAAAAGAATCGCCTCGGCATCCTGTTTTGTCAGGGGCCTGTGGAAATAGAAGCCCTGTACGCTTTCGCAGCGCAGATCGAGCAGGGAGCAGAGCTGATCCCTGTCCTCCACGCCTTCGGCGATCACGTTCAGGTCGAGACTGTGCGCCAGCGCAATGACTGCCTTGACGATTTCCATGTTCTCCGGGTCCGTGTTCATGCGGGAGATGAAACTGCGGTCCACCTTGAGGGTATCCACCGGAAGTTGGCGGAGCTGGCTCAGGGAGGAATACCCGGTGCCGAAGTCGTCGATGGAAAAGCCGATTCCCGCGGAGCGCAGGCGTTTGAGCACGCGCACCGCGGCCTCGGGGTTGTCCATGATCGCGGATTCCGTGATCTCCAGCTTGAGCGCCGAGGGCGGAAGTCCGAATTCCTCGAGCAGGGCCAGCACGCTCCGGTCGAGATCCGGCTGGGCAAATTGCTTGCTGGAAAGGTTCACGGATACGAACAGGTGGTGCGTGTCGTCCGACTGCTTCCGCCATTCGGCAAGGTCCTTGAGGGATTGTCGCAGCACCCATCTGCCCAGATCGCTGATCTGACCGGAATCCTCGGCCATGGGGATGAATTCCGAGGGCGGGATGCTGCCCCGGGTCGGATGGTCCCAGCGGGCCAGCGCCTCGAATCCCAGCACGCGGTTGCTGCTGATGTCCATGATGGGCTGGTAGCGCACGTGGAACGCGCCGTGCGCCAGTCCCCGCCGCATGTCGTTTTCCAGATTCAGCTGGTCCACGGCGTGGTCGAGCATTCTGGTGGTGAAGACCTTGAAGTGGTTCCGTCCGGCTTCCTTGGCCCGGTGCATGGCGATGTTGGCATGCTGGAGCACGTCCTCGGGCCGGTCGCTGCCCGTGGGACTGAGCACGATGCCGAAGCTGCCGGTTGTCTGCACCTCGTGGTTGCCGAATCGGAACGGCTGGGAAAGGCTCTGCCGTATGCGTTTCACTATGGAGATGGCCTCGCCCGGGGAAGCGAGTTCATCCAGAAGCAGCACGAATTCGTCCCCGCCGAATCGCGACACCGTATCCAGACTGCGCACATGGGACTTCAGGCGGTTTCCGGTCTCCATGAGCACCAGATCACCGAACCGGTGCCCCAGGGAATCATTGATGATCTTGAAACGGTCCAGATCGAGAAAGGCCACGGCGAAATAATAGCTTTCGCGTCGCTTGGCGCGGTGCATCGCCTGTTCGATGCGGTCCAGACACAGGGTCCGGTTTGCCAGTGCTGTCAGGGGATCGTGCAGCGCCTGATGCCGGAGCTGTTCCTCCATGGCCTTTCCGTCCGTGATGTCCCGAAAGCTGTAGCGCACGCCCAGCGGCTTGCCCTTGATGCCGGAAACCCGGCGCGCCACGGCCCCGACCCAGCGCTCCTCGCCGTGACTGGTCCGGATGCGGAAATCCAGTGTGCCGCTTTCCCTGCGGTCCATTTCCCGGGCATAGGTATCCCACGCCTTGCGGTCCTCGGGGATCACGATATCCCGCATCAGGGTCGGATTCTCGAAAAAACGTTCGGGCGGATGGCCCGTGATGCGTTCGCAGGCCGGGGAGCTGTAGAGTATGGTCTTGTCCGGGCCGACCCATGCTTCCCAGTCGTAGGCGAAGTCCGCAATGGTTCTGTACCGCTCCTCGCCTTCCTTGAGAGCGAGAAACAATCGTTCCCGCTGTGTCTTGATGCGCTGGGCCCGCTGTTCGCTCAGTGCCGCCTGCCGCAGGATGTAGGCCTGAAGGAGAAAGACGATCAGAAGCAGGAGTCCGAATCCGGCAAAGGTCCGGTTGCGGAACTGGTTGATCTGGGCCTGCACGTCGGCCATGTAGACGCCGGACCCCACGACCCAGCCCCATGGTTCGTAGAGACGCACGTACGAGGTCTTGCGGCTTTCGGCTCCGGGCTTGTCCTTGAATTGCCAGTAGTATTGCACGAAACCGCCACCCTGGAGCGCCGTGCTGATGAACTCGTTGAAAATGGCCTTGCCTGTGGAGTCGGTGTAGTCGGAAAGGTCCTTGCCTTCCAGGTCCGAGCGGTATGGGTGCATGACCATCACGGAGTTCAGGTCGTTTATCCAGATGTAGTCCTTGCGTTCATCCCCGTAGCGCATGGCGCGGAGCTGTTCCTCGCCCAGATGTTTGGCCCGGGATTCGGAAATGCGGCCGAGATCGGCTTCCAGCTTGAAGCGTTCCAGCATTCCCACGGCCACGTTGACGAAATCCCGGGCCACGTATTTGCGATGGTGGCGGTAGCTGTGTTCCAGCGCCGGGAGAAAGATCAGAAACACGGCAGCGGCAAAGATGCTCAGGACAAGGATGGAGGGCATGAGGATGCGTAGCGGGGTGAGCCGGACAAGAGTGGGAAATCGGGAATTCGGCATGATTCGGCAGCGCTCCGTTAAAGACGTTCCTCGGTATCAGGAATACGATAAGGCCGAAGAAAAAGAAAGGGTCAGGTCGAATCGAAGCGTCAATCCTGCGAAACGACCTTGTTTCGACCGGTCTGCTTGGCCTGATACAGGGCTATGTCCGCATTCTTGAGCAGAATCTCCACGCTGGAAACTTCCTGGTTCAGGGTGGCCACACCGATGCTCACGGTAATGGAGATGTCACCGGACTGCGTGGCAATGGAACTGTTTTCCACGGCGATGCGCAGGCGTTCGGCCACTTCCATGGCGCTATTCATCCCGGTTTCCGGCAGAAGCACGGCGAATTCCTCGCCGCCCAGCCTGCCGAGCACGTCGGCTTTGCGCAGGGATTGCGCGGAGGTGGCCGCCAGTCCGCGGAGCACTTCATCGCCCACGTCGTGACCGTACGTATCGTTGACCTTCTTGAAGTGGTCGATGTCCATCATGAACAGGGACAGGGAGCGTCCGTAGCGGAGGGAACTGCCGAATTCCCGTTGGGCCAGTTCCATGAAGCGTCTGCGGTTGAACAGGTTGGTCAGGCTGTCCGTGGTTGCCAGCTCGCGCAACCGGGCTTCGGTCTGCTTGCGGTCGGTGATGTCGCGGATCGTGGCCACGGCATACCATTGTCCGCTCAGACGGAATGCGGAAACCGACCGTTCGGCCGGGAATGTGGACCCGTCCTTGCGTCTGCCCGTGACCTCCTGAATGTTGCCGATGACGGATCCCTTGCCAGTGATGGCGAACTGGAACATGCCCCGCTTGGCCACGTTCCGGTCCTGCTCCGGGGCCACGAGGTCGTGGACTTCCTGCCCCAGAGCCTGCTGCTCGGTGTAGCCGAACAGCTTTTCCGCAGCATGGTTCCAGAAGGAAATTCGTCCGTTGAAGTCGATCATCACGATGGCATCGTACGCGGACTCCGCCAGAGCCCGCAGCTTGCGCTCGCTGGCCTTGACCGTGGATTCGATGCGTTTGCGGTCCGTGATGTTCATGCCTGCACCCCGGTATCCGCTGAATTTGCCGTCCTCGTCGAAATAGGGCACGCCGCTGAGTTGCAGCCAGATGATTTCTCCGCCCTTGGTCACGAAGCGGGTTTCGATGTTGGAGAACTCATCCCGCGCTGCAACCGCATCGTCGCGCCAGCGGGCGAAATCCTCGACATCCGCCTTGGGCATGAATTCCTCGGGATAGTGGCCGGTGATTTCCGAAGGGGAGTAGGCAAGTACGCCCTCCACATCGCTCGTGATGAAGGTGAATCGACCGTCCGCATTGGTTTCCCATATGAATTCGCCCACGGACTGGCTTACGTCGCGGAAGCGCTGTTCGGATTGGCGCAGCGCGGCCTCGGCCTTTCGCTGGGCCGTGACGTCGCGCAGGATGACAGCAACCCGGTCTGCCTTGCCGTCCGATCCCTTGGCCGGGTGCGTGTTGATCAGCATGATGCGTCGATTGATGGTTTCCTCGCTCTGGATCGGTCTTGTCGTCCGCAGCACTTCGGCCATTGTCCGGCGCTGCCGTTCCGCCACATCCCTGGGCAGAAGTTCGAAGACGTTCGAGCCGATGATCGCGGTCGGTGTCAGGTTGAGAAGTCTGGCACCGGCTTCGTTGGCCGAGACCGCGATGCCGTTGAGATCGAGCAGAAACGCGCTTTCATCCAGCGCGTCAAGCAGGGCGCGCGCGGTTTCCTCGCTGCGTCGGAGTTTGGCTTCATCCTCCTTGCGTCGGGTCATGTTCCGCATGGAGCCGACAGCATACCAGCGGTCCTTGAGATGAAAGGCGGAGATCGCGAGTTCCACTGGAACGTAGCCGCCGGACTTGCGCTTGGCCGAAACCTCCAGAGTGTGACCGAGGACCTTGCCCCTGCCCTGCCTGCGGAATTCGCGAAAGCCTGTGGAAGCCGAGCCGCTGTCCGCTTCGGATGCGAGCAGAGGGTGCATCTCCTGTCCCATGATCTCGTCCGAGGTGTAGCCCAGAAGCCGTTCCGCAGCCGGATTCCAATAGATGATGCGGTCTTCGTCATCCACCATGACAATGGCGTCCTGAGCCGATTGGCTGATGGCCAGCGTGCGTTCCTCGTTTTCCCGGAGCTGTGCTTCCACCTGGCGTTGCCTGATGCGGTATTCCGCCGCGAACCAGCTTCCCGCAGCCAGCAGCATGGTGAACAGGCCGGTCAGGGCCGCATACAGGGGAATCCAGGGCAGGGAGAGGTCATCCGGGCGAACCTGGGTTACGATCTTCCAGATCGTGGTATTGTTTTCCCTGTTTCTGGGAATGAGTTCGGGGCTCTGGTTCGGGTCCACTCTCAGGGTATTGAAGGAAAACAGGCCGGATTTCGTGAAAATGTGCCCGTTGTTGCGGGACTTGATGAATTCCCATGCCTCGGGGAACAGTTCGGGCATGCTCATGTGCTTGCGTTCCTCGATCACATGCCCCCATTCCATGTCGGGCTGCGGAGCAAGCATCCAGTGTCCGGAGCGGCTCAGGAGCATGACCGCGCCTTCGGTCCCTGCGGCCTGCTGTCGGAGCAGTTCCAGAAGTCGGCCGCCATCGAAGTTGAGCACGACCACGCCCAGCTTCCTGTCGGAGCGGGAAAGCACGGGCGAGGAGAACCGGAGCGTGGGGCGAAACGGCAGTTCGACTTCTCCGTGTTCGATGTTCAGGTCGAACCGGGAGATGTGGACTTCTCCTCGGGACAGGGCCAGAGCTTCCCGGAAATAGTATCGCGATGTCTTTTCCTGAAGAAAGGCCTCGGGCACGACCACGGGACCGGCGAACGTGCGGTTGATGCGTACCCGTTCCATGCCCTGCGGGCTGAGAAAACGTATCTGGAAATAGGAGATGTTGCTGCGGGCGAAATCCGCGAAATCGCCGGAAAGCACGCGCAGGGCCGAGGGATTGTCCGGGGCGTCTTCCAGTTGCCGGGCCGTGAGCCGAGCCAGAAAGCGGATGTCTGCACTCAGGCTGGCGATTTCCCGGGCCACGGTCTGGCTTTCCAGGGCGACGAGCGCGTCCTGACGGTCCTGTATGCGGGTCGTGTGAATCTGATTTCGGGAAATGACGAACCATGTGGAGACGATGGCGATGGCCACGGCAATGGGAGCGAATAGCAGAATGAACTGGCGGAGCGTGGGGGAGAAGTGCCCCTGTCTTTCCGGGGGGTGGTTCTGATGGGGGACCGTCATGTTTCCCTCGCCGTGACCACGGTGTTCTTGCCCTGCTTCTTGGCGCGGACGAGCGCACCCTGAATGCGTGCCAGAAAATCTTCCATGGTGTCGTCCGGAGAGATTCGGGTCACGCCGACGCTGACGGTCATGTGGATTGATCCGCCGAAAAGCTTGTGGTCGATGAATCCCCGGATCTTTTCCCCCAGAGCCGCAGCCTTGTCCGTCTCGGTGTGCGTGGCCAGAACAATGAACTTGCCTCCACGCCAGCGGAACAGGAAGTCCGTGCCCCGGATGCGGCGGCTCACGTTCCGGGCCAGATTGGCCAGAAGCTTGTCCCCGGTGCCGTAGCCGTGTTTGTCGTTGATGGCGCGAAAGTCGTCCACATCGAACATGATGGCCGAGAGCGGGGTGCCGTATCGGCGCACGGCTTCGATTTCGCGGTGGATGATCGTGTCGAACATCTGCCGGTTGTAGACCCGGGTGACCGGATCGAGCACGGCCAGTTCCTTGAGCTGCTTGCCGAGTCTCCGGGCCTGTTCCCGTTCCTGCCCGAGCAGGGGGAGAATGCGCTTGAAGAGGAGAAGGGCCTGGGAGAGCAGGAGGAAAAGCCCGCCGACCATGATCAGGTAGAGGAGTTTCAGGGAGACGTCCGGCGCATTGCCCGGCGAAACGAGCAGGTCGTAGCTGATGCCGAAATTGGCAACCAGAACCGCAACCAGTCCGGCAAGGGACAGGAGGTAGTAGAGCTTGTAGCGGCTGCGGTGCCCTGGTCCGGGATATTGGTCGCTGCCCATGCATTACACCGGGTTGAGGTTGCGCCCGAGGTGGGCCTTTGACCTCAATGTAGGGATTTTCCGGTCAAAAATCCAGAGGTGCGAAGTTATTCCGGCAGCTTTCCTTCAAATGTATAATACAGGCCGCCGATGTCGGTGTCGCGGTCGTAGCGGACCTCCACGGAAAAATCCGGCCACATCCAGCCGTAGCGGCTGCCTACTCTGCGGCCCGGGCCGAAGCGCATCATGAGCCGTTCGCGGATCAGGAAATGATTGGCCTCGCCCTTGAAGGCAACGCCAACCCTGTAGAGTCGATCCTTGCGGAAATAGTAGGCAACGGACATGAGGTCCGCCTCGCCGAAGGTCAGGGGCTCTTCCCTGCGAAAATAGGTGTTCCTGTAGGATCGATCCGGGACCGGGACCATGTCCGGGATGTCCTGAAGGCGGGTTCCCCAGACCATGCCGCGAAAATCTGCGGGCGGGCGGCTGGCAGCGAATTCCCCGGCCAGTGCCGGGAGGGCGACGGCCAGAACGGCCAGGATCAGGGACAGAGCTCTTGTTCGCATGTATTCCTCCGTGGGTGGGCATTGTACGGGCTTTGCCGCTGAATGCAAGACCGGGGCCGAGGCCCGGGGTGGTCGGGGAGGGTCTCCTTGTGGTAGTTTCTGTTGACAAGGAGGCGTCATGCAAAGAATCATTCTGGTTTTCCTGCTTTTGGCCGGATTGGGCCTGACAGCGTGTTCCCCGCGCAGTGATTCCGCTGCGGTCGATCAGCGCATGGACCGGCTGGAAAAGCGTCTGGATGCCCTGGAGACCGGAAATCGGGCGGACATGGCAAAACTGACCCGGGAAGTCGCCGGGCTTCGGGAAGCTCTGGAAAAGGCCCTGACGTCGGAACCGATCCCCGGCGAGTCCGCGGGCAGGTCGCCGGACAGGAACCTTGACGAGGCCGCCCGCGAGTTTGCCCGGGAAAACATGGAAAAGATGCTCGACCTGACCCGTCGCATTCTGGATCGGCTGGAGCGTGAAGTTGATGAAAAATTGCGTCCGGATGCTGTCCCGGAATCCGGCGAGACGCAAACCGAAGAAACCATCTGATGGAGAATTCATGCCTCGTTTTCTGCTTTTGCTTCTTTTCTTTCTGTTGCTGTTCACCGCAGGATGCGCCTCTACCGGGGGCGTTCCCCTGCGCTATGTCGTTTCCGGAAATCTGGCCTCCTGCGATGGCGACGTGGTCGTGCTCAAGTTTGCGGACAAGCGGGCTTCAACCGTGCTTGGACGCGATGACTCCGGAGCGGCGATCATGCCCGCGTCCGATGTTGCCGAATGGGTGAGCTGGGCCGTGTTCGAGGAGTTGTCCGCAGCCGGGTGCAATGCCAAATACCGCGCCGTGACCGCTGTGCCGGGCAAGGGCGCTCTGGTAACGGGCGAGGTGCTGGATGTGCGGCTGTGGCCTTCGGGAACCGCTTCCTATGCCGCGCGGGTGACTGCGCGCATCGTGGTGCAGAAGGGCGCGGAAGTGCATGCGGAAAAATATGTCAGCGAAGTGGAGAGCGCGGTGGTCCCGGGCATCTCTCCTCGCGAGAACGTGCTGGCCGAAGCTCTCAAGGGCATTGCGGAACAGGCCGTGCCCATGGTCGCGTCCCGCTGCTGCGGGGTTCGGTGATGCCCTCGTGAAACATGTTGCACGGGTTGCGTCCCGGCCCGACCCGTTGTAGAGGGTCCGCCATGTTCGTGAACACTGAAGTATGCAAAAAATGCGGCTCCTGCCGCGACGAGTGTCCCTTTGACCTGATCGTGGACGGCCGGGACGGCTTTCCGAAATTGCGTCCGGCCGCGCGCAAGACCTGCATTGCCTGCGGGCATTGCGTGGCCGTGTGCCCGGTGCAGGCCCTGAGCCTGCCGGAAATGCCCGTGACTCCGGCCCTGTTGCCGGACGATTGCGAACCGTGGCCCGCCTCGGCGCGCATCGACCCGGACGAGGCCGAGCGGTTTCTTCGCAGCCGTCGATCCATCCGTACCTACAAGTCCGATCCGCTCCCTCAGGATATGGTGGAGCATCTCATCAACGTGGCGAGGTTCGCTCCCAGCGCCCATAACGGCCAGCCTGCGCGCTGGATCATCACCCGTTCCCGCGAAACCACGCGTCGGCTTGCCGAGCTGACCGTGGAATTCATGGCCCTGAACAACGTGTTTCCGGGCGTGATCAAGAACTGGAACGCGGGCAGGGACAAGATTCTGCGCGGTGCGCCGCATGTGGCCATCGTGCATGCGCCCGAGGACGGCCTGAACCCGGCCGAGGACTGTTCCCTGGCTGCGGCCTACATGGAGCTGGCCGCGCATGCCCACGGCGTGGGCGCGTGCTGGGCCGGATTTCTCATGGAGGCCGCCGAAGGGTATACCCCCATCCGCGAGTTGCTCGGGGTTCCCGAGGGGCATGGCATTTACGCGGCCCTGATGCTCGGCTTTCCGAAGTTCAGGTACCGCCGCATACCCCGGCGCAGACCTGCGGAAATCCGCTGGCTGGACTAGTACCGCAACCGTTTGTTTCGGAAAAAAAAAAAAAGGCGCGATCCCTCGGGATCGCGCCTTTTGTCTTCCTGCGGGGCTGAAAAGCTAGATTTCGAGCAGGGCGGCCTTGGAAATCCGTTTGCCGAATTGCCGGGCCTGTCCTTCGTCCCACATGAATATGTCGATGCGGTTCGTGAACCGCTTGTTCATGAGATCGTTGATCTCGAAAATGCCGAGTCCCTCGATGCGGATTTTCTTGCCGAACACCCATCCCTGATCGAACAGGTCACGGGATACGGCCACGGTTCCGGTGCGGACCTTCCGCATGCTGGCCGCGACCAGTGGATCTTCGTCACATTGTCCGGTGGTGGGATTGTATGCGGTGACCGTCACTTTTTTCACCGCGGAGTTGCTGGCCACGGCCTGCTGGAGCAGGCGCGCTTCCTCGACAAGGGCCTTTCTGGCTTCGGCCGTCTGTTCGGCCAGGGCCAGCTTGTGTTTCAGCCCTTCTATTTCCTGTTGCTTGACAACCACCACGCAGCCCAGCACGAAAATGATCGCGCACAAAAAAGGCACGCCGACGTGGTTGATAATGAATCGCATGGTTATCGATACCTCCATTTCGTGGAGGATGGCATATAATGACCGTTTCCCGGCTTGTCAACGTCTATACCGTCGAAGCCGCAGAAACTGCGTTCATCCTGTCAACCTGCCGCAAAAATGGTTCTTTTGCCTTTCATTTCGCGTCAGGAACCGATTGCATCCGTTTTGTAGCTGGCCGATTTTTCAGACTTTGGAAAAACAGGGAAAAAAATTGTGGATTCTGTCTATATTAAAATATATTATTAAATATAGATTGACATGGATGCAGTGGTGTGTCTTGATTGGTTTCGGCGTCGCCCATGTCCGGCCTGCAGCCGCCGGGGGATTACGGTAGTGACGTTGTTACGTGTTCTGCCGGCCGGGCGGGACGACGCCATCCTGATGCCCTGTGCCTTCCGGCTGAAATCCCTGCCTTTTTTTTCTTGCAGCCTTGCGGAAAACGTTTTTCGTGTATCTGTTACAGTCTTTTCGAAAAAACGACATATGAATCCATTATATCGGTTTTCATGCGCGTCCTCTGATGCTAATAACACGGACAACGACAACTCAATTGGCATCAAAGGCGGCTCTGATGGCAACACCTCTGTTTGATTCCGTTCGTTTTTTGGACAGTCTGGCCGGAGACCCGGAACTCGGGCGCGAACTTCTGGCGGCATTTCTGGACGACAGCCCGGTGCGCTCCGCAGCTCTGGAGCAGGCGCTTCAGGCCGGGGACGCGTCCCAGGCTTCCAAGCTGGCGCATTCGCTCAAGGGCATGTGCGGCGTGGTTCGCGCTTCGGCGCTGGTGAATGCGGCCCTTGGCATGGAACAGATCGCCGGTCAGGGCGATGTGGACGGCGCTCGGGAGCTTTTTCCCGGGTTTGCCGAGGACATGACCCGGCTTCAGCAGGAGATCAGCGAATTTCTGAACACGCTCTGATTTCTGCGGCAAATGACAATAAAAGGGCCGACCCGCACCGCGGGTCGGCCCTTTTATTGTCTGTGGTCCGGTTCTCAGCCTAGTTGGCCGGGGTCTCGGCGGGTGCTTCCGTCGTTGCCTCGGTTTCGGGCTGGGCCTGTTCCGCGTTTTCCGTTGCGGCGGCCTTGGGGGCCTCGGGCATGGTCAGGTCGATGTTCAGCTTGTCCATTTCCGCAACGATTTCATCCGTGATGTCCACGGTCTTGTCAAAGGAGGGCACGGCCTGCTTGGACAGGATCAGGGCATAGCCCTTTTCCGCGCGATATTTTTCCAGCACGCGGTCGAATTCCTGGCTGAGCAGGGTGATCACGCGCTGCTGTTCCGCATTCAGGGCGGTCTGGAACCTGGACATGGCCTCCTTGTACGCCTTGACCGTGTCCTCGTTCTGATTGTCCTGCATTGCCTTGTAAGCGGCTTCGGCCTCCTGCTGCAGGGGCGCGCCGATCTTCTGAAGGTGCTCCATGGCCGACATGGAGGCCTTGTTCTTCTGGAACGCGGCGGTTTCGTCGATGACCGCAACCTTCGTGCTTTCGGAAGGCTGGTTGCAGCCGGCGAGCAGGGACAGGCAAAGCAGAGCCGCCAGACAGGCGGCAACATGGCGTTTCATGTGAATACTCCAGGTTACACGTTTGATCTCGATACTTCCGAAGTTGAGCAACCCTACGCATTGGTGCGTGGTCTGGCAAGCCGGAAATCCTCTTCCGCTCAGGCGGAACGGCAGGATGTGCCCGGTCCTTTTCACTGTCAACCTCTTTGAATGTAATGTGAAAAAAACTGGCACGTCCGTTGCTTGATACTCGGCGAGAAGGAATCGGGAACTTTTTTCCGGCACTGGGTCTGCCGAAGGAAGGTTCGACGTGTCCGGCCATGCCGGATAGGAGGTCTTTATGGGATTCGGTTCATTGTATGTCGGGGCGACAGGGGTCGTTGCCCACGGCGACCGCATGCAGGTCGTGGCCAACAATCTGGCCAACGTCAACACCGTGGGCTTCAAGAAGAGCGAAGCGTATTTCGCCGATCTGATGAGCCAGCAGGTGGCCGGTGCATCCGCGCGATATTCCAGCGGCGCCAACTACGTCAGCCAGATGGGACGCGGTGTTGCCCTGGGAGAGGTGCGCCATATTTTCAAGGAAGGCAGTCTGGAAAATTCCACCACCGTCACTGATCTTGCCGTGACCGGACAGGGCTTTTTCGGGGTCCGCGGGGCGGATTCCGCCGAGACCTTCTATACCCGGGCCGGAAATTTCCGTTTCGACAACGATGCCTATCTGGTGAATCCCAGTGACCTTCGGCTTCAGGGGTATCAGGTGGATCGCGAAACCGGACAGGTCTCGGCCGCGATTTCCGATGTCCAGCTCCCCTACGAGGACGTGAACGTGGGTGACCGGACCGTGCGCGTGGTGCGCTCTCTGCCCAGAGCCACGACCTCGCTGGAAATGGTTTCCAATCTGGATTTCTCTTCTTCAGACAATTTCACCAGTTCCACGGATCCGTTTTTCGCCATGCTCGAATCCTACGACGCGACCTTGAGCAATGGTGCGCCGTTCGGCGGTGTCAGCCCGGCGTATTCGTCCAGTCTGAACGTGTATGATGTGGATGGCAATCCCCATGCCCTGACCGTGTATTTCGATCCGGTTTCCGCGAACACGGTGTCCAACGCCGCCACGGGCTATACGTATTGGGAATACCTGATAGCCGTGCCCGGGGATCAGGATGGCAGCGCAGCCTACGGCACCTCGGGTGCGGGACTTGTGGGGGCTGGCATGCTGACCTTCAATGGGCAGGGCCAGCTCGTGGGGCAGTCCGCATTTTCCTCTCAGGGCAGCAAGAATCTGGGCGACTGGCAGGTGGCCTCGCTCTCCAGCAATGGCACGCCCACATTCGACGTGACTTTCGGCGAGAACGGCTCTCCCGTAGGTACCACCCAGAACGTGTCCTATGATTTCGGCATCAGTTCCTCCACGAATTCGTGGGAACCCGGGGCTCAGACCGCATCCAATGTGGGGCTGAACACGTCGGCGTTCGGCAATCTGGCGAACATCACCCGGGATGCCCGTTCCACCACCAGCTACGATTCGGGTTCGGTGACACTCTATTCCATACAGGACGGGTTCACGGATGGTGAACTGCAGAACGTGAGCGTGGACCGGGAAGGCTTTCTGACCGGACACTTTTCCAATGGTCAGAGCGAACGCCTCTATCAGATTGCCCTGTACCGCTTCAACAGCGAGTTCGGCCTGCGTGCCGAAGGAAGCAACGTCTTCCGGGCAACGGAAGCCTCTGGTGCGGCCATTGTCGGAAAGGTGTCCGAGGGCGGACGGGGAACCATCCAGCAGAACACGCTGGAAACCTCGAACGTGGACATGGCCGAACAGTTTGCGGACATGATTCTGACTCAGCGCGGATATCAGTCCAATACCAAGGTCATTACCACGGCGGACAGTCTCCTCTCGACGACCATAAGCACCAAGCGCTAACCGCCCGGGCTTTGCCGGGCGGCATGATGGCTGCGTTGCCGTGAAAAGGGCAAACCCTCGCGTATTGAGCATGCGCGTCGGTCGTGCCCTTTTTCTGCGTCCGGCTTTGCATCGCCCGGGCATGGTTCGGAGCAGGGAAAATGTTTGCCGTTGGCAAATTCCGGCATGCGGGACAATTTTATGTGAATGACCCCCTTGTTTTTTTCAAAAAAATCGCGAAAATGAAATTTGTCATGCCCTTTGGGGAAAAAAGCGTGTTTCGGACCGGATGGAACCGGAGCAAAGTCAGGCTCGTTCCGCATGGAGCCTGCATTTACTGCTGCGCGGATTTATGAGAAAGTCCGCCAACTCATGCGGAGAAAACAGGAAATGGAACAAATAATACTGGTACATGTGACGGGGAGCGACAAGCCGGGCATCACGGCTGATCTGGCGGACGTGCTGGCCGAATTCGGCGTGGACATTCTGGATGTCGGTCAGGTGGTCATTCACGATTTTCTCACTCTGGGCATCCTGATCCGGTTGCCGCGAAATTCCAGACCCGTGCTCAAGGACCTGCTGTTCAAGGCCCATGAACTGGGCGTGACCATGAAGCTGCACCCTCTGGAAGAGGCCAAGTACGAAAGCTGGGTCTCTGCCGCAGACAGGCCGCGATACATCATCACGCTGCTGGCCCGCTCCATTTCCTCCCGCCAGTTGTCCGCCATCACGGACATCATTCGCGAAAACGGGCTGAACATCGACACCATCCACAGGCTGTCCGGGCGCGTGCCCCTGAACAAGGCCGAGGCTGCGCCGTCGCGCGCCTGCGTGGAGTTCACCGTGCGCGGCACCCCCAAGGACATTGCCGCGATCCGTGCGAAGTTTCTGGACATCTCTCCTGAGATCGGAGCGGATATCGCGTTTCAGGAAGACAACATCTTTCGCCGCAATCGCCGCCTTGTGTGCTTTGACATGGACTCCACCCTGATTCAGGCCGAGGTCATCGACGAACTCGCCAAGGAAGCCGGGGTCGGGGACAAGGTCGCGGCCATCACGGAATCCGCCATGCGCGGTGAACTGGATTTCAAGCAGAGCCTGCGCAAGCGGCTGTCCCTGCTCGAAGGGCTGCCCGAATCCGTGATGCAGGGCGTGGCCGATCGGCTGCCCATGACCGAAGGCGCGGAACGGCTTATCGCCAACCTCAAGCGCGTGGGCTACAAGATTGCCATCCTGTCCGGCGGATTCACGTATTTCGGGGAAATTCTCAAAAAGCGCCTCGGCATCGACTACGTGTACGCCAACCAGTTGGAAATCCGGGACGGGAAGCTCACGGGCAAGGCGCTGGGCGATATCGTGGATGCCGAGAAAAAGGCCGAGCTGCTTCAGGCTCTGGCCGACAGGGAGGGCATTTCCCTGCAACAGGTCATTGCGGTTGGCGACGGAGCCAACGATCTGCCCATGCTCAATCTTGCCGGACTGGGCATTGCCTTCCACGCCAAGCCCAAGGTCAAGAAGGGTGCGCGGCAGGCCATATCCACCCTTGGACTCGATTCCATTCTGTACCTCATCGGGGTGCATGACCGGGAAGCCGAATAGGAGAGCGAATGAACGGACCGGAGCCTTTTTCCCGACGCATTTTTCCGCTGCTGGGCTGGGTTCTGATCGCCGTGCTCATCATTGCCGTGCCCATTGCGGCCATCAGGCTCGATTCCCTGGCCCTTGCCTATGTCTGGGTGCTGGGCGGCGGACTGCTGCTTGCCGTGCTTCTTGCCCGGCGATTCCGGTTCCTGACGCGGCTGCCGCAGGAGTTCGGGCTGGTGGACTGGCCCGAGGGCGAGCCCGTGTCCATCGGGGATCGTCGATGTCCCTCCTGGATCGTGCAGGACATTCCTGTCGCGGTCCGGTACAGCTCGGGCAAGCAGGCGGTTTTTCTCCGTTTTCTGTTCACGTCGCCCCAGTTCTGCCAGTTCTCCCTGCTGCCGTCCGGGCAGGATGATCCCTGCGACATGGAACTGCCCGGCCCGCGCGGACCCGAGCCGTACCGCATTTCCGGAGGCGATGCCGCCGTGCGGCAGGTCCTGCTTTCTCCCAAGGTCCGTCAGGCGCTGGAGCGCATGTGCCGCATCATGGCTTCGCATCACGGCTACGTGCATGCCACGCGCGACTATTTCGAACTCGTGCTGCCCGCCCCGATCTATTCGACGCCCGGTCCCGCCCTTGTCGTGGCTGGCGTGGACTTCGCCCACCTGCTCGGCTCCAACGCCGAATGCGTCGGACCACGGGAATAGCAGAATCTTCGGCTACCGGAGTTTTTTTGACTCCACGGCATTCATAAGTTCTGAATTACTTGACTTTTTTCGGACGATCCGTTTCGAGAAGTTGAAGAGGCCGGATGCATGTCCCGACAGGGCATGCATCCGGCCTCTTCAACTTCTCGAAACATATGGGGATCCAAGGGGCCTTGCTCCTTGGCAGGTCCGGGCAGCGCCCGGCCCCCCCGGGAGGGTCGCCGAAGGCCCTTATTCCGATACCAGCGCGCTGAGATCGTATATCTCGGACCCCTCGATCTCGGCACTGACAATGGTGCCGGGCGTGAGCGGACTCTCGGGCGGAGCGGACACGTAGGTCACGCCGTCCACTTCCGGGGCCTGAAACCATGTGCGGCCGATGTACAGGCCGGGCCATTCCGGGGATTCGCGTTCCACGAGCACCTCCATGGTCCGTCCCACGTGGGAGGCCATGATCTCGCGACTGATTTCGGTCTGGAAGGCCATGATCTCGTCGCGGCGGGCCTGCTTGACCGCGTCCTCGACCTGATTCGGCATGGCCGCCGCCGGGGTGCCGTCCTCTGGCCAGTACGGGAATACCCCCAGATGATGAAACCTCACTTCGCGCACGAAATCGGCAAGGACCTGAAAGCTCTCGTCGGTCTCGCCGGGATAGCCCACGATGAAGGTGGTGCGCAGGGCCGCTTCCGGGAAGTATTTGCGTACCCGATCAATGACCCGGCGCGGATCGCGTGCAAACGGGCGACCCATGGACTTGAGCACGTCCGGGTGCGCGTGCTGGAGCGGAATGTCGAAGTAGGGCAGAAACGGGCGGCCCAGATCGCGCAGAAATGCAAGCAGGTCGTCGGTCAATCCGGCAGGGTAGAGGTACATGACCCGCAGCCAGTCCAGACCGGACAGGGAACACAGGCCGGACATCAGCCGCTTGACCGCGTCCGCTTCACCCAGATCGGACCCGTAGGCCGTGCTGTCCTGTCCCACGACCACGAGTTCGGGCACACCGGTGGAGAGAAGCTGTTTTGCCTCGTCCAGCAGATGATCCACGGTCCAGCTCTTGTGCGGTCCCCGAATGGACGGAATGGTGCAGAAACGGCAGTTGTGCGAACAGCCTTCGGAAATCTTGAGGTAGGCGTGCCCCGGACCGGTGGAAAGGGCGCGCGGTGCGGACGGGTCCGTGTCCCTGCCCAAAGCCTTTCGGGCCATGTCCGGCCATTGGTCGATCTGGTCCGTGGTCAGCCAGAGGTCCACCTCGGGAATCTCGTCCCGGAGCGAATCGCCGAACCGCGAGACCAGACAGCCCGCCACGGCGAGCACGGGCCTGTGGTCGCCTGCGGAATCCTCAACTTCCTGCACCGCCTCGAAAACGGTGTCCAGGGATTCCTCGATGGCAGGCTGGATGAAGCCGCAGGTGTTGATGATCACCAGATCGGCCCGGCTCGGGGATTCCGCGGGAACCACGCCGCTGCCCAGCGCTCCGAGCAGGCGTTCGGTGTCGACCCGGTTCTTGGGACAGCCAAGGCTCACGGTGTATACATTTATAATGGTGTCGAAGTTTTGGTCCATTGCATTTCCTTTGATCTGCCCGGGTGATTGGAGTAGTATTCAACGCAAGTCCCGCTGTCCGGCCCGGGCGGGACCGAATGTGCATCACCCACGGCAGGAGGTCAAATTGCATTCCACGCTCTTCAATCCCGACCGACAGTATTCCATCGGGGTCATCGGCGATATTCCGGCCCTGCTGGCATTCTGGGAGATGTTCCGCAATCAGGTCAATGATTCCGCATTGCGGGAAATAGGTATTGTCGCCGCAGCCCTGCCCGGGGAAACACCCATGCCTTCGGGCTACGAGTCCGGCACGGGAATTCCCACGTACGCGGGATTTCGGACCATGCTGGAAAAGCATCCGGAAATCAACATGGTGATAGAGGCCTCGGGCAGGCAGTCCGTGGTCACGGAACTGCGTGCCTCCCTGCCTGCGGCAATCACCATCGTGGAGCGCGGCGCTGCGAATTTTTTCATCAAGCTGCTGACTTCCGACAAGATGTGGGTGGCGTGCAAGCTTGACCTCATGCACACCCAGAGCATGCTCAAGACCATCGTCGATCAGATGGACGAGGAAATTCTTTTTCTCACCCGCGAAGGTACGGTGCGTGATGCGAACAGAACCGTGCTTTCCCGCGTGGGACTGTCCAAGAAGCAGGTTGTGGGCAAGAGCATGTGCGACGTGTTCGGCACACCGGAAAGCATCACCTGCGAAGGCGGCAAGGACCCGTTCGCCGAAACCGTGAAGAGCGGGGAACCCGCCGATGCCACCTATTCCCAGGTGGGCGAGGACGGTCGGGTTCAGTATTTCCGCATATACACCTATCCCATCAAGGACGAGGACGGCAGCCTCAACCACGTGGTTGCGGTGCGACGCAATATCACTCAGCGCCGGGCCATCGAGAATCGGTTGCGCCAGGCCGAGAAACTTGCTTCCATCGGCGAGCTCTCCTATTACATCGCCCATGAGATCAGGAACCCCATGTTCACGATTTCCGGATTCGCCAATTCCCTGATGCGAACCGAGGGACTCGCTGACAAGTCTCGGGAGAAGCTCGGCATCATTCTGGAGGAATCCAAGCGGCTGGACGAAATTCTCAAGAGTCTGATGAATTTCACCCGGCCCACGGGTGCGGAAGTGCATGAGGTGGACCTGAACGACGTGACCCGCGCCACCATGGACGTGATGACGTTTCCCTGCACCAATCAGGGCATCGATGTCGTGCTGGATCTGGATGAAAGCGTTGCGCGTGTCCGGGGCAATCCCGATCTGATCAAGCAGTGTCTCATCAATCTGGTCAAGAACTCCATCGAGGCCATGCCGAACGGCGGCAAGCTCGTCGTGGCCACGGGCATGAGTCGCGACAAGGCCGTGCTGACCGTGGAGGATACGGGTTGCGGCATTCCGGCGGACATTCGCGACAAGATTTTCAGCCCGTTCTTCAGTACCAAGGGCAAGGGCTCGGGCCTTGGACTCGCCCAGACAAAGATCATCATGGAAGAGATCGGCGGCGACGTGGATTTGGTCAGCCGGGTGAACATGGGCACCAAGGTGTCCCTTGTCATGCCGCCCCTGCTCGCTGTTGCGGAATCCGGCGAGTCCGGGTAAGCACCCCCCTGAACATCGCAACGAGCGGCAGCCCGGATGCGGGCCGACCGTCCAAAAACAGGGGGACCGTCGTGAACACCATTGTTTTGGCCACCAGAAATCAGGGCAAGATTCGTGAACTTTCCGTGCTGCTCCGGCCTTTGGGCGTGGAGGTGCGCGGTCTGGATCAGTTCCCGGAAATCGGGGAGATTCCCGAGACCGGCGAAACGTTTCAGGAGAACGCCCTGATCAAGGCCCGGGCCGTGGCCCAGCTCACAGGACTCGTTGCCGTGGCCGATGATTCCGGCATCGAGGTGGATGCGCTCGACCGTCGACCCGGCGTGTATTCTGCTCGCTATGCCGGCGAGGAGTGCGACGACAAGGCCAACAATGAAAAGATGCTCCGCGAAATGCAGGATGTGCCCGATGAAAAGCGCACGGCCCGCTATCGGTGCGTCATGGCCGCGGTTGCCCCGGACGGCCGGGAAATCACTGCGGACGGCGCGTACGAAGTGGTTGTGGCCCATGGCTACAAGGGCAAGGGTGGTTTCGGCTACGACGTCATCGTCATCGACCCGGAACTCGGCGTGCATGTCGCGGAACTCGATGCCGAGGTCAAGAACGGCCGCTCCCATCGCGCCAGGGCCATTGCCAATCTCATGAAACTCTGGCCCGACTTCTGGGCAGGGAAATAGGGAGGCCTTCGGCGACCCTCCCGGGGGGCCGGGCTCTGCCCGGACCCGCCAAGGAGCAAGGCCCCTTGGATCCCCATTCTGTCTTGAGAATTGGAAAAGGCCCGATGAATGCTCTGTCGAGACATTCACCGGGCCTTTTCCAATTCTCAAGACGAGTAGGTCCCAAAAACAATTCTCTTTTTGGCTGGTTCCCCTGAGTTCTATTTGTTCGACAGAGTAGCTGTTCGCGTTTTCGTATACAACTACGCCGCCAAAAGAGCCTTGCAAGTTTCCTTGTCCTCACAGGCGGCGTAGAGCCAAGAAGCTTTGGGAGATTCTCAAGAACCTTTTCGAGAAAAGGTTCTTGAGTCGCCGAAGGCATGTCTTTCCGACTATCGGAAAGCCGGAGTAGTTCTTGACGTAATGTTTCGTCGCACCTAGGTTTTCGACATGAGTACCACCAAGAAGACCGTCAAGAGCGTTGAGGCTGCCGGGCCTGTGACCGCGCCGGATATCCGGGCCTGGAAGGGCGAGCGCAAGATCGCCTGCATGACTGCGTACGACTACTGCTCGGGCCTGATTGCGGACCAGGCGGGCATGGACCTGGTGCTTGTGGGCGATTCCCTGGCCATGGTCATGCTCGGGCACGAGGACACGCTGTCCGTGACCATGGACGAGATGCTGCATCACACCCGGGCCGCGAGCCGGGGTGTGCAACGCGCCCTGCTGGTGGCGGACATGCCGTTCATGTCCTATGAGCCGTCCGTGGAGCTGGCCGTGCGCAATGCCGGTCGGTTCATGAAGGAGGGCCGGGCCGGGGCCGTGAAGCTGGAGGGCGGCGTTGTCGTGGCCGAACAGATTCGGGCCATGGTGAACGCGGGCATTCCGGTTGTCGGGCATGTGGGGCTGACCCCGCAGCACGTGGCCGAATTCGGCGGGTTCAAGGCGCAGGGCAAGTCCGTGGATGCGGCAAAGGCGCTTGTCGAGGATGCCCAGGCCGTGGAGGAGGCGGGTGCGTTTGCTGTCGTGTTGGAGGCCATTCCGGAAGAGGTTGCCCAACTTGTCACGGATTCCGTATCCATTCCCACCATCGGGATCGGCGCGGGCAATGTGACGGATGGCCAGATACTGGTGTTCCACGACGTGCTGGGCCTGTTCGACAGGTTCACGCCCAAGTTCGTGCGGCGCTATGCGGAACTCGGTTCGCTGGCCGTGGAATCCCTGAAGCGGTACGCGGATGATGTGCGTTACGGCAGGTTTCCCACGGACAAGCACACGTTCCGCATGCCCGAGGACCAGTTGAACGGGCTTCGGAAGATCAAGATCAAAAACAAGAAGAAGTAGATGCTTTCCGACCTGAGCTGGCCCGTCCTGTGGAACGGACTGATATGGCCCCTGTGCAGGCTGACGTTCTTCATCAGTCTGGGACTTTTCATCGGCAATCTCATCGAATCCCTGCGTTGGACCCGGCATGTCGCCATTCTTGCCGGGCCCATCGCGCACAAGGCCCGGCTCAAGGATGTTTCCGCAGCCAGTTTTTCCATGGCCTTCTTTTCCGGGGTCACGGCCAACACCATGCTGTCCGAGGCGTACGAGCAGGGGAGGCTTTCGGACAGGGAACTGGTGCTTTCGAACCTGTTCAACAGTCTGCCCACGTATTTTCTGCATCTGCCCACGATCTTTTTCGTGGCCGCGCCGTTCATCGGTTCGGCCGCGTTCACGTATGTGGGGCTGACCGCGCTGGCCGCCTTGCTGCGCACGTCCTGCATCGTGTTTTCCGGTCGGTTCTTTCTGCCGCCCGTGCCCGAGGGATGCGTGACCTGCGAGCTGGATCGCGCGGACAGGCAGGACGCGGCAAGCGCGCTGCGAAAGACGTGGAAGCGGTTTCTGAAGCGGATTCCGAAAATCGTGAAGATCACCGCGCCCATCTATACCTTGTTCTTTCTGCTCAAGCAGATGGGAGCGTTCGGCTGGATGCAGGATTTCATGGCCGGAAACGTGCATTTCCTTTCATGGCTGCCGCCCGAGGCGCTGGGTATCGTGGTCTTTCACATTGCTGCGGAATTCACGGCCGGGCTGGCCGCGGCCGCCCCTTTGCTTCAGGGCGGAGGTCTGACCGAAACCCAGCTCGTGCTGGCGCTCATGGTCGGCAACGTGCTGTCCACGCCCATGCGGGCGTTTCGCCATCAGTTTCCGTACTATGCGGGCATATTCAAGCCGCGCATGGCCGTGAAGCTCATCATGTTCAATCAGATTTTGCGGGCCGGAAGCATAGCCCTGGTGGGTACTGTCTACGCACTGCTGTCCTGACAGGTTCAGGTGCCGGGCCGAGGCGAGATGGAAGTGTCTGGCTGCTTGACCTTTTCCGAATAGACTGGGATCTGCCTGCCGCGCCCCGGCACTGAACACTGTCACGCACGATTGCTGTTTCATTCCGTGCTGGTTCCTTCTAGCAGGTATCTCTCTGGCATGACTTCATAAAATTGCTGATGAGCTGAGATGTCGCATTTCTTCGCCTCTCTTGTTTATTTCTCTTATCAGTCTGAAAAAGTTCATCTAATTCTTATTAATTCACAGTTTGTTCACAGATATGCTGGCCTGAATGGTGTAGAAACGCCAAATTTTGCATGAAATCAGGCTTTTCTCTTTGGCATTTTCCGGAAGTATTTTTGTTTTTCCAGAATGCAACGAAGGTGTGCACGCGAAACGGGAAATGTGCAGCCTGTTGTGCAAAGAAAAGTGCATTTTTGTGCAATGCACATCACGTTGCACGCATGTCCATTTTGGCGTCAATTCTTTCAAGATATTGAAATAAAAGAAGTTGTAATGTTTGGCACGCGCTGTGCTTCAGGCTCTTCATGCACAGCGCATTCACCGTCACATTCATCATCCTTGCCGCAATCGCGTTGCGGCGCAGCCTTCTCCCTGAACCGGGCGCCCAGCGGGGGCCCCGGTTCCTGGGAAGGGGGCATCACAGGGAAGCCGCCCTTGTTCCGGTTCCCGCGCAAATGACGAAAAGCCCCCATCCCGTCATGCGCAGCCGGAAAGATTGAGGGCACGACATAGACAGACAGGCAGAAGCGAACACCCAACCTCTCCAACAAAGCAGACATCACACCTCCTCAACCCCATGCACCCCAAAGAAAAAGGGCCGCGAAAGCGGCCCTTTTTCCATGGCGCGGCAGGCGCGCCGAATGGGACGGCAAAGACTATTCGCCTTTTGCCTTGTCCTTCTTCATTACGCGGACTTCAGCCACGCCGTCGGAAAGGGAACGGATGTGCCGCTGGCGGCGCAGTTCCGCTTCCAACTTGTCTTCAGTGGTGAATACCGAAACTTCCTTGCCTTTGTCCTTGATCACGATTTCGTACATGTGATTCCCCCTGTGCAATGTTATGCGGAATCGTCCGAACCGGTCTTGGCCACGGTTGCGGACGTTTCATGATCAGGGCCGGTGGCGGGCCGGATCGTGGCGGAACCGAAGTTCGCGCTCACGACCTTGGGCCGGGCCGAGGCCCCGTCCTGGGTCATGGTTATGTCGCCCTGCAGCACGGCACCGTTGTCCATGCTCAGGGCCGGAGTGGACAGGGAGCCGATCAGGGTCGCGGTCTTTTCCAGCACCGTCATCTCGCGGACGGTTACTGTGCCTTCGATCCTGCCGCAGGACGTGAGTCGTCCCACGGTCACCTTGCCCATGATGTTGGCCTTGCGACCGAGTACCAGATCGCCGTCCGTGGAGATTTCCCCCTCGAAACGGCCGTCTATGCGGACTGTGCCCACGAAATCAAGCTTGCCCTTGTATTCGGTGCCCACACCGAGAAAGGCATTGAGTTCGCCGCCATCCTTCTTTTTTTTGCTGAAAATTCCCATTTCACTCCATCCTGTGCATTTGAAAGGCAGCCAGACAGCCTTTCCGCATGTCCGCAACCGGACGCAGGAAACACTCCCTATACTCTCAGCCGAGGCGGATTGCCACCTTTTTCTGGCGTCCTCCCGCACCGGGGCAAGTCCGGGCCGGGATTGGAACTTCTAATGCATGAAATCATTCACCCGGTTGTCCTTTTTTGCAAATGGAGCTACGGTCATGACACCATTCATTCGACTATCCTCCGCACGGGAACCAGAGGTGACGCACATGGCCGAAACCGGGGCGCAGAACATAAAGACCTTTCACAAGGGCCAGAAAATCTATACCGAGGGCCAGAAAGGGTCCGTGGCGTTCATGATCAAAAAGGGGTCCGTGGTCCTCTTTCGGACGGTGAACGGCAAGCGCGTGCTTCTGGACAGGCTGACCAAGGGCGAAATCTTCGGAGAAATGAGCGCGCTCACCTGCAGCCCTCGCACCACCAGTGCCGAGGCTGCGGAGTATTCCGAAATACTGATCCTCACGGAGCAGGTCATCAACACCATGCTCGGGCGCTGCCCCAAGACGGTCCAGCATCTGACCCGGCTGCTGATCAAGCGGTTGCGCAGAGCCACTCAGGCCACAGCGGACAAGACCCACAAGAGTTCCTTTCTGAGCATCTGCCGTCTTCTCGAAATGGCATGGACCTGCCATTCCGGCATGCCGCCCGTCAGAGCCAAGAAGGTTCCGCATTACAATCTGGGCCTGAGCGTGGATGATTTCTCCCGGCAGGTGAAGGATGTGCTGCTGGTCAATCAGAACGAGATCGATGCCACCCTGGATCAGCTCATCGGCCTCAAGCTGGTGGAAGTGACGTCGCGAGGTTCGTCCAAGGCGTTCAGCGAACGCTATGTGCGCATCAAGGAAATGGAGACCTTTTTCCAGATCGCGTCGAATCTGCACCGCGAACTGACCAAATCCAACCTGCTCCAGCCCGAGCTGGAATACATCGACATCCATTCGCTTGCCGACGAGGTGGAGGCCGATCCCAAGGTGCTCTACAAGAAGATGGCGAACATGGAGATTCCGGAGTCCCTGTTCTGCTTCCCGCGTGGTCCGGTGCTGTCATGGGCCGAGGAACAGGACGAGAATTTCTTCAGGAAGGTCAAGCGGCGCAGGAAGAAAATTCAGGATCTGGAGGACGTGAACGACATCGTGTTCGTGGACGGCTCCACGCTCAAGGACGTGTTTGCCCGGCTCGGATACTACAAGCTCGGGGTCCTGCTTTCCATTGCCGGGGATGAGGCCCGGCAGCGGATTCTGGGCAATCTGGCCCGGAAGATTGCCACCATTGTCAGGGACGAGGCCGAGGCGCGCGGTCCGGCAGACCCTGCCGAGGCCGAGGACGTGCAGGACGAGCTCATTGAAATGATCAAGGCCGCCAAGGGGGTCGCGCCGTGAACATAGCCACGATTTTCGGCATCATCACCGGCATTTCCATTCTGTGTGCCGCCACGTATGCGGCCACGGATTCCGTGGGCGTGTTCATCAATCTGCCCGGGCTGGCCATCGTGCTTGGCGGGACCATTGCCGCCACCTTCATCTGCTATCCCCTGCGCGAGGTCATGCGCGTGTTCGGTCTGTTCATGACCGCGTTCACGGCCGAGGAACTGCCCATCGGCAACTACATCAAGGTGCTGGTCGCGGTTTCCCGCGACGTGGCCGCGCATGGCGAGGAGCATCTGGAGCGCAAGCTCAAGTCCATTGACAACGAATTTCTGCGCGACGGGCTGCAAATGCTGGTGGACGGCTACTCCAAGAAGGAACTGGAGGAGATTCTGAACAATCGCATCCAGCAGTATCACGATCAGGAGATCAATGCCGCGGGCATCTATCGGACAATGGCCGGACTGTCGCCCGCCTTCGGCATCATCGGCACCCTGATCGGGCTGATCGCCATGATGCAGGCCATGGGCGACGACGTGGCCCGGCTCGGTCCGGCCATGGCCACGGCCCTGACCACCACCCTGTACGGTGCGCTGTTTGCCAACATGTTCTATACGCCCATCGCCACCAAGGTGGAGCGCAGGGTGGAGGAGCGGACCATCCTCATGTGCGTGATCCGCGACGGCATCCTGTTCATCAAGGACAAGACCCCGGCCGCCATTGTCACGGACAAGCTCAAGGGCTATCTGCCGCCGCGCAGCTGGTCCTCGGTGCCTTCGAAGTAGGGGAGTCGAACCATGCGCGTGACCGGCAGCTTCATCCCCAGAACCGAACGCCCGAAGCAGCCCGACGGCTGGCGGCTCACGCTGGCCGACATGATGACCCTGCTGCTCTGTTTCTTCGTGCTCATGTTTTCCGTGGCCGAGGTGGACCCGGCCCGGTATTCCACCATGTCCGAGGTACTGTCCTCGGCCATGAGCGGCAAGGAGAAGACTCCTCGGGCCGTTCCTGCCGAACAGGACGGGACCATGCCGGAAAGGCAGGGGAAGAATCTGTTCGAACTGCAACTTGAACTGGCCCGGCTCATCGGCGGCGAGGCTCCGGCCATTTCCCTGAAGCTGCGGCCCGATGCCGTGGCCGTGAATCTGCGCGGCGGGGTGTTCTTCGATCTGGGCAGCGCGACCCTGACCCCGCGTGCCATGGACATCCTGAGTCGTCTTGCCGGGCCACTCACCGAGGCCCATTACCGTCTGACCATCGAAGGCCACTCCGACAACCTGCCCATCCACTCCACGCAATACCCCTCCAACTGGGAACTCTCTTCGGCCCGTGCTTCTTCCGTGGCCAGGTATCTCATCGAGCATGGATTTCCCGGGGACGACATTCAGGTCATGGGGCTGGCCGATACCCGTCCCCTTGCTCCGAACGAGGACAAGGCGGGCAAGGCCATTCCCGACAACCAGTCGAAAAACCGCCGGGTCGTGATTCTGGTCAAACCGGCTTTTGTCCGGATTTCCCACTGATTTCCGGCGGAAAGGCCTGTTTGGGGCTGAAAAAGCTGAATTATCGACCCGAAACATTGCCCAATGGCGCGAAAACGTCTAAAAAAGCCGTCGCCGCGTCAACGGGTGTGGAGGCGCCCCGAAATCGTGGCAAAGCGGACAACCGCGTTTCAACACACAATCCCGGTATCCCACGCGAGTGGAGGAGGTATGAGGATGATTCGGAAGCTCAGGCTGCTTCTTGCGGCCATTGCCGCTGTGACCATGTTTGCTGCCAGCGCGTTTGCTGGCGAAGTCGAGGTGCTGCACTGGTGGACCTCGGGCAGCGAATCCGCTGCCATTCAGGAACTCCAGAAGATGCTTCAGAAGGAAGGGCATTCCTGGAAGGACTTCGCTGTTGCGGGCGGAGCCGGTTCCAATGCCATGACCGCCCTGAAGTCCCGCGCCGTGTCCGGCAATCCGCCGACCGCAGCACAGGTCAAGGGCCCCCAGATTCAGGACTGGGCCGAACTCGGCGTACTCGCCAATCTGGACGACGTTGCCAGGGCCGAGAAGTGGGATTCCATGGTGCCCGGCGTTGTGGCCGACATCATGAAATACGAAGGCCACTGGGTCGCGGTGCCGGTGAACGTGCACCGCATCAACTGGATGTGGATCAATCCGGCCGTGTTCAAGAAGGCCGGAGCCAGGATTCCCACCACTGCCGATGAATTCTTCGATGCCTGCGAAAAGATCAGGCAGGCGGGCATGACCCCCATTGCCTGGGGTGGACAGGCGTGGCAGGAAGCCACGGCCTTCGAATCCCTGGTCGCCAGCGTGGGCGGCAACGATTTCTACAGGAAGGCCATGATCGAGGCCGATGAAAAGGCGCTGGCCAGCGACACCATGGTCAAGGTCTTCGAGATGTTCGGCCGCATGAAGCAGTACACGGACAAGAATGCCCCGGGCCGCGACTGGAACCTTGCCACCGCCATGGTGATCAAGGGCGAGGCCGGCGTGCAGTTCATGGGCGACTGGGCCAAGGGCGAGTTTACCGCCGCCAACATGGAGCCGGGCAAGGACTACCTTGCAGTTCCGGTCTTCGGCACTGATGACGCGTTCCTGTTCAATGTGGACTCCTTCATCATGTTCCGCGTGAGCGATCCGGATGCGCAGGCCGCGCAGAAGGCCATGGCCCGCCTGATCCTGTCCCCGGACTTCCAGATCGTGTTCAACGTGAACAAGGGCTCCATCCCGGTGCGTTCCGGCATTCCCGAGGACGCGTTCGACGCGGTTGCCAGGGACGCGATCAAGGCGTTCGAAGCCACTGCCAGGAGCGGCGGCCTCATGCCGTCCATGGCTCATGAAATGGCTGTTTCCCCGGCTGTTCGCGGTGCCATGCTCGACGTGATCACCAACTTCTTCAATTCCGACACGTCCGCTGCGGACGGCGCAAGGCAGCTTGCCGCGGCCGTTGCCGAAGCCAAGATGTAATGACCTTCAGGAGGGCGGGAACAATCCCGCCCTCCCTGTTTTTCCGCAAGATCGGCCCCCCTGCGGGCCTGGGAACCCAATGAATCAAAGCGCACGACCGAACAACTTTTTCTCCCTGCTGGAGGGCGCGCTCCCCAGAATCGTGGTCGCCCCGAGTTTCGTGGCCATGGTCATCTTCATCTACGGCTTCATTCTCTGGACCCTGTACATCTCCATGACCAAGTCGACGTTTCTGCCGTCGTACGACTTCGTGGGGCTGGCCCAGTACGTGAAACTGTGGAGCATCGAGCGCTGGTACGTGGCCTGCCGGAACCTGCTGGTCTTCGGTTTTCTCTTCATCGCCATCTGCACGGGCGTCGGCCTGATGCTGGCCATATTTCTGGACCAGAAGATTCGGGCCGAGGAATACATCCGGACCATCTACCTCTACCCCCTGGCCTTGTCCTTCGTGGTCACGGGCACGGCGTGGAAGTGGATTCTGAATCCCGGTCTGGGCATCGAACGGCTGGTGCGCGAGGCCGGATGGACCTCGTTCACCTTCGACTGGCTGGTGAATTCCGAGATGTCCATCTACGCCGTGGTCATTGCCGCGGTCTGGCAGTCGTCCGGGTTTGTCATGGCCCTGTTCCTTGCCGGATTGCGCGGCATCGACGATTCCATCATCAAGGCCGCGCAGGTGGACGGCGCAAGCCTGCCGCGCATCTATGGCAGGATCATCATTCCCACGCTCAGGCCCGTGTTTTTCAGTTCCTTCATCATTCTGACGCATATCGCCATCAAGAGCTTCGACCTTGTCGTGGTGCTTACTCGGGGCGGTCCGGGCTATTCCTCGGACCTGCCCGCCACGTTCATGTATGCCTATGCCTTCAGCCGGGGCAGGCTGGCTCTTGGCGCGTCCAGTTCCATGATGATGTTCTTCATGGTCATGGCCATCATCGTGCCCTACCTCTATTCCGAACTCAGGAGGAAGCGCCATGCCTAGCGTCGCCGCAAGAACTCCGGGCGAAACCGCTGCCCGTGTCGCAATCTACGCGGTGCTCGGCCTGTTCGTGCTCTATTATCTGGCCCCGTTTTTCGTGATGCTGCTCACCTCGATCAAGCCGCTGGACGAGATTCGTACCGGAACCCTGATCTCCCTGCCGCACGACGTCACCTTCGAGCCGTGGCGCAAGGCATGGGGCTATGCCACCATCGGCGTGACCAACGAGGGCATCAAGGGCTTTTTCTGGAACTCCATCCGCATGGTGATTCCGGCCGTGCTTCTGTCCACCTTTCTGGGCGCGGCCAACGGCTATGTGCTGGCCAAGTGGAAGTTCAAGGGCAGCGACGCGTTTTTCGCCATGCTGCTGCTGGGCTGCTTCATTCCCTTTCAGGTGGTGCTTCTGCCCATGGCCCGGACTCTGGGACTTCTGGGACTGTCCGAATCCATGTGGGGACTGGTGCTGGTGCACACCGTGTACGGGCTGGCCTTCACCACCCTGTTCTTCCGCAATTTCTACGTTGGCGTGCCCACGGAGCTGGTCAATGCGGCCAGGATCGACGGGGCCGGTTTCCTTCGCATCTTCTGGAAGATCATGCTCCCGGTTTCCAAGCCCATTTTCATGGTTTCCATCATCTGGCAGACCACGCAGATATGGAACGACTTCCTGTTCGGCGTCTGCTTCTCCACGGGCGCAACACAACCCGTGACCGTGGCCCTGAACAATCTGGTGAACACATCCAGCTCCATCAAGGAATACAACGTGGACATGGCCGGGGCCATCATCGCGGCCCTGCCCACCCTGTTCGTGTATTTCGTGGCCGGAAAATACTTTGTGCGCGGCCTGACGGCCGGTGCCGTGAAAGGATAAGAGGATACGGTATGGCATCCCTCGTCATTGACAATGTTCGCAAGTCCTTTGGCTCCGTGGAGGTGCTCAAGGGCATTGATATCGCCATTGAACCGGGCGAATTCCTGGTGCTTGTCGGCCCGTCCGGGTGCGGCAAGTCCACGCTCCTGAATCTCATTGCCGGGCTGGAAACCGTGACTTCGGGCGAAGTCCGCATCCGGGATCGCGTGGTCAATCACGTGCCGCCCAAGGATCGGGATATCGCCATGGTGTTCCAGTCCTATGCGCTCTATCCCAACATGACCGTGCGCAGGAACCTGTCCTTTGGTCTGGAAACCCGGAAGATGGACAAGGACGAGATCAGGCGGCGCATCGCGCATGTGGCCGAGATTCTTCAGATCGACAATCTGCTGGACCGCAAGCCGTCCCAGCTTTCCGGGGGCCAGCGTCAGCGCGTGGCCATGGGCCGCGCCATTGCCCGCGATCCCCTGATCTTCCTGTTCGACGAACCCCTTTCCAACCTCGACGCCAAGCTGCGCGTGGAGATGCGCACCGAGATCAAGAAGCTGCATCAGCGGCTCGGTACCACCATCGTGTACGTGACCCACGATCAGATCGAGGCCATGACCCTTGCCGACCGCATCGCCATCATGAAGGACGGCATCGTGCAGCAGTTCGACACCCCGGCCGGGGTGTATTCGGACCCGAGCAACCTGTTCGTTGCCGGATTCATCGGTTCGCCGTCCATGAATTTCATCCCCGTGACGCTGGAGCAGGGCGAGGGCGGCATGCTTGCTGCCCCGTTGACCAATTCCACGGGCCAGACCTTCCGCATTCCGGTGCAGGCAAAAGGTCGGCTTGCCCCGGGCATGAAGGCAATCATGGGCATCCGGCCCGAGAGCTTCACGGACATGCAGGAAGGCATGGCGAGCTGGGACAACATCGTTGCCGTGGACTGCACGGTCAATGTCATGGAACCCACTGGCCCGGATACCCTGATTCATGTTGACGTGAACGGGGTGGAAACCGTGTGCCGTTCCTGTCCGGACTATGCCGGAAAGGCCGGGGAGACCATGCGTCTCGCCTTTGACGCAACCAAGCCCCTGTTCTTTGATCCCGAGACCGGGATTCGAATGGACAAGAAATAAAAAGCAAGAGAATACAGTACAATGAAGCGTAGCGAAATCAATGGATACATCCGCGAGGCCAAGGCGTTTCTTGCGGAACATCAGTTTCATCTGCCGACATGGGCGTTCTGGTCCCCCGAGGACTGGAAGGGCAGGGGCGACACCGAGGTGGTTGCCAATCAGCTCGGCTGGGATCTCACGGATTACGGCAAGGGCGATTTCGAGCATCGCGGTCTGATTCTGTTCACCATCCGCAACGGCAACATGGCCACGGGCCATCCCAAACCGTATGCGGAAAAGATCATGATCGTGCGCGAGGCCCAGATTTGCCCCATGCATTTCCACTGGACCAAGATGGAGGACATCATCAACCGGGGCGGCGGCAATCTGGTCATCGAGCTGTACGGCTCGGACAGGGATGAGCAGCTCTCGGACCAGCCTCTGGCCGTGAAGGTGGACGGCATGGAACGCGTGGTGGAACCGGGCGGCAAGGTCGTGCTCGTCCCGGGTGAATCCATTACCCTTGAGCGTGGCATGTATCATCGTTTCTACGGCGAACAGGGCAAGGGCCACGTGCTGGTCGGCGAGGTTTCGTCCGTGAACGATGACAACACGGACAACCGGTTTCTCAACCCCATGCCCCGTTTCCCGG
Organism: Pseudodesulfovibrio tunisiensis; assembly: GCF_022809775.1. Lineage (NCBI taxonomy): Bacteria > Pseudomonadati > Thermodesulfobacteriota > Desulfovibrionia > Desulfovibrionales > Desulfovibrionaceae > Pseudodesulfovibrio > Pseudodesulfovibrio tunisiensis. The sequence continues at coordinate 3,040,446 of NZ_CP094380.1, forward strand.
AAATCGAGGAGGACGAGGCCCCGCTGCACCTGCTGTGCACGGATTACCCCGACTACGTGTAGTTCGAGAAAAACGGAAGAGAGCCTTTGGCGATCGGGGTTCATGGCGCTACGCTGCCTGTGAAGGATGAGGCAACTTGCCCCGCTTGCATGGCGACGTAGTGGCTTGCGGAACAGTCCTTCTTGTCCTGTCGATGAAAGTGATTCAGGGGAAACGGACAAGCAAAAGAAGAACTTTTTTTTTGGATTTTTCCGTTTCTGGAATTTGAAGAGGCCGGAAGCATGTCCCGACAGGGCATGCTTCCGGCCTCTTCAAATTCCAGAAACAGAATGGGGATCCAAGGGGCCTTGCTCCTTGGCGGGTCCGGGCAGAGCCCGGCCCCCCGGGAGGGTCGCCGAAGGCCTCTTCCTATTCCTGTCCGAACACGTCGTTGCGCATGGCTTCGCGCGCGGCCACGGCGAGGAAATCGGCGGGGTCGACGCCGTAGGATTCGGCATAGCGCACGATGCGGTCGAGCAGGTGGCCGTGCAGGGTGACTTCCACTGTCTCGAAATCCGAGCCGTCTCCGGCCACTTCCACGGATATGGTCTTGTTGCCTCGGGTCTCGGGCAGTTCCCGGATTTCATCCGGGGACATGGGTGCGGGCAGCTCCTGACCGGATTCGGCCTGAAGCTCGGCAAACATGGCCAGAGCCTCATGCGCCATGTCCACGGCTTCTTCCTCGTTTGCGCCAAAGGTCACGCATTCCGGAAAATCCGGGAAAGTCACGGCAACGCCTTTCTTTTCCTGTTCAAGGACAGCGATGTATTTCATGGAAGGTTCTCCTTTTGGTCGATTGACCGGCACATGCCGGGTAACAGCCTTCTACCTGCAAACGCGCCGATCGTCACCTGTTCGCCATGCGGAAAATAACGGACTGTGCCAGAGTTCGATCTAGACATTTTCATGAAAAGTGGACATGGTTATCATGCGCGCCAAAGCAGGAGGTTCCATGGATACGCCCGGCTGATCCGTTTCCACGCGACAGGGGAAGACCGAGCCTCGCAACGCCAAAACCGGACGGGGGATATGGCACAAAAGCATTACGTCCTCGATACCAACGTCCTCATTGAAAATCCGAAATCCATTGCTGCCCTGAGAAACGGGCAGGACAACCAGATCTACATTCCCTACACGGTTCTGGCCGAACTGGACGGCCTGAAAAAGGACCCGCGCATCGGCCATGTCGTGTCACAGGCCGTGCGCGCCATTCTGCATGACGAAAACATCAATGTGTTGGCGCCGGAATTTGCGGTCACTTTGACCGACGAATGGATGGATGACCGCATTCTCAAGGAGATCATGCACATGGCCCCGGAACAGGCCATGCTGATCACCAATGATCGCATCCTTCAGATCAAGGCTCGATGCCACGGCATTCCGTGCGAGGAGTATCGGGATTCCGATCCGTTCCGGTCCGAGTCGCAACGGTACACCGGATTCGTGGAGGACGGCGAGACCGTGATTCCCAACAGTTTCACCTGGGAAAGCGGCATGCCCGTGTTTCATGGCAGTGGCGGTCCCAAACCCGTGAACTACACGCATGAGGTCTGGGGAGTCCGGCCACGCAGCGTGTATCAGAATCTGGCCTTCGAACTGATGCTGGACGAAGACATCGATCTGGTGTCGATTCAGTCCGAGGCCGGATACGGCAAGACGTTTCTGTCCCTGGCTGCGGCCCTGTATCTGACTCTGGAGCGCAAGGACAATGTGTTCCGCAAGATATATCTGGTCAAGCCCGTGGTGGAAATCGGCGCGAAAATGGGGTATCTTCCGGGGGATATCGAGGAGAAGATGCTGCCGTACATCAAGTATGTGCAGGACCTGCTGCTCAAGCTGCACGACGTCCGCAGCGCCAATCGTGTCTTCAAGGACCCGGGCGCGGACAATCTCAGCCTGAATCCCAAACGGTTCGAAATTCAGCCCGTGGCGTTTCTCCGGGGCATGAACATCGAAAACGCCGTGGTCATCGTGGATGAGATGCAGAACCTGTCCCGGGGCGAGACCCGGGCGCTGCTCACCCGCATGGGTGAGGGCGTGAAGTGCATCTGTCTGGGCGATACCCGGCAGGTGGACAACCCGTACCTGAACGAGTCCAACAACGGGTTGAACTGGACCGTGAAGAAACTGAAAGGGTTCAGGAATTACGCGCACATGGTGCTCAAGGGCGACCGTTCGCGCGGGCCCATCACGGACATCGTGCTCAAGGCGAAACTCTAGAAAATCCGCGCCACATCGGAATTCCCGGTGTGGCGCGTCCAAGGATTGGTACATGATTCGGCGCGTTCTGATCCCGCTGGTTGCGGGATTCGTACTGTTTTCGGCTCTGCCGGTTCGGGCGACCCCGCTGGAACCGGCCGCGTTTCCGTCTCTGGAATCCGCCATACGCATCCGGGGGCCGTTGACCTTCTGCGGCGAGCGGGTCCCTCTGGAGGATTCGCAGGTGCGCGAGCGTCTTGAAAAGGAGCTTCTGCTCATGCTTTGGGACCGCGCTCAGATCATCCTGTATCTCAAGCGTTCCACGCGGTTCTTCCCGCATATCGAAAGGGTGTTTTCCGGGGCCGGACTGCCCTCGGACCTGAAGTACGTGGCCGTGATCGAAAGTGCGCTCCTGTCCCACGCCGGGTCGCATGCCGGTGCGCGCGGGGTCTGGCAGTTCATCCGCTCGACGGGCAGGAACTACGGACTGACCGTGAACCGGTACATCGACGACCGGCGCAATTTTCATTTCGCCACCCGGGCCGCTGCCCGGTATTTCCGCGATCTGTACGGCATGTTCGGGTCATGGACCATGGCCTGCGCCGCGTACAACATGGGGGAAAAGGGGCTGGAAAGGCGCGTCAGGCAGCAGAAGGTGTCGAACTACTATCGGCTGCACCTGCCTCTGGAAACCCAGCGCTACATGCTCCGGGCCATTGCCGCGAAGATCATTCTGTCCGATCCGGCCCGGTTCGGATTCCGGCTCGAACCCCGGGACCATTATCCGCCGATCCGGTTCGACCGGGTGCGGCTCAAGACCCGATGGACCGTGCCCGTGGTGGTGATTGCCGAGGCTGCAAAAACGGATTTCAAGGGGATCAAGGACCTGAATCCCCAGCTTCTGGACGATGTGGTGCCGGGCGGGGATCATTCCCTGTTTCTGCCCGAGGGCGCGGCCAGGAATTTTGCCAAACGGTTCCAGCCGCTGATCGAGAAGTATCGTGCCTCGTATCGGGGCAAGAGCTATACCGTGCGGCGGGGCGACACACTGTCCGCCATTGCCCGCAAGCATGGAATGCCTCTGTCCCGGCTGCTCAAGCTCAACGGCATGCACCGCAGGAGCACGATACACCCGGGACAGAAGCTGGTGATCATGAAGTGATGAAGCCGGGCCGCGTCAGGCTTCCAGTTCGGCAATGAGCCATTCCTTGATGGCCGGGGTGAGTTCGAGAATGCCCTTGATGCCGCCGATGTCCTTTTTCAGGTCCGCGGCCAGATCGGGCGGCAGTTTCTTGGAACAGAGCACGGTGGAACCGTAGTTGTCCATGCGCATGAGCACGACCTTGGGTTCTTCCCACGTGTCGATGGCAAAGTAGATGGAATACTCGCCGCTCCGGGTCACCGGGGCGCGCATGGCGTCGCGGTAGTTGTTGTTGCCCCATTCCAGATACATGGTGATGGCGTCCTCGTGAATCATGTCCCAGTTCACTTCGTTGAGCCACTGCTTGCAGGCGTTGACGTCTTCGTTGTTCATGCTTTTCTCCTTTGAGCAAGGGATTGGACCTGATATAATAATAGCATCATGGAAAAATATGGTCCAGACCGGAACAGGGAAACATGAAAAGGATGATGCGGCTGGGTTTCGTATCGAACGTTGTGTACAAGTAAAACCTTTGAAAGAAGGGGAAAAGCGTGAAGCCGAAACGGAGCGACGGAAAGGCTACCAAGGCAAAGCTGCTGGATATCGCCCTGGAAAAGTTCGCGAAAAAGGGGCGTGATGGCGTGGGCATCCGGGAATTGGCCCGGGAAGGGGAAGTCTCCCTGAACACCGTGATGTACCATTTCGAGTCCAAGGAGAACCTGTACCGGGAAGTGGTGACCTATTCCCTGGAGCGGGGGCTCAACTATCAGGAACTGTTCGACATCCATTCCAAGATCGACTTTTCCGACAGGCAGGCTGTTTCCGATGCCATGTTCGGGATCATCCGCACGCTGTTTCTGGAAACCGCGCGCGAGGAGTTCATCCCGCAGTCCGACCTGATCGTGCAGACCGTGTTCGGTCGCGATTCGATCCTGCACAGGACCCTGCTTGAGGGGTTCATGATTTTCGAGAACGGCATGCTGGCCTTTCTCAAGCGCGCCGGCATTGAAATGGCCCGGGAAAAGGCGGTGTTCTGCCACACCCTGATGTGGTCGCAGCTCCTGTACTACGTGAGCGCGCGGGACATGGCCAAGCTCGACCTCGGGCTGGAGGAACTGCCCCCGGATTTCTACGAGCACATTGCGTGGAAGGTGACGCGGGCCTGTTGCAGGGAAGTGGGATTGCCCGATCCTTCGCCCCTGAACTAGTCCGCGTTTTCGGATTCGACCCGGCGGATGCCGATGATGCCGCGCTGACCAAGGGTCTTGAGAAACGCGGCAGTGGAAAGTTCCGCCTCGCGGTTTTGCAACTGGAAGTGCGCGGCCAGAGCCGAGGCTATGTCCCGCACCGAATCCGCGCCGTTGATGCGTTCCCAGACAAACGTGCCCAGACGGTCCAGCTCCAGTTTTCTGATCAGGGGAGCACCGTCCCACAGTCCGGCCCGCGCCGCAATGCGCGCATACCAGGGCCGGAGCGCAAGAGGGTAGTTCAGTCGCACCAGACCGGAGTCCAGATGGTTTTCGGTCACTTCGCGGTTGCGGACCGGAACCATGTCCAGCGCCTGATTCCGATCGAATTCCGGGAGCGGCGTTTTTTTTCTACGCAACTGCATACCGATCACAGATTTCACTGAATTCGCGTTTGGAGATTTTCACGCGGCCGTAGGCTGCCACGGAAAGTATGGCGCTTGTTTCCGGGGGAAGCCAGACCCGTCCCCGGGAAAATTCGTCCCGCCCCAGAAGTCTGCGTATCGGAGAAGCAAGCGTTTCCCCGGCCCATGATATCGTTTCCCGTTCGGTTTCCAGATTTTGACGTTTCGGCAGGAGTTCGGCATGAACTGTGCGGACCCAGTGTTCGAGCGTGCTGTTCTCCAGCAGAACCGATGCCGGGGCATGGCGTTGCAGCAGCAGGAACGTGCCGCGTTTTTTTCCGGGAGTTTCCCTGTTGTCCGGGGAACGGTGGAAAAGCAGGGAAAAGTGGCCGGGGTGAAACGAGAATTCGTGCAGCCGCCAGTCTCCTGCCAATCTGGCGTTCAGGCCGAACGCAGTCCATGGGCGGGTCTTTCCGGCCAGATGATCCCGGAATGAAAACAGGACCCGGGCCGCAGGACTCGTATCCGTCTCCTTGTGAAGAAAGAACTGGATCAGGGCGGCAAGCCCGGTGTCGGGATTGTGGATGATCGCGCCAAGTCCGCGTTCGGATTCCGTGTTCCAGGAAAAGCTCTGAAGCCGCAGCCCGGACCATTCCAGTCGGGTGACCGCATCGGCCCACACCTGAGGCGTCTCTCCCTTGTCCACTGGCTGGAGGCGGGTTTCCCGGAATTCCCTTTCCAGTTTTCTCAGGTGCTTGTCAAAGGAGAACGCTCCCGAAATCTGCTCCCACTTGACCTCGCAGGTCGGACGCTGGTCGGCATGCAGCAGAAATCCGTTTTTTTCCAGAGCCGCGATTTCCCATCCCCGGGGCAGCGAAAGGCTGATTCCGTTCCAGGCTATGCGAGCCATGGCTATCTGGGCACGAAGTCACCGAGGCTCAGACGGACGTTCCTGCCCTTGCCACCCCGGGATTCCCTGTGCTTCTTTTGAAAGCAGTCGAATTCCTGCTCCAGCCTCGACTGCCATGTCATCTTGATGGATACGCCGGGCCTGAGTTCCGGGTCGCGGCTCCACATGAGCACCACGTTCACGGTGTCGTCCTTTTCCGTGAACACCCATTCCCACGCGATCACGTTGTGAAACGGGTCCCCCAGCCAGTTCTGCGCATCCCCGAACTTTTCCTTGTAGAGCTTCAGAAGCCGTTTGAACAGCTTCTGGCTGCGGTCCTCGAACTTGATCTTGATGCGCAGAATCTTTTCCGGATGCACGCAGTTGCCGAAGACCAGACTGCCGCCGCGTACGCCGGGCAGGGTCTCGCCCTTGATGTGCGCTTCGGTCAGAAACGGAGCGTCGGGCATGGGGCTGATGGTGTCGAGGTGGCAGTGCCCCAGATATTTCTGCACGGACTCGCCGAGTTCGAACACGGCCAGCTTGCGCGGTACTCCGCCCGCCAGGGCCGTTGAAGCCGTCAGGACCAGACACAGCAGGATGGGCAGGAATGTTTTTTTCATGACGCCATATTACCGTGTTGAAAAAAACTTGTCCATCGAAGCATCGGTATTTTACACTCTGTGACAGCCCGTCCATTTCGGCGGGATCGGCCGAAAAAACATGGGGGAAAGCATGCGGGCGCTGGCCTATTACATTTTCGCGGTTCTGGGCGGCACGGTGTACGCCGGACAGGTCTGACCGCTGCTGGAAGCGCTCCCGGTCTGGGAGCTCGGGCTGGTCATTCTCGCGCCTCTGGCCGTGGCTTACGTCCTGCGCGATTTTCTGGAGAAACGCTTTGTGGTGCCGAGGCGTTCCTGCCGCCGGTCTCTGGCCCAGTTTCGGCTGGAGCTTGCCCTGTATACCGCAGCCGGGTGCTGCTCGGCCCTGATCATGCTTGTTCTTCACGATATCCCCCTGATGCAGAGCGGCATGAAGTTGGTGCTCGGCATCTTCACCGTGGGGGTGTTCGCCGGGCTGGACGCGTCCTTGTGGCGCGAACAGGCCGTTATCCGCGAGGCCCTTGCCGGAGGCGCCATCTATGATCCTCCGGAACGATTCACCCCTCTGACCCGGCGGTTCTCCCTTGTCTCGGTTAGCGTTCTGCTGCTGGTCACCGTGATTCTGCTTCTGGTGGTGTTCCGAGACGTGCAATGGCTGGCCGGGCGGCTTGCGGATCGGCAGAGCATCCGGGAGCTGGGGCAGGCCGTGTTCTGGGAGATCGTGTTCGTGATGGGGTTGCTCATTGCCATGGTCATCAATCTGGTGCTGGCCTATTCCCGGAATCTGAATCTGCTGTTCCGCAATCAGACCCGCGTGCTGGAGCGGGTCAGCCTCGGCGACCTGACCCGGCTGGTGCCCGTGGCCACCACGGACGAACTCGGCTTCATCGCCGGGCATACGAACCGCATGATCGGCGCGTTGCGCGACCGTTCCCGCATGCGCGAGGGATTGCGCATCGCGCAGGAGGTGCAGCAGCATTTTCTGCCGGATGCGCCTCCGGAAGTGCCGGGTCTGCAACTTGCCGGGGTCAGCCGGTTCAGCGATGAAACCGGCGGGGATTTCTATGATTTCATCGGGTGCGACGACATCGAGTGCGGTCGGCTGGCCGTGGCCGTGGGCGATGTGTCCGGCCACGGCATCGGCGCGGCCCTGCTCATGGCTGCGGGAAGGGCCGTTGTGCGGCAGGGCGCGGCCATGCCCGGTTCGCCGTCCCGGAACATCTCGCTGGCCAATCGGCATCTGGCGCGGGATCTGACCGAGACAGGGCGGTTCATGACCCTGTTCTTTCTGATTCTCGACCCCGCGCATCGCAGCATGGTCTGGATCAACGCCGGACACCAGCCGCCCTTGCTGTATGACCCGGGCTCGGATTCGTTTCGCGAACTGCGCGGAGAGGACATCCCGCTGGGCGTGGAGGAATCCTGGCAGTACCATGAGCACTGGATGGATTATCCCACGGACGGACAGGTGCTGTTGCTGGGCACGGATGGGGCATGGGAGGCGCGGAATGCCAAGGGCGAGATGTTCGGCAATGCGCGCATTCGCGAGATCATTCGGGCCAATGCCCGTGCCGGTGCGCAGGAGATTCTGGATGCCGTGAGCCTGGCCGTGCGGAAATTCCGCGGTGCCGGGGAGCAGGAGGACGACGTGACGCTGGTGGTGATTCGGGCCGATGACCCGGCGTGAGTGAAACCGACGGAAGCGGGGATCAGGCGTTGATGGCCGGAAGCGTGAAGATGAACGTACTGCCCTGACCGACTTCGGATTCCACCCAGATGCGTCCGCCGTAGTGTTCCACGATCTCCCGGCAGATGGTCAGGCCCAGCCCCGTTCCCTTGGGCTTGCTTTCCATGGTGTCGGAGCGGGTCTGGTGGAATTTCTCGAAAATCCGGTTCTGGTCTTCGGCATGGATGCCCATGCCCGTGTCCGCGACTTCCAGCCGTACCTGCCCGAAGCGCGGAAATGCGCGCACCGTGACGCTTCCCTTTTCCGTGAACTTGGCTGCATTGTTCAGCAGATTGATGAGTATCTGCTGCATGCGGTCCGGGTCGGCTTCGATTTCCGGCAGGCCCGAGTCCACTTCCATGATCAGTTCCACGTCCGGGTTCTGGGCGAACATGCCCTTGACCGCCTGTACCGCGAGGTCCACGATTTCACCCATGTTCAGCCGTTCGTCGCGCCAGCCCATGCGGCCGGATTCGATCTTGTTCAGGTCAAGCACGTCGTTGATCAGCCGGGTCAACCGTTCGCCCTCGTGGCTGATGATGAACAGGTTTTCCTGAATGCGCTCGCCCTTGCGCACCAGCTTCTTGTCGTCACCGGCCAGCGGCATGAAATTCTTGGAGAACTCCTTGTTCAGGAGTTTGGCAAAGCCCAGAATCGAGGTCAGGGGTGTACGCAGTTCATGGGAGACCGAGGACAGAAACGCGGATTTCATTTCATCCAGTTCCCGCAGTCGCTGGTTGGCCTCCTCCAGTTCCCGGGCCTTGTTCACGAGGTCCTCGGTACGTTCGCGCACGAGCTGTTCCAGATGCCGGTTGAGTTCAGCCAGCTCCTGTTCCGCCTTCTTGCGTTCCGAGATGTCTTCGAGAATGCCTTCGATGAACACCAAGGTCCCGGCATCGTCGTAGATGGCGCGGGCATTCAGGGAGGTCCAGATGGTCTTGCCGTCCCTGCGGTAGTATTCCGCCTCGAACCGCTTGACCTGTCCGAGTTCGCGCACCTGATCGTAGAATTCCTGAATGCGGTCCGGATTGACCATGATCCGGGAGCTCAGGCTGCGCACGTTGGAAAGGAACTCATCAAGGGATTCATAGCCGAAGATGCGGGCCATGGCCGGGTTGGCGCGGCGCAGGACTCCGTCCGGCGTGGCCTGGAAAATGCCTTCGATCGCGTTTTCGAAAATGCCGCGATACTTTTCCTCGGCCTCCTGCAAGGTCTTGTTCATGGCCTGAAGCTTTTTCTCGCGCGCCTCGATCTCCGAGCTCATGCGCCGGAAGCGCTTGGCTATCTCCAGAAGCTCGGCATGGTAGACTTCGCCGAAATCGTAGGAAAAGTCGCCCTTGGCCACCCGGGCGATGCCCTGCTGGAGCACGGCCAGCGGCTTGTTCAGGAACACGCGCAGAAGCAGGCCGGTCACGGCCAGAATCACGGAGACGGCCACCACGATGATCAGGCTGGAGACCACGAGCTGTTCGTCGAGCAGCTTTTTCTGCCGCGCCAGCGTGAAGTCGATTTCGGCCCGGCCAATGGTGCGGCCCTCGAACACGATGCTGCGCACCTTGCTGAAGTCGGCCTGTGCGCCCGAGAACTTTTCATGGGCAAAGACCACCTCGTTGCGTGAGCCGTAGATGCGGATGCCCTGCACCATTTCGTCATGGGTATAGACCGAACCGATGAGCCGGGCGTTGTCATAGTCCAGATTCCAGATGGGAACCGCCAGAATTTCCGCCACGCTGGTAATGGTGTCCTCGGCCTTTTCCTCGGCCGAATTGCGCATCTCCTGCGACTGTTCCCAATAGGCGTATCCGCCCATGGACAGGGCCACGAGCAGAACGATGAACACAAGGCTGGCCGTCAGGTCCCGGGAAATGGACCTGCCGGTGGAAAAGAACGGTCGCGTCTTTTTCAGCCTGCCTTTGTTGTTCATACGCTTTTCGTATCGCACGAATTGTTTGATTTCGTGAATGATAATGGAGTCGTGTTACACCAGTCGTCGTGGGGTGTCATCCGAATTATAACAGATAATCATTTGAGAGACTGGTTGCGGGCCTTGAAGCGTCACGTTTTTCCACGGCCCGGGTCAGGGCGTCGACAAGGGCTGGCGACGCGTTCCTTTGCAGGAATGCATGCAACTGGACCCGGGAGAGTTCTCTGGGCGTTCCCAGCATGGCGCGGCCCGTGCCCATGTCCTTCATGGCTGCATCCAATGCGGGCAGCGGTCCGGCAACGCATTCGATCTCTCCGGCCGCCAGCCGTTTCATGGCCCGGATCATGTCGTTGTCCCGGATGACCGCGAATTTCTGTCTGACGTTCAGTCCGGGATCATGCCCGGTGCCCGGGATCACGGCCACCCTGTCCGCCGCGCAGTTGGCGCAGCCTGAGTTTCTGCCGGTCCTTGCGCATGATGATTCCGGTGCGCACGGTGTGTATCGGGCCGAGGTCCCGTTCAGAAGTCAGATTCTCGACCTGCGGGGCGAGGATCATGTCGGCCTTGCCCTGTTCCAGACATTGCCACAGTTCCGATCCCGGCACGGCAAGGATGCGGGCCTCCAGCCCGGCCTTGCGAGCCAGTTCCCGGGCCGTGTCCGCATACAGTCCCTGCGTGCTGCCATCGATCTGCTCGGCGAGTCCCGGAGCCTGTGCCAGAAGAATGCGCACGGGCCGATCTTCGGCTCGGGCCGGAATCACTGTTGCCAGAAAAAGGCAGGCCGCCATGGCCATTCGGATCATTCCACGAATTGCTCCCATTGTGAAAGCATAGGGAAATCCCCGGGAGTTGGCAACCTTGCTGCGCTGTTCTTTGATCATGATGCCTTCAGGCGCAGGGCCGAAATGTTTTTTGCCTGGTCAGGCGTTATGTCGATGAACATCACGCCCATGCCGGGCATGGCCTTGCTGTCGCGTACGCTCTTGAGCCAGCGCACGTTGCAGAAGATGGGCCGCGTGCTGCCGAGTTCCGGCACTCGCAGGTAAAGGAATCGCTGATCGCTTGCAGTCCTGTCCGTGCGGATGAAGCAGCCGCCCGGCGAGATATCCATGATGCTTGCCTGTACCGGCTTTGCCAGAAATGGATCGTCTTCCCCGGAAAATTCGCAGTCCAGTACCATGGATATGCGCGCGTGTCCTCGGCAGTGTTCTCCGGCCGCCGCGTCCAGATTGCGGAAGAAGCAGTCCGGGTCATCCAGAAAGGCAACCCCGGTTTCCGGGTGCATGCGGCTGCGCAGCACGGGAAACGTGCCCGCATAACCGAACAGCCGGTCCCTGTCCTGCAACTGGGCCTGCATGACCTTGGCGATTTCGAGCACCAGCCCGGCCACTGCGACTCCCCGCAGATATTCCAGCAGGGAAGGCACGTTGTCCGTGTACACCGGTTCGGTTCCGTCCCGGCAAAGATGTTTGCCGTACGGTTCCGGGGTGTCGGTCAGCACGAATATGCGGGGGCCGGCCAGGGATTGCACGGGCATTGCCTCGCGGAAAAGGGTTTTCGATCCAATATGACCATACGCCCGGCAAAAGGGGCGGTCCATCCCGTTAGAATCCGCATCCGGGTTTTCCGCCGCCCCGGTCGGGTTATCCTTGCGCGCGGTAACGGAAACGCATACACCCCTGCGCATGCCCAAGGTACAAAACATCATAGTCAGTCAGGCCGAGGCCGGACAGAAGCTGGTTCAGTTTCTGGAACGCAGGCTCGGAAGGTCCGTTCCCCGTTCCGCCATCATGCGCTGGATTCGCAAGGGCGAGGTACGTGTGGACAAGGGACGCAAGAAACCGTTCGACCGCGTGGACGCGGGACAGACCGTGCGCATTCCTCCGTTCGAACCCGGAAACGATTCCCGGGCCGTGGCTCCCGCGGATGCCCCGGCCTTGAAGATATCCTATCATGACGATCAACTTCTGGCCGTGGCCAAGCCTGCCGGGCTGGCTGCCCACGGCGGGGACGGGATTACCGACTCCGTGGCCGGACGGTTGCGGCTCATGTTTCCGAATGCGGAATTCACGCCCACGCTGGCGCACCGTCTGGATCGCGACACTTCCGGCATGCTGCTGGTTGCCAGAACCTACGACGTGCTGCGCGAACTCAATGACCTGTTCGCTGCGGGCAAGGTCGGCAAGCTGTATCTCGCTTGGGTGCAGGGCCGTTGGGACGAACCCGGGGTGACCCTGCTTGAGGACCGGATGCAGAAGGAGGGCGCGCCCGGCAGACAGAAGGTGCGTACCGGACGCGGCAAGACCGCGCTGGCCAAGGTCATGGGACTTGTCTCGGGCCGGCATCACAGTCTGGTGGCCGTGCGTCTGCTCACGGGCCGCACCCATCAGATTCGTGTGCAGCTCGCCTCCCGCAATCATCCCATTGCCGGGGACATGAAATACGGTGAACACGGCCGACCGCCCATGCGGTTGCACTGCTACGCCATCCGGCTGCCCGAGCGGACCCTCACTCTGCCCCCGGTCTGGTCCGGCAAGTGGATGGTCCCCCCGGATGCCCTGCGCGAGGCCATCGAACTTCTGTATGAAGAATAGGGAATGCCTTCGGCGACCCTCCCGGGGGGCCGGGCTCTGCCCGGACCCGCCAAGGAGCAGGGCCCCTTGGATCCCCATATGTTTCGAGAAATTGAAGAGGTCGGATACATGCCCTGTCGGGACATGCATCCGGCCTCTTCAATTTCTCGAAACGGGGTGGCTTCAAAAGAGAGACTTGCTTTTCCGCATTTTCCTACGCCGCCATACGAATCGGACAGGCTCCCCCATCCTTCACAGGCGGCGTAGTGCCAAAAAGTTTTGAAGAGTCCAGAGAAACTTTCACGACAAATCCGCAGGACAGCGGATTTGGACGCTGGCTTTGCTGCGCCCGAAGGGTGAGGCCCGGGACGGGCCGAATCAAAGTTTCTCTGGTCGCCGAAGGCCTTGCCTTTTGCCCCTGTCTTGCGCGCATTCGGGTTTCACGGTAGGTTAGAGAAACTCTAGAAAGTATCGGAGAAGACCATCATGCGTGCCTTTTCGAGATTTGCCTTTGTTTTTTCCCTGCTTGCCGGGTTGTTGCTGCTGAATGGCTGCGCCGTGTACGACGTGGCCGTGGAGGAGCGGAATCCCGGGCAGTGGGCCGAGGACAAGAAGACGTCCGCGATCATCGAGGAGCGGTTTCTTGAGGACGAACTGGTCGAGTATCTGCATTTCGACGCCTATACCTATCTCGGTCACGTGTATGTGGTGGGCGAGTACACGAGCCGCGAACAGGTGGATCGGGCCGTGGAGATCGCCAGGGGCGTGAAGGGCGTGCGCGAGGTGACGACCTACCTGTTGCCGAAACGCGACGATCCGACCTGCGGCACTGCCGGGAACATGAACATTTCGGCCAAGCTCAAGAAGGCGCTGGTCAATGATTCCACGATCTGGTCCACGAACATCGACTACGAGGTGCTTCAGTGCCGCGTGGTGCTGCTCGGCATCGTGGGCACGGATGAGGCCAAGGCCGCTGCCGAGGCGCATGCCGCAAGCGTTCCCGGCGTGCGCGGAATCAAGTCCTTCATCACGGTGAACCGCTAGGAGTCGGAATGGCTCGCCGTCACGACCGTCCCCGCGTCTTTGCCCGGATGGCCTGCTGTGCGGCATGTCTGGGCCTGCTGCTGTTTCTGGCTGCGTGCGCAGGTCGGCAACACATCGAGACCGCCCCGCCCGGTGCCAGGCCGCAGTCGGCATCCAGACGCACGGCCGTGGTGCGCACGGCTCATGCACAGATCGGGCGGCCCTATGTCTGGGGCGGGCACTCTCCGGCTCGGGGATTCGATTGTTCGGGGCTGGTCTGGTACGTGTACCGCAGTCACGGCGTGGCTTTGCCGCGCATTTCATGGCAGCAGTTCGGAGCCGGTCGACCGGTTTCCCGGCAGTCGCTTCAGCCCGGTGATCTCGTCTTCTACAAGGTGGTCAAGTCCGGAAAGCAGTTGCACGTGGGGATTGTCACGGGCAGGGGCACGTTCATTCACAGCCCGAGTTCGGGCAGGCATGTCATGGAATCCTCGCTGGCAAACGCCTACTGGCGAAAGCACTACATCGGTGCGCGCCGCATTTTCTGAACAGGCATTTCCCGCAGGGAAAACGCCCCGGCGGAACCATGGTTCCGCCGGGGCGTCTTTTGTTTCGGTTCGGTTGGCCGCTATTCCGGCACGGTATCCATGCTCGCCCATTTGGGTTCGTGCAGGGGCAGGACATGGTCGGCCATGCCCTTTGCCTTGAGCAGGATGTCGTAGGCCTGATTGGCGTTGATGTGGGTGCCGGGCGGAATGACTTCCATTTCCATGGCCCGCACTTCCACGGGCGGGAACAGGTTTTCCAGAATGGTGCAGAAACCGCAGATCAGGACCGAGCCCTTTTCGGTTTCCACGCGCACGGACATGCCGCCTTCGGTGTGGGCCGGGGTGTGGATCATGGTGATGCCGGGCACGACTTCGGTGTCTCCGTTCACGACCACGAGCTGGCCGTTGTCCTCCACATCCTCGATGTAGTCCTCCAGATAGCGGAAATCCAGCGGATGCGGATCGTGGATGTGCTCCAGCTCCTTTTCATGCACGTAGATTTGCGCGTTCACGCACTTGTAGTCGTTCTCGCAATGATCGTTGTGCAGGTGGGTGTGGATGACGATGTCGATGTCCTCGGGCGAGAGGCCGTATTTGGCAAGCCCCTGTTCAAAGGTGTATATCCTGCCGCCGATGGCCTTTTCCCGTTCCTCGGATACGATGGGCTGCATCTCCCCGGTGTCCACCAGAATTTTCCTGTCTCCGCCTTCCATGTACCAGGAATAGATGGGGATGGTGTAGGGCTCGCCGTACCCGTGCTGGTAGGTCATCATGCCCTTGTCGAAAACCTTGGTTCCCATGACGATGGGGTGTATCGTATAGGTGCTCATGCGCCCTGCCTCGTGGTTGAAGGGTTTGTTTTGAACAATGCTCACCGGGGCGGGAATGTCAAGCGCGGCAGGTTTCGGCTGGCTGGCGCGAAAAGGTTCGGAACTGGTGGAAACACCGTTATTTCTAATCTACACGACTTGACCCGGCACTTTGAAGCCGATAGGTAGTTACATTACGGACGGAGTATTCCGGAACAGAGCCGCAGGAAAATGAAAACTCTGTTTCATGCAATGATTTGAACCCGTTGGGCGACTACACCTCTGGACGGGGTACAGCAATCCGCTCACAGGCAAGGAGTGATAACATGGATGTCGAATTGGCAAAGCCCTTCATCAAGGCCGCTGTGGACGTGTTGTCCACCATGGCGTTCATAACCCCCAAGGTCGGCCGGCCGTATGTGAAGAAAAATGCCGTGGCCGTGGGAGACGTTACCGGTCTGGTGGGCATTACCGGTGACAAGAGCGGCAGTGTTTCCATGTCCTTTTCAAAGAAATGTGCGGTCGCCATCGTCAAGAACATGCTTGGCGACGAGATCGAGGACATCATGCAGGACGTCAAGGACGCGGTGGGCGAACTGACCAACATGATTTCCGGACAGGCGCGAGCCGGACTTGCGGAAAGGGGCCTTGTGTTCCAGGGCTCCACGCCTTCGGTCATCATGGGCGACAACCACACCATTTCGCATATGGCAAAATCGCCGATCATGGCGATCCCCTTCTCGACCGAATTTGGAGATTTCACCATCGAATTCTGCTTCGAATAGCCAGTTGGAACGCCAGCCACGGGGAGAGGAAACCATGACCAGTCTAGATGATTTCAGAAACAAGGAATTCCTGGATCAGATCACGATCCTGAATGAAATTTCCGGGACCAAGGACCCCGAGGCACTTCCCGGCCTCGTGGCCCTGCTCAAGGCCCCCGTGGGCGACACCTCAATCGACTACATGGTGGTGAACGCCCTGAACGCCGTGCTTTCCAACAATGAACCCAAGGTCGTGGAAGGGCTGACCGACGAGCACGACGGATATCGCATCCTGTGCATTCGCGTTGCCGGGGAGCATGGATTCAAGAGCGCGGTTCCCGGCCTTGTTGCCATTGCCGAGACCGAGGCCGATCCCGATCGCCTGATGGAGGTGCTGACCTCGCTGGCGCGCATTGCCGATCCCGTGGGTCTGCCCGTGTTCCGCCTCCATCTGGAACACGAGGACCCGTTCATCAAATCCTCGTGCATCGAGGCGCTCGGCAAGCTGGGCGACGAGGAATCCATCGAGTATTTCCGGAATCTGCTCATCGAGAGCGAGGCTCCGGACCGCTACGAGATATGCGAGATCACCACCTGGAAGGCCATCGAGGCCCTGGCCTCGTTCCCGCTGGAGGAAACCCGTGCCTTTCTGGTCTCCCATCTGCATCACAAGAATCCCACGGTACGCCGCATCATCACGGACGCCATGATCACCATCGGCTCGCCCGTGGTACCCATGCTGCTCGATGCGTTCGAGACCGGGGATACGGACATGCGCATCCTGACCGCCAACGTGCTCGGGTTCATCGGCGACCGCAACGGGGCCAATGGCCTTGTCGCCGCCTATGACAAGGGACTGGCCGAAGACCTGAACGTGCGCTATGCCCTGTACGAGGCGCTGGGCCGCATTGGCACCATGAAGGGCATCATCTGCCTTGTGGATGGGTTGCACGAGACCGACGAACTGATTCTCATGGCCGTGGTCGGCGGGCTGGAACGCCACGTCAATCCGGGCATGATTTCCACCCTGACCGACCTGATCTGCAAGGCCGACGCCCAGAGCGATCGTCTGGCCCGCGCCGTGATCAATTCCAAGGCCACGCGCATTTTCGACGCTTTGTACGAGAACGCCGGAGCCGGAGATGCGCTGATTGCGTCCCTTTCCGTTTCCAAGGATTCGGAAATTCAGGAAGAGTTCCGTTCGCTGCTCGCGGAGATCGGTGGGGCAAGGGCCGAGGACGATCTGGCCAAACTGCCGGAGGTCGGCGTGGGAGCGCGCAAGGCGCTGGCCGCGGACGATTCCCGTTCCATGTGCGCCATGCATCGTGCCATTCTCACGGACCTCGGCTTCGAAGCCTTTGTGGCCCCGGACGGGGAAAAGGCGTTCGATTTCATCGAGCAGGGCGAGGAGTTCGACATTATCATCACGGACATGAACATGCCCGTGATGGACGGCATGGAGCTGGTGGGCAAGGTGCGCAACACCCCGGGCTACGAGGACATCCCCATCATCATGGTGACCACCGAGTCCGAAGCTTCCCAGCAGAATCTTGCCGAGAAGGCGGGCGTGACCGCGTTCATCACCAAACCGTTCAAGCCCGACGAGCTCAAGGCCAAGATTACCGAAGTCCTTGGCTAGACTTTCGAAAAATTCCAATGAAAAAGAGGCCGTCTGCGTGCGCAGGCGGTCTCTTTTTCTGTCCTTGTGCAACTACATTCCGGCCAGTGCCTGCCCCCGGTCCGGAAAGAGCGGAAAAATGCGGTCGTAGCCCGAGACCTCGAACACTTCCTGAATGTAGTCCTTGATGCCGCATATGGCGACCTTGCCGGCTGTCTTCTTGAGACGCTGGTAGGCCAGCACGAGCACGCGCAGTCCCGAGCTGTTGATGTAGTCCAGCCCCGAGAAATCGAAGAGCAGGGCGGTTTCCCCGGATTCCAGCAGAGCCAGTACCCTGGTCTCCAGAATCTGGGTTTCCTCCGCGTCCAGACTGCCATCCACAGCCAGAATGGTCACGCCGTTTTCCTTGAGTTCACTCAAAGCCACCGTACACCTCCGTCAATTGCGGCTGTCGCAGCCGTTTTGTGTCAGTTGTTTTTCCAGCAGCAGGATGTTCTTTCCGTTTTCCCGTTTGTACGCGATGTTGTGCATCATGTTTCGGACCAGATGCACGCCCATGCCGCCAATGGGCCGAGCTCGTTCCTCCAGAGGCAGGTCCAGTTCCGGTTCCGGCGCCTCCAGAATGTTGAAGGGTCTGGCATCGTCTTCCAGCCGGATTCGGAGCGTGTCCCGATCCAGGGATATGGAGACCTCTATGGGATGCTCGTCATGGTCGGCATAGCCGTAGGAAATGATGTTGGTGATGAGTTCATCCAGGACCAGAGTCAGATGAAAGACCGTCTTCGACTTCAGTCCGTTGGCCGCGCCGAATTCTTCCACGATGGGCTGGAAGCATTGAAAGCATTGCTGCTTGTTGGTCAAGGTGAAGCTGATGCTTTTTTCGGCCATGCGCATTCCGTCAGATTTTCTTGATCACCACCACGGCGATATCGTCATCCTGCCTGCCGTCGGCAAAGGCGGCCACCGCGTTCATGATCGCGGATTTCACGCCTTCAGCATGTTTATGTGCGTTCTCGCGGATGATGGCAAGGGTTCTTTCCTTGCCGAACATGTGCCCGCTGTTGTTGCGTGCTTCCCAGACGCCGTCCGTGGCCATGACCACGAGCGCGCCCTCGGGCAGGTCGCGTTCCCGCTCCTCGTACTGCGTGCCGGCCAGCACGCCCAGCGGCAGGCCGTCTCCGCCGAGTTCGTCGAATGAATCCGAGTCCGGCATGTACACGAAGGCTGGATCGTGCCCGGCCCGAACCCAGCGGATGCGCGGCGAGCCGGATTTCAGGCGCAGATAGAACAGGGTCAGGAAACGCCCGGTGCCGTCCAGATCGCGGGCAAGGGAATCGTTGATGGTGCCCATGCGTTCGGCCGGGTTCATGTCCAGCCCGGCCAGCGTGTGGAGCTGGCCGCGAGCCGTGGCCATGAGCAGGGCGGACGCCGTGTCGTGCCCGGCCACGTCGCCGAGCACCACGCCCAGTGCCGAGGAACCGTCGCCGGTTTCCAGCGGAATGAAATCATAGTAGTCGCCGCCGGTCCGGTCGCAATAGGAAATGCCCCCGGCAATGTCGTAGCCCTCGGCCACGGGTTCGGCGGAGGGCAGAAGGAGTCGCTGCACTTCCTCGGCCAGCTCCATGTTCCGGCGCAGGCGGACCTGGTCCCGGAGCTTCGGGCCCATGCGGTTGAGCGCGGAGATGAGTATGTCGCGCTCGTCGCCGGTGCGCGTGTCCAGTCGGGCATCGAAGTCCCCGGCGGACAGCTTCTGCGCCATATCCACCAGAGAGAGCAGGGTGCTCGTGACCCGGCGCGTCCCGAACCATGCCAGCAGGGCCGCGAACGCGAGCATGGAACCCACGACCGCGGCGGACAGGTTGCGCATCTCGATGAACAGGGTATCCATTGCCGTCACGATTTCATCGGGCAGGGCATTGACCGTGGTTTCCGGAGCAATGACCAGAAAGGCGACGTTGTGGTCGGCCGTGGCAAAGGCGCAGATGGAGGGCTTGCCCTTGTAGGACAGGGCCATGTGCCCCTGACTCCTTTCCCCCATGGCCGTGATGAGCTGCCGCAATTCTCCCGGCTGATCGAAGCCGAGCCACTCTGGCGAGAATTCCATGCGCCAATGGTGGGAGCCGCTTTCATATTCCTGCTGGGCCAGAATGCTCAGGCCGGGGGCCTCCGTGGCCGGATTCTCCGATTGGAGCACCATGAGATGATCCAGGTTGCGTTCCCATTCCGAGTGCTGCGACATGTCCATGAGCGCGGCGGAAATCGGGATGTCCACCCCGGCCGCGCCCAGAAAGTTTCCGTCCCTGTCCAGAATCGGATAGCTCACGGTGCCCACCCCGCTGCGCAGGGTCGGGTCCACCAGAGGCATGGTCCATGTCAGCGTTTTGGACTTGCGCACCCGGCGAAACCACTCCTGATCCCTCGGGTCGAACATCATGGGAATGCCGCCATGCCCGGGATAGACCATGTGCAGGCCGTTGTTCAGCGAAACATGGAGCCAGTACGCGGCCCCTTCAAGCCCCTGATACAGGTCCGCCATGACCGGACCGATTTGGACGAGTTCCCGGATTTTCCGGTCCTCTCCGTCCTGCGTCCGGGATGCCCCGGGCAGGAAGAATGCGGGATGCGTCATGCTCACGGGAAGCGGTCTGGTCTTGCCCATCATGGTCTGCCGGTAATAGGGCGATCTGGGAGCCGTATCTTCCGGAAGGTTGCGGCCCATGTCGAAATCGCGGGCGAAAACTGGCTGTTCGGCATTGGCGTCCGGGAGGGCGAGCGCCTTTTCGGCCTGCTGCGCCAGAATGCGGGCCACCAGTCCCACGCTCATGGCCCGTTCCTCGACCAGCGTGGCGTAGGTCACGGTCATGCGCTCCATCTCGCCGGTCATGATGTCCAGCAGCTCCGCATGTGTGCGGCTGGAAACCGAGTCCAGAACCCGCAGGCTGACACGACTCATCACCCCCCTGAACACGAACAGGGGAATCAGGCTGAAGGCCAGAAGCACGAAAAAGAATTTCCAGCGAATGCGCAACTTCATGGTTGTCCCGGAATTTGATGGTGCGTTGCCGTTCCCCGTATTGAGCACGAATATCGGGTTTCTGTCCATAGGATGCGGACAGTCTGTAATTATACTTGGAAACAAAGAGGATATTTTCTATAGAGAGGCGATACAAACCCACACATAACATGGACGCCGCTCATGCCGCACCCCAATGATACCCGACGCATCACCAAGACTTCCCTGTTCTCATGGATTTTCTACAGAAACGTGAAGCTTCAGGTTCTGGCTCTGCTCGTGACCGTGGCCATTGCCCTGATGCGCGTGCTTCCTCTTGATTTGCAGAAGCGCATCATCAACGAAGCCATCGGCATGAAGGATCTGGACAAGCTCTTTCTCTACGTGGGGCTGTTCATTGCGTTTCGCACGGCGGCCAGCGGTCTCAAGTACGTGATGAACCTGATGCAGATATACATCGGAGAGCGCACGCTGGTCACGATCCGCACCCGGCTCTACGAGCATCTGCTTTCCCTGCCCATCCAGTTCTACCGCCGTACCTCGCCGGGCAATGTCATCGCCTATCTGGTGACCGAGTTCATTCCCGTGGCCACGTTCATCGGCCAGTCCGTGACCATGCCCGCGGTCAACCTGTTCACGTTCTTCGGCGTGGCCGGGTATCTGTTCTACCTGAATCCCGAGCTCGCGGCCCTGTCCATTTCCGTGTACGTGGTCCAGCTCTTCGTGCTGCCGCAGATCCAGAAGCATTTCCGCCGGGCGAACCGGGTGCGCATGCAGCACACGCAGGAGCTCTCCGGTCTGGTGGGCGAGGCGGTCTCCGGCGTGCACGAGGTGCATTCCAATGCATCCATTCCCCTTGAATCCCGCAAGTTCGGCGTGGCCCTGAACAATCTGTACAAGGCCACCATCAGGATGAACGCCTACAAGTTCGGGATCAAGGCCGTGAACAACCTGTTCCAGAACATGGGCCCGTTCGTGCTGTTTCTGGTGGGTGGCTATCTGGCCATCAAGGGCCGGTTCGATCTCGGTTCCCTTGTGGCCTACCTTGCGGCCTACGACATGATCTACGACCCGTGGAAGGAACTCATGGAGTTCTGGCAGGTCTATCAGGACAGTTCCGTGCGCTACAGGCAGATCATGCGTTCCTTCGACCATGCCCCGGAATTCGAGCAGTGCGTGCAGGGCCGCGAGCCGTACGTGCTGGACAACGATCTGGAGATTCGGGACCTGACGTACGTGGTGGGCGGCAACATCAAGCTGCTGGACCGGGTCAACGTCTCGGTCAGGGGCGGGGAGCACGTGGCGCTGGTGGGGTTTTCCGGCAGCGGAAAGTCCACGCTGGCCCTGTGCGTTGCCCAGTTGTACCGATACAGCGGGGGCAACGTGCTTCTGGGCGGGCACGAGGTCTCGGCCCTGTCCAAGCAGGACATCACCTACAATCTCGGCATGGTGGCCCAGCATCCGTTCATCTTCGACGGCACGGTCAGGGACAACCTGCTGTATTCCTGCGAGGCGCTCGGGCTTCAGGGCGGTTCCTGCGCGGACGGCGGAGACCCCAGCCTCGACAAGCTGATCGAGACCATTCAGCAGGTCGGGCTGTTTCTCGACGTGCTCAGTTTCGGCCTCCGGTCGCGTCTGGACCCGGAAGAGGACCGGGAGCTTGTCGGCGCGGTGATCAATGCCCGGGCCGCGTTTCAGGCCGAGCATGCGGACGGGCTGACCGTGGACGTGGCCGGGGACATCGAGTTCTTCGACCGCACCGAGTACAGCCGCTATCTGACCGTGGCAGAGAACATCGCGTTCGGGGCGCCTCTGAAACAGGAGTTCGACCCCGAGCATCTGCATGCCAACCCGGTGTTCGTGGAGTTCATGGACGCCCACGGGCTGCGCCCCTATCTGGTGAGTCTGGGATCGAATCTGGCCCGGCGCACCGTGGACGCGCTCGGCCCGGAACCCACTGCCGACATGTTCGGCCAGAGCCCGGTGCCCGAGAGCGAATACGAAACCTACCGCACACTGGCCATCCGGCTGGACAGCGACGAACCGCTGTCCGCGAACGAGGAAGGCATGCTGGTCAAGCTGGGGCTGCGGTTCGTGCCCGGACTGCACAAGCTGGCCGGGATGAGCTCGGAATTCATGCGCATGGTCGTGGATTGCCGCGACGACTTCGGGGCACTGATCCGGGAGCGCGATCCCGATGCGTTCAGCTTTTTCGACCAGTCCGAATACATTCACAACCGGAGCATTCAGGACAACATCCTGTTCGGCCGGGTGCGTGCGGATTCGGCCGGGGCCGAGGAGCGGGTCTCCCAGCGCATGTACCAGCTCCTGATCATGGAAGGCGTGCTTGAACCCGTGGTGGAGATGGGACTGCTGTTCCAGGTCGGCAGCATGGGCGACAGGCTGTCCGGCGGCCAGCGTCAGAAGATCGCACTGGCCCGGACCTTTCTCAAGAATCCCGCAGTGATCATTCTGGACGAGGCCACAGCCGCGCTGGACAACAAGTCCCAGACCCGGGTGCAGAACATCATCACGAGCAAGCTCAAGGGCAAATCCACGGTCATTGCCGTGATCCATCGTCTGGACGTACTCAGGTTCTACGACAAGGTCGTGGTGCTCAAGGCGGGCAGGGTCGTGGAGCAGGGTGGCTACGAGGAACTCATGGAGAAAAAGGGAGCATTGCATGAGCTTGTCCAGGGAAGGAAATGACGGCTGCGAATTCGACGAGAACGTGGAACTGCTGCGGACCGTGCCGCATTTCAGCGACATGCCCGTGGAGTCGGTCAGGCGTGTGGCCCTGCTGTGCCGGCGTACGACCTATCGTGCCGGGGACGCCGTGTTTTCGCGCGGGGAAACGGACCGGAACGCGTATGTCGTGATCAGGGGCGAGGCCCGCGTTGTCCTTGACGAACGGGAAATCGGGGAATTTCGCACCGGCGCCTTTTTCGGCGGACTGGGGCTGCTGGACGGGGTGGAGCGGCTTTTCACGGTGCTGGCGCATAGCGGGCTGACCTGTCTGGTTCTGCCCGGGGACAGCATTCGCGAGTATCTGTGTCAGGCCGAAAACGAGCGGGAAATTTTCCTGCGTGTCATGGTCGCCAGAATCGTGGATTGGGAAAAACGGGAGCTGGCCCGGGGGCCCGGACCGCACGATCCGGGCGTGAGCCTGCTATGACGAGGGTTTATGCGCGTTTTCTTGAAAATCGACCTTCATTTTGCTCGAAAACGAGATGATTTTTTGCGTGCGCGCCAAAAATATTTGCACATTTTTCCCTTTTCAGGGGGCTTTTCCCCTTTACAAGCATGGAAAATCGAAGTAGGCCCCTTCTCAACCCAATCGGGACTCTCTCCCTCTCATGAATGCCCCGGCCCGGTTATGCCAGTCTCCGGGCCGGGGCTAGGAAAAACTCCTTCAGATTCCGAAAAGTTACGCATCGAGCCGTCAAGGCCCGCGCTCTTGTTGCGCGGGATTTTTGCTGTTGTGCCGTCCGGTTTTCGGGCGATGCATGCATGAATTCCGGCCCGGGCCGGAGAACCCTTTCAATCGGGGAGGCGACCATGCCAGAACCTGCGGAAAAGGCCACGGAACTGTTTCGGCTCATGAACCGGCATCGCCGGGACGTCTTCAAGTCCTATCAGAGCTTCACTTCGACCATCAAGAAGGGCAGCGCCATCGAGGACAAGTATCAGTCCCTGATCCTCATTGCCTGCTCCATCCTGTCCCAGTGCGACATGTGCATTTCGCTTCACGTGCAGAACGCGGCCGTGCACGGAGCCACGAAGGACGAGATCATCGATGCGGGGCTGCTGGCCGTGGCCATGGGCGGTTCGCCCAAGATGATGTACATGCGCCACGTGTACGAAGAGGTGGAAAAGCTGTTCTGATCCCGGGGATTTTGCGGAAAGCCATTCTCCCGCCGCAGAATTTGCGGTATGCGTGAGACATGGATGAATACCGGTTTGCCGCGCATGTGTATGATCCCGTGGTGGGACCGTTCCTGAAGCCCGTGCACAAGGCGATCGTCCGCGCCATGCGGACGCGCGGCTGCGCCCGGGTTCTGGACCTGTGCTGCGGCACCGGGCTGCTGTCCGGCGAACTGGAGCGGCACGGCATCGAGGCCGTGGGCGTGGACCTGTCCCCGGCCATGCTGCGCGTGGCTCGCGCCAGACACCCGGACGCCACGTTCATCGACGGCGATGCCTCGTCCCTGTTCATCGAGGACGACCAGTTCGACGGCGCAGCCATCTGTTTCGGCCTGCATGAAAAGGACGAGGGCACGGCCCGGGACATCGTGCGCGAGGCCGTGCGCGTGACCCGGCGGTCCGGCCCGGTGGTGATTGCCGACTACCGCGTGCCCGAGCCGGGGCAGGCCCTGTGGATGGGGCTGGGCATCCGCTCGGTGGAGCGATTGGCCGGAGCGGATCACTACCGGCATTTCCAGCATTACCTGCAGGCTGGCGGCACCGAGGCCTTTCTCTCCGGAATGGGGCTGCTCGGCCTGCCTGCACGAACCTTTTTCCATGGCTGGGCCGGGCTATACGTGACCATTGTCTAGCACGTTGTTCCGGAGCCGGGATTTCCTGCGCAAGGCCGTCGATTCCTTTCCGGATTCCGTCGCGGACCTGCGCTCCGAAATCCGGCCGCATGGTTTTACAAAGCGCGCGGTTCCGGGTACATACTGGTGCATGATGGTCCGGGTTGATCACCTCTCATACAATTTCGGCGAATACTGGGCGCTCAAGGATGTGTCCTTTTCTCTGGAAAAGGGCGGATTCCTGTTCCTCACCGGACATTCCGGGGCGGGCAAGACCACCCTGCTGCGACTCCTGTACGGAGCCATGCCCATGATCCGGGGCAGGGCCAAGGTGGCCGGGTTCGAACTCAGCCGTCTGCGCAAGCGCCACATCCCGGAGCTGCGCCGTCGCGTGGGCGTGGTGTTTCAGGATTTCAAGATTCTGCCGAACCGCACCGTGTTCGACAACGTGGCCATGGCTCTGGAGGTCCGGGGCATGCCGCGTCAGCATCTGGAACGGCGGGTGCGGGCCATTGTTCGCGCCCTCGGACTGGAGACCAAGTCCTACACCCCGTGCCGCCGCCTTTCCGGCGGAGAGCAGCAGCGCGTGGCCATCGCCCGATCCATGGTCGCGAATCCGGAGCTCATTCTTGCGGACGAGCCTACCGGAAATCTGGATGTCGAACTGACCATGCATCTCATGGAAATATTCAAGCAGTTCAATACGTACGGCACCACCATCATCATGGCCACCCACAGCCGAGAGGTGCTGGAGTGCGTGCCCGAGGCCCGGATTCTCCATCTGCGGGACGGCCGCGCCGTGTCGCCGGACGGCGATCCCATTGATGATGACGAGGAGGACGAGGCATGATCGGTCAGCTCTTCCGGCTCACCGGACGCGGACTGGCCGACCTGCGGCTGCATCCCTTTGCCCAGCTTCTGACCCTTGTGGCCGTGGCCATGGTCACTCTGCTCATCGGCGTGATTCTCACGGGCCTGCACAACGTGAATCTGGAGCTGCTCAAGTCCCGGGGCCGGGCCGAGTTTCAGATATACTGGAAGCAGGGCGCGGACGTGGATGCGGTTTCCCGGGACGTGGAAACCATCGGCTCCCTCGACCATCTGTCCGAACTCAAGACCTTCACGCCCTCGGACGCACTGACCGAACTGGCCGGAACTCTGGGACAGGCCGGAGATTTTTCCTGGCTCGCGGATACCAATCCCCTGCCGTACACGGCGCTGGTCTCGTTTGCCGTGCCTCCGGAAAAGCAGGAGCAGGGCTGGGCCGGCGACCTGCTTTCGCGCATCAAGTCCCTGCCCGGTGTGGAAACCGTGACCTACACCCCGCTGCAGCCCGATCTGGGGCAGGGGTGGATATCCCTGTCGCAGGCCATTGTCTGGCCTTTGCTGGGGTTTCTCGCGCTCGTGGTGGCCCTTGTGGTGCACAATACCATCAAGCTTTCCCTGCTCACGCGCATGGACGAAGTGGAGATTCTTGCCCTTGTCGGAGCCAAGCCGTGGTTCATTCGCTGGCCTCTGCTCACGGGCGGGCTGGTGCAGGGGCTGCTCGGTTCCGCGGCCGGGATCGGCCTGCTGCGTTCCCTGTTTCTGTTCACGCAGGATGCCCTGAATTTTCCGCCTCTGTTCATCCGGCTGGAATTCCTGCCCATGGAGTATGCCCTGATACTTGGCGGAGCCGTGACACTCGTGTCCACGGCCAGCAGCTGGGTCGCAGTGCGCTAGCAGTTTGCGGGGGCGGTTCGGAATCAGTTGATCAGCCGATAGACGTCGATGCCGTGGTCGGACGGGTTGATCACGTCCGCAATGGGATTTCCCGCGGATTGCGAGTCACCCAGATTCAGCAGGATTCGCGGAATCGGACGCAAGTTTCGGTCAAAGGCCACGCGCACGATCGGCCGGAGCGGAGCGGCCGGATTGTGGTCCATCACCACGGCGTGCCTGCCGTCGTGCAGACGCACGAAGCTTCCCACCGGGTACACGCCCAGACTCCTGATGAAATGTTCCACGATGTTGGGGTGGAAATCCGAGAGCCGCCACTTGTACATCAT
The DNA here is from genome assembly GCF_022809775.1 of Pseudodesulfovibrio tunisiensis. Taxonomy (NCBI): domain Bacteria; kingdom Pseudomonadati; phylum Thermodesulfobacteriota; class Desulfovibrionia; order Desulfovibrionales; family Desulfovibrionaceae; genus Pseudodesulfovibrio; species Pseudodesulfovibrio tunisiensis. Next base: position 3,067,488 of record NZ_CP094380.1, read on the forward strand.
GGCCAGCACCTTGCCCGGCGGCATGGGCTCCTTGTACACGCGTCGGCTGGTCAGGGCGTCGTACACGTCCACCACGGCCACGATGCGGGAAAAGTCGTGGATGTCCTCGCCCTGAAGTGCGCGGGGATAGCCGCTGCCGTCGTAGCGTTCGTGATGCTCCAGACAGGCGCGCAGCACGGAGTCCGGGATGCCCTTCTGCTGCTTGAGCAGTTCGAAGCCGAGCAGGGGATGGGTGCGCATCTCGTTCATCTCGCTGTCCGAGAGCTTGCCGGGCTTGTTCAGGATGGCTGTGGGAATCAGGGATTTGCCCACGTCGTGGAACATGCCCGCAATGCCCAGATCCAGAAGCCGGTCTTCGGAATGGCCCAGTTTTCTGCCCAGAATCACGGACAGCACCGAGACATTGATGCAATGGGTGTAGGTGTATTCGTCGAACGCCTTGAGCTTGCAGATGGCTGCGGCAGCGTTTTCGTTGCGGAACACGGACTGGATGAAGTCCCGCACCACAGGGGTGGCGTCGTGAAAGTCGAAGGGTTTTCCCTGGCGCACGTCGTCCATGAACCCGTGCGCGTAACTTACGGCCTCGTCGTACAGCCTGTCCGCAACGCGCAGTTCCTTGCGGACGGAAACTCGTGCGTCTCCCGCAGGCCCGGCCTCGGGCTGGCGGTTCTTTTCGCGCAGGGAGCGCGTCACCTCCGCAGAGGTCATGGCGTTTTTCAGCGGATCGTTCATGGCACACCTGATGCCCGCAGGGATTCGTTTGGAGAGAGTTCCTGCGAAAAGGCTATTAGATGGCCTTGTCTGACTCCAGTATATTCATGAGTGCGGCCACGTCCGGGGCCAGAAAGTCCGGGGCGCAGGCAGCAAAGGCTTCGGGACCGAGTTTGCCCGAGGTGACGGCTGCGGCGCGTGTTCCGGCTCGGCGTGCGGTCTCCATGTCCAGAAGATGATCACCCACCATGAGGGTGTGTTCCGGGCGTGCGTTCATGCGGTCAAGGGCCTGAAGCGCATGTGCCGGGTCGGGCTTGACCCGTTTCGCGTCCTCGCGCGCAAGGAACGCGTCGCATTCCCGTTCGATTTCCGGGTACACGGTCTTGACCGCAGGTGTGATGTTGCGGGTGATGATGCCCGTGCGAATGCCGCGTCTGCGCAGATCGGCCAGCACGTCGCGGGTGAACGGGAAGAGTCGGCCTTCCCGGGCCGCGTCCAGTTCCATGGCCGTGATGACCAGTCGGCCCCGGCTGTGGAATTCCTGCCCCAGAGCCGGGTCTTTCCTGCCGATTTCGCGAGCCAGCCTGTCCAGCCACTCCAGGGCCGGCGTGCTGCCCGGTTCGGGACGTCTGTCCAGAAAGCATTCCCCAAGCGCGGCCAGTTTGCACTTCATCAGGTCGAAATCGATGGTGAGTTCGGCCAGCGTGCCGTCAAAGTCGAAAAGTATGGCGTCGAATTTCATGATTGCTCCAGCTGAAGCATGGGGCAGAAGTCGCGAAAACACAAGCCGATGATACTCGATCATGAAAAAGGCCCTTCCGCGAACGGAAGGGCCTTTCGAATTCGGTTGTGACAGGCAGGCTGCTAGAAGACGCCGAGGCCCGAGAGCAGGACGATGAGCACCAGCAGCGGAGTGACCCATTTCACGACCACGGAATAGGCCGCGATCACGGATTCGTTCTTGAGCACGCCGTTGTTGCTCAGACAGTCGTGGATGCGCTTTCTGCCCCACTTCCAGCCCGCGAACACGCAGATGAAGAAGCCGCCCACGGGCATGAGGATGTTGGACGACAGATAGTCGTAGAAATCCCAGAAGGTCATGCCGAAGATGGTCACGTCGCTCATCACGGAATTGGACAGGGTGGCAGTGGAGCCCACCACGGCAAGGGCCACGGCCGTGACGATGGTGGAGGTCTTGCGCGTCCAGCCCAGGCCGCTGCCGATCATGAAGGCCACGGGCACTTCGAACAGGGAGAGCATGGCCCCGATGGTGGCGATGCCCGTGAGCACGAAGAACACGACCATGAAGAGCTGGCCCATGGGCATGGAGCTGAACACCGCCGGGATGGTGATGAACAGCAGGCCCGGGCCGGCAGCGGGTTCGAAGCCGTAGTTGAACACGGCCGGGAAAATGGCCAGTCCGGCCAGCAGGGACACGGTCAGGTCGGCCAGCATGACGCGCGTGGCCACCATGGGCACGTTGGCGTCGCTGCGGAAGTAGCTGCCGTAGGTCATCATGGTGCCCATGCCGATGGAGAGCTTGAAGAATGCCAGCCCCATGGCCATCAGCACCATCTCGCCGGAAATCTTGGTAAAGTCGGGCCGGAACAGGAAGACCAGTCCGTCCATGGCCTTGGGCAGGGTCAGGGAGCGGATGCAGACCAGCACCAGCATGAAGAACAGGATGGGCATCAGGGTCTTGGTGGTCTTTTCGATGCCCTTGGATACGCCGCCGATGATGATCACGCTGACGAGCGCGAGCACGCCCCACTGCCAGAGCAGGGAGGGCATGACCGCAGTGGCCACGCTGTTGAACGCGGCCTCGCCCACCTTGGGATCGGTAGAGGAGAGCGCGCCGGTCACGGCCTTGACGATGTAGGCGAAGATCCAGCCCACCACGTCGGTGTAGAAGGCCATGATGCAGAAGGCCGCGGCAACGCCGCCCACGCCCACGAGCATCCACAGGGAGTTGTCCGGGGCAACGGCCTTCCATGTGGTGACCGCGTTGGCCCTGGGCATGGCGGCCGAGCATGATCTCGGAGATCATGACCGGCAGGCCGACAACCAGTGTGGCGGCCAGATAGACGAACAGAAAGGTGGCACCCCCATGCTCACCCGTCATGTAGGGAAATTTCCAGATGTTGCCGAGCCCCACGGCCGACCCCAGCGTGGCCGTGAGCACGCCGAGTTTGGTGGCGAACCCATCCATGTTTTTTTGATTGGCAGACATGCAGTTTCTCTGTGATTGCGGTTGAAAACGAAGAAAAATACCCTCTCAAAGCGCAACTTCGATAATCTTTTCTGCCGTTTCATGCAATGTTTAAATAGTATGAGCGATTCCATATTGTTCCATGGAAAGCGTTGGCTGGCCTCGGCTGGCGGCTTTTTTCCCCGGTTCGTGGCGAATTCCGGGCAGTGGTACGTTTCCTTGCACGGTTTTCGTCAGGAACAATTGGGGAATTGACGTTTTCGTCAACGAACTGACCTCGGGGGATGGGGATTCAAGGCAAAGTCGGGGAGAGTGGGCTTGCCCGACGTGAAGGTGCGGCCTTGATTTTTCCGAAATATTTCAGGGCCGGGACTTCCGAACCCTGTATAAAAAACGAAATCCGACTTGCATGCTCGGGTTGCTGGCATGGTTTGCGCATGTTTCACGGCACAGGGAAAACGCCGGGAAACGGACGAAATCCCCGCATCCTGCTCATCCTCATCCGCCCGAAGGGGCTTTTTCGGAATCGGCATCGATCCTCGTTCTCCGCGGCCCGGCAAGGCGACACGGAGGCAAGTCATGTTTCTGAACGCGCACCAGATGGAAGAGGCTCAGGCAATGGGGTGGAACGTGGACCGCACCTTTTCCGTGGCAGTCACGGACGTGTGGATCACCGGACAGGCGCAGGTCAGCGTGGGACGGCACCTTCAGGCCCTGTGCGTGGCCTACGGCCTGTCGTTCGCGCACATGCGCGAGCGGCTGACGCAGGAAATGTACTGGCACGAGGATTCCGGCAATCTGGGCATCATGCTCCGGCTTCAGGGCGCGGACATCGAGTCCTTTTATGCCGAAATCCCGTCCGGCCAGTGGGGCTTCCGCGAAGTGCGGCAGGCCACGCACTAGGTTTCAGACTACTTGAAGAACCTCAGCCGCAGGGCGTTGGATACCACGGTCACGGAACTCATGGCCATGGCGGTTCCCGCGATCATGGGGTTGAGCGTGGGCCCGCCGAACACATGCAGCAGTCCGGCAGCGACCGGGATGCCGATGGTGTTGAAGGCGAAGGCCCAGAACAGGTTCTGCTTGATGTTGCCCATGGTGGCGCGGCTCAGGCGCAGGGCCGTGAGCAGGGAACGCAGGTCGCTCTGCATGAGCACCACGTCCCCGGATTCCACGGCCACGTCGATGCCCGATCCCATGGCTATGCCGATGTCGGCCCGGGCCAGTGCGGGCGCATCATTGATGCCGTCCCCGATCATGGCCACCTTGCGGCCTTCCTTCTGAAGGCGCTCCACCTCGTCGGCCTTGCGGTCCGGCAGCACTCCGGCAATCACTTCATGGATTCCGGCGCGCGTTGCCACGGCGCGGGCCGTGACCTCGTTGTCGCCCGTGAGCATGATGGGGCGCATGCCTTCCCGCTTGAGTTCGGCGATCACTTCCGGGGTCTCGTCGCGCATGGTGTCGGCAATGGCGAACACCGCGTTGAATCGGCCTTCGCTGGCAAAATACACGGCAGTCATGCCCTCGGCCGCATAGCGTTCGATTTCCCGGGTGGTGAACGGATCGTCGATCAGGGAAATGTCGTTTTCGGCGAGCAGTTCCGCATTGCCGATGAGCACTTCGCGGCCCATGACCGTGGCGCGGATGCCGCGTCCGGGAATGGCCTCGAACGCAGTGGGTTCGGGCGGATCAAGCTGCTTTTCCCGGGCATGGCGCACAAGGGCCTGGGCAAGGGGATGCTCGCTTCGGCTCTCGGCTCCGGCAGCCAGAAACAGGGCTTCGGTCCGGGCGGCCGTGCCTCGGGTCATGGTCCATTCCACAAGCTCGGGACGGCCCCGGGTCAGGGTGCCGGTCTTGTCGAACACGATGGTGTCCAGATTTCCGGCTTCCTGCAATGCACGGCCGGACTTGATGAGCACGCCGAGCTGCGCGCCCCGGCCCGTGCCCACCATGATGGAGACCGGGGTGGCCAGTCCCATGGCGCATGGGCAGGCAATGACCATCACGGCCACGAAGATGCGCAGGCTGAACGCGAAATCCGCGCCCGAAAAATACCAGGCAAGGCCCGCTGCCAGCGCAATGCTCATGACCGTGGGCACGAAATAGAAGCTGATCCTGTCCGCGAGATTGGCAATGGGCGCCTTGGTGCCCTGCGCCTCCTGCACCAGCCGTACGATGCGCGCCAGCATGGTGTCTCCGCCCACGCGCGTGGCGGTCATGGTGAACGCGCCGTGCGTGTTCATGGTGCCGCCTGCCACGGGATCGCCCTCGCCCTTGGAGACCGGCATGGACTCGCCGGTCAGCATGGATTCGTCGATCGAGGAGGAACCGTCCGCAATGGCTCCGTCCACGGGAATGCGTTCGCCGGGCTTGACCAGCAGGGCGTCGCCCGGTTCCACCTCGTCCACGGGCACGGTCTTCTGCTCGCCGTCCCGGATCAGAGTGGCGGTCTCGGGAGCGAGACGCATCAGGGCGCGGATCGCGTCCGAGGTCTTGAGTTTGCTGCGCGCCTCGAAATACTTGCCCAGCGAGATCATGGCGATCAGCACGGCAGCGGATTCGTAGTACAGGTCCATGACGCGCGTCATCACGTCGATGCCCGCCAGAATCTCCACGGTGTTCCACAGGGAATAGATGAAGGCCGCGCCGGTTCCGGTGGCCACGAGGGAATCCATGTTCGGGCCGCCGCGCAGCAGGGCCGGGATGCCCTGAAGGTAGAAATGCCGACCGGACCAGACCACGGGCAGGGTCAGCAGGAGCTGGGCCAGAGCAAAGGTCACGGGCGAATGCGCCGGGTCCAGCCATTGGGGCAGGGGCATGCCCCACATGTGGCCCATGGACAGGATCAGCAGGGGAAAGGCGAACAGAAACGCCGGGATGAGCGCCCGTTTCTGGGCCGCAAGCCGGGCTTCGGCTTCCTTGCGGCGTTCCTCGTACAGGGCTGCGGACGGGCTGCGCACCTCGGAGGTGAAGCCCGCGTCAGCCACGGCCTGCCGGATGGTCTTGCGCGAGATGGTCGCCGGATCGAACGAGATTTCCCCGGCTTCGGTCGCCAGACTCACGCTGGCGGAGTCCACGCCGTCCAGTCCGTTCAGCACGCGCTCCAGCCGGGAGGAACAGGCTGCGCAATGCATGCCGCCGATGACCAGATTCAGCTCCTCAAGGCCGTTGTCCTGCGGAAAGATCGCCTCGAATCCGAGTTCCTTGATGCGTTCGGCCACGGTCTCCACGCTTGTGGTGTCCGGATCGTGCGTCAGGCTCATGGTTTCCGCGGCCAGATTCACGGCCACGGACTCCACGCCGTCCATGGCTCCCACCGCGCGCTCGATCCGCGCGGAGCAGGCCGCGCAATGCATCCCTTTTATCTGTGCTTGCACCGTATTCATAAAAATATATCCCTGTGGTTGAAATTGATTCTCATATTCTGCGCTTCAAAATCAATTTTGGCAAGGGGAGAGTTATCCGCAATACCCTGTCTTTCGTCAAATCGGGTTGACGCGGCATCATGGTCCGGGTAGCACGAATGCTCCATGAAAAACACCCTGTCATCCCCTGATTCCCCGCTGGCCGGGTATATCTGCGCCCTGCTTGCCACCGTGATCTGGTCCGGCAATTTCATCATTGCCCGGGGGCTTTCCGAAGCCCTGCCGCCCGTGACTCTGGCCACCCTGCGCTGGGCCGTGGCCTGCGCAGCCCTGCTGCCGTTTACCGTATTGCGCGTGTGGCGGGCAAGGCAGATCGTGCGTGCCCGGTTCGTGTACCTCGCAGCCGTGGCCCTGGTTTCGGTCACGGTGTTCAACACCATGATATATGAAGCGGGCCGAACCACCAACGCCCTGAACCTGTCGCTCATTGCCGCGTCCACGCCCGTGTTCATCATCCTGCTGTCGCGCGTGTTTCTTGGCGAGGCCATTACCCGCAACCGGCTGATCGGGCTGATTGCCGCAGTGAGCGGCATCGTGCTGCTCGTGACCCGGGGTGATCTGTCCGTTCTGTTGGCCCTGACCTTTCGGGAAGGCGATCTCTGGATGCTCGGGGCTGCGATTCTCTGGGCCGTGTATTCCATCATGATCCGCAGGAAGCCCGGGGATGTCGACCCTCTGGTGTTTCTGTCCGTCACGTTTGCGCTGGGATTCCTGCCCCTGATTCCGGCCGCGCTGCTGGAGCAGCAGTATTGTGCGCCATGGTCCCTGACCCCGGGCATTGCCGGGGCCGTGCTCTACATCGGTGTGGGCGCGTCGCTGGCCGCGTATTTCCTGTGGGCGCGGGCCGTGGCCATTCTCGGGCCGTCCCGGCCGGGCATGGTCTATTATTCCCTGCCCGTGTTCTGTGCCGTGGAGGCGCTGCTGTTTCTGGGCGAGTCCGTGACATGGGCGCACGGTGCATCCTTTGCCCTGATTCTGGGCGGAATACTGGTGGCCACGAAGCGTGGACAGGCGAAGTAGGAAAGGTCAGACCACCGAGGCAAGCATGCTGCCGGGGTCGGGAAGGATGGGTGACTGGGCCTTGGCATACGCGCCGAGTGCGGTGCGCAGCCGGATTTTTGAGGGTGTGCCCGAGGGCAGGGCATTGCCGCCCGCGATCGGGCCGGGATCGAAATCCGTGCGGGATGCGGCACGGGCCGCGACTTCCTCACGGAGTCCCTCGACTTCGGCTTCGGCCTCGTAGGCCCGAGCCTGCTGCCTGCGCTCCCGTTCGGACCGGGCAAGGGCCGGGTCCAGCTCCATGTCGTTCAGGGAAACGTCCAGCCCGAAATTGCCCAGCCGGAAGCCGAAGCTCCTGGAGACCATTCTGGCCTGCGGCCGGACCCGGTACCGAGGCTCCTCGGCCCTGGTCGAGTCCGTGGTCTGATATTGCTGGAATTGCTGGTCGATCCGCACGACATCCCCTGTTTTTCGTGCCCGGAAACAAAAAAGACCGGGCGCAACATGGTGTTGCCCGGCCGTCCCTGCGGCATTGCGCCGCGCTCGTTCCAGAGGGAGCCTGCGGGCCGCCTGTTCCGATCCGTGGAAAAGGCGACTGACTGATTATGCATTCCCCATTACGCCAGCAGAGGCGGAAAGTCAAAACCGTGGTGCGGAAAATAATCACGCCCTCACGCATGGAAAAGGCGGTTGATTCGTCGTCCTTTCCGGTCGTTCCGGCGTTTTTTCCCGGGAAAAGCAAAGGCATGCAGATGGTTGCGCACAGGTGTTGTTCCGGAGGCTTCGCGCTTTGACAACCCGTATCGCCTAGCGGTACATTCCGTGCCCCGCGACTGTCGCGGTTCGTGTCGCGGACGGAGCCGCGCACCTTTGCCCATCACGTGTTTCCCGGACCACTAATTTGCTTGGAAGGATTATTTTTCATGGGTTACAAGATTCTGAAAAAACAGGAACTCATTCCCGGCCAGACCACGTTGCTGGTCATTGACGCGCCCCAGATCGCGCAAAAGGCCCGGCCCGGCAACTTCATCATTCTCCGCGTGCACGAAAACGGGGAGCGCGTTCCTCTGACCGTTGCGGACCGCGATCCCGAAAACGGCACCATCACCATCGTGTATCTGGTGGTGGGCAAGACCACGGCCGAACTCAATACCCTGAATCAGGGCGACGAGATTCTGGACGTGTGCGGCCCGCTGGGCAAGGCAACCCATATCGAGAAATGCGGCACCGTGGTCTGCGTGGGCGGCGGCACCGGCATTGCGGCCATGCATCATATCGCCAAGGGGCATGCGCAGGCCGGAAACCGGGTTGTCGCGGTTATCGGCGCACGCAGCAGGGATCTGCTGCTGTTCCGTTCTGAACTGTCTGAATTCTGTGCCGAGGTGCGCATTGCCACGGACGACGGTTCCGAAGGCCACAAGGGATTCGTGACCGAGGTGCTTCAGGGCCTGCTGGAAGGTGAGGAAGATATTGCCGAAGTGGTCGCGGTCGGTCCGGTCCCCATGATGGAGGCCGTGTGTCGCGTGACAAAACCTTTCGAGGTGAAGACCACGGTCAGCCTCAATTCCATCATGGTGGACGGCATCGGCATGTGCGGCGCGTGCCGATGCACCGTGAACGGCGAAACCCGGTTTGCCTGCGTGGACGGTCCGGAATTCGACGGTCAGCAGGTGGATTTCGCGGAACTCAAGGCCCGGCTCTGGCAGTTCAAGGATCAGGAAAAGACCTCGCTCGAACATTTCCATCACAAGGGGTGCAAGTGTCATGGCTAGGAAGACGATGACTCCCCGCACTCCCATGCCGCATCAGCCCGCTGACGAGCGGGTGGGCAATTTCAACGAGGTGGCTCTCGGCTACACCCCCGAGGATGCGCGCCGCGAGGCCGAGCGCTGCCTGCAGTGCAAGAAGCCCCTGTGCCGCGAAGGCTGCCCCGTGGAGATCGACATCAGGGGCTTCATTGCCCGTGTGGCCGAGGACGACGTGCCCGGCGCGTACGAGGTCATCCGCAAGTACAATTCCCTGCCCGCAGTGTGTGGCCGGGTGTGCCCGCAGGAGAACCAGTGCGAGGGCAGGTGCATTCTCGGCAAAAAGGGCGAATCCGTGGCCATCGGTCGTCTGGAACGCTACGTGGCCGACGCCTTTGCCGCGTCCGACGCGTGCGAGGAGATCACGGGCAAGCGCGAATGTGTCATGCTCCGCGACGATCTCAAGGTGGCCTGCATCGGCGCGGGGCCGGCTTCCCTGACCGTGGCCGGATATCTTGCCTCGCGCGGGATCGGGGTCACGGTGTACGAGGCCCTGCACGAGGCTGGCGGAGTGCTGGTCTACGGCATTCCCGAGTTCCGGCTGCCCAAGGCCATTGTCGCCCGCGAGCTGGACGGCCTGCGTGAATTGGGCGTGGACATCGTGTGCAACTGGGTGGGCGGCAAGACCATTACCATTCAGGATCTGCTGGATGAGGGGTACGACGCGATCTTCATCGGCGTGGGCGCGGGCCTGCCCCGGTTCATGTCCATTCCGGGCGAGAATCTGGTGGGCGTGTTTTCTGCCAACGAGTACCTGACCCGCGTGAATCTGGGCCGGGGATACGATTTTCCCAATCACGACACCCCGGTGTTCAAGGCCGAGCACGTGGCCGTTATCGGCGCGGGCAACGTGGCCATGGATGCGGCGCGTACTGCCTTGCGCATGGGCGCGGAAAAGGTGTCCATCGTGTACCGTCGCTCCGAGGACGAGATGCCCGCCCGCAGGGAGGAGATCGAACACGCCGTGGAAGAGGGCGTGCGGCTTCGCTGCCTGTGCGGCCCCCTGTCCTTCAACGGCGATGACAAGGGCCGCATGGAATCCATCACGGTCCAGAAGATGTGTCTGGGCGAACCTGACGAGTCCGGCCGCTGTCGTCCCGTGAGCGTGGAGGGCGAGACCGAGACCATTCCCTGCGACATGGCGATCATTGCCGTGGGCACCCGGCCCAATCCCATCCTGCTGGAAGCCACGCCCGAACTCGGCCTCAACGACTGGGGCTATGTTCAGGTCGATCCCGAGACCGGGGAGACCTCGCTGCGCAACGTGTTTGCCGGTGGCGACATCGTGACCGGCTCGGCTACCGTGATTTCCGCCATGGGCGCGGGCCGCCGCGCCGCGCGCGAGATTGCCCGCCGTCTGCTTGGCGACGAGGCCGCCGACTAACCTCCTTTCATTCCCATGAGCAAGAAAAGTCACAAACCCCGTCAGGAGCCCGAAACCATCGGGCTCCCGTGCGTGGGCGTGGAATCCCATGCCCACCTTGATTCCGAGGAATTCGCGGACGATCTGGAGGAGTTGCTGGACCGTGCCGAGGCCTCGGGCATATCGCATATTGTTCAGGTGTTTCTGAGCCATCGGGCCTATCTGGACGGCAGGCATCTGTTCGAAGGCCGTAACGTGTCCTTTCTGCTGGGCACGCATCCCAATGATGCGGACCAGCTGGACGACGCCGAACTGGACGCCATGCGCGAGGCGTTCAAGGCCGACCCGCGTCTTGTGGGCGTGGGCGAGATCGGGCTGGATTTCTACTGGGACGATATGCCCCGCGATTTGCAGGAGCGCGCGTTCATCCGGCAGCTCGAACTGGCCCGCGAACTGGAAAAACCCGTGGTCATCCATTCCCGGGACAGCAATCCCGAGGCCATCGCCATTCTGGAAAAGCACGGATTTCGCGATTTCCCGGTGCTCTGGCACTGTTTCGGCGCGGACGTGGAAACCGCGGAGCGGCTTCTTGCCAACGGCTGGCACATCTCGATTCCCGGCCCCATCACCTACAGGAAGACCGAGGAGACGCAGGCCGCCGTGGCCCGCATCCCCTTGGACCGGCTGCTGCTGGAGACCGACTGTCCCTACCTTGCGCCCGAGCCGTGGCGCGGCAAGCGCAACCATCCCGCGCTCATTGCCTTCACTGCCAGACGCGTGGCCGAGATCAAGGGCATTGCCGCGGAAGACCTCTGGCGCATTGCCGGGGAAAACGCCCGCCGTTTTTTCGGAATCCGCTGATTCGCATTGAATCTCCTTGACACGCGGGCCACGCGAGACAAAGGATATTCCCTCATATTCACGAAAAGGAGTTCCAGATGAGAAGCAAGAAAATGACTGGCGGCCTGGAAAAGGCCCCGCACCGTTCCCTGTTGTACGCGACCGGCCTGACCAGGGAGGAGCTGGACCGCCCCCTGATCGGCGTATGCAACGCGGCCAACGAAATCATTCCCGGCCACATTCATCTGGACACCATTACCCGCGCAGTCAAGGACGGCATCCGGCTGGCCGGAGGCGTCCCCATCGAATTTCCCGCCATCGGCGTATGCGACGGCATTGCCATGAACCACGAGGGCATGAAGATGTCCCTGCCCAGCCGCGAGATCATTGCGGATTCCGTGGAGATCATGGCCACGGCCCATCCGTTCGACGCGCTGGTGTGCATCCCCAACTGCGACAAGATCGTGCCCGGCATGCTCATGGCCATTCTGCGCCTGAACATTCCGGCCATCATCGTTTCCGGCGGCCCCATGCTGCCCGGCAACAAAAAGACCACGGACCTGATCACCGTGTTCGAGGGCGTGGGCCGGGTCAAGGCCGGGACCATGACCGAGGACGAACTCACCGAGCTGGAAATGTCGGCCTGTCCCACCTGCGGCTCGTGCGCAGGCATGTTCACGGCCAATTCCATGAACTGTCTGTCCGAGTCCATCGGGCTTGCCCTGCCCGGCAATGGCACCATTCCGGCAGTCATGTCCGGTCGCGTCCGTCTTGCCAAGCAGGCGGGCATGCGCGTCATGGATCTGCTGGAAAAGGACATCAAGCCGCGTGACATCGTCACGGAAAAATCCGTGCACAACGCCGTGACCATGGACATGGCACTGGGGTGCTCCACCAACACGGTGCTGCATCTGCCCGCCCTGTTCCGCGAGGCCGGACTTGATCTGAATCTCGACGTGTTCAACGAGATCAGCCGCAAGACCCCGAATCTGTGCAAGCTGTCCCCGGCGGGCGGCCATTACATTCAGGACCTGAACGAGGCGGGCGGCATCCCGGCCGTCATGTCCGAACTGCGCAAGCGCGACCTGCTGCATCTGGACGTCATGACCGTCACGGGCAAAACCCTTGGCGAGAATCTGGACGAGCTGCACGCGGCCAACGTCAATCCCGAGGTCATCCGGCCCATCGACAACCCGTATTCCGAAGAGGGCGGCATTGCCATTCTCTACGGGAATCTGGCCGAGCAGGGCTGTTGCGTGAAGCAGTCCGCAGTTGCCCCGGCCATGATGCGGAACACGGGCACGGCCCGCTGTTTCGATTCGGAAGAAGCCTGTGTCGAGTCCATTCTGGGCGGCGAGATCAAGCCCGGCGACGTCCTTGTGGTGCGCTACGAAGGCCCGCGCGGCGGTCCGGGCATGCGTGAGATGCTCACCCCCACGTCCGCCATTGCCGGCATGGGCCTTGGCGAGTCCGTCGCCCTGATCACGGATGGCCGTTTTTCCGGCGGCACGCGCGGTGCGGCCATTGGGCATATTTCACCCGAGGCGGCCGCAGGCGGTCTCATCGGACTGGTTCGGGACGGTGATCAAATCGAAATCGACATTCCTGCCCGCAAAATCGAGCTGCTCGTGGACGAGGCAACCCTTGAACAGCGGCGCGCCGAGTGGAAGCCCGTGGTCAAGGAAGTCACGTCTCCGCTTCTGCGCCGCTATGCTCGGCTCGTCACTTCCGCCGCCACTGGCGCGGTCTACGAGAACAGGTAGTTTCGGCAGAAAAGAGATCATGAACGGGCGCGGTCCTTTGGGGCTGCGCCTGTTTTTTTTTGATGTCTTCGGCGACCCTCCCGGGGGCCGGGCTCTGCCCGGACCCGCCAGGGAGCATGGCCCCTTGGATCCCCATTTGTTTCGGGAGGTCAAGGAAGGGAGGCGATTCTTTTGTCTGCCTGTTCCCCTATTTTTTGAGTCTCTCGGTGATCAGGCCGGAGCTGTCGCGCGCCTGAAGCACGGTGTCGAAGCGTTTGAGAGCGCCGTGTCTTTCGGCAAGGGAACGGGCAAGGGCAAGTTCTTCCAGCCCGGCGGACAGCCGGTAGGCCTTGAGGTTGGCGAGTCCGGCTTCGAGGCCGAGCCGCCAGTCATCGGGCTGGGCAAGGGTGAGCAGGGAGAGGAAGCCGATCCGGGTCTGTTCCATGCCCGGAATGGGCCGCAGCAGGGAATCGAGAAGCCGCAGAGCCTCGGCGTCGCACGGCTGGGAATCCAGATGGGCAAGCAGGCATTCCGAAGCGGTTGCCGGGATGTGCGTCCCGGCGTCGAACGGGAAGCCGCCGCGCATGATTCGGCCCTGACGGCGCAGTTCCCCGGCCCAGAACAGCCGCAGCCTGCCGGGCGAGTCCGGCAGTTCGTGGCGAACCTGATTGCCGGATTGCGTCTGAAAGACATGGAACTGCCGGGCCATGTCCCAGTGCGAGCCGGATTCCCCGAGCCAGAGCGCGGCAAGAGAGGCGGTCAGGTTGACGCGCAGGGAATCCGCGAATTCGCGCGACGCGGCCAGTTCGCGGAGCATGCAGGCAACTCCCTGTCTGTCCTTGGCCCGCCGCAGGGTGCGGAGCCGGGCTTCGGCCATGTCCGGATCATGGGGAAACGAGGCCAGTCCGCAGCTCAGAACAGCGGGGTCGGATTCCATGAGTCCGGCCTCGGCCAGCAGCGAAGTGGTCAGGAAAAGCCATTTTTCCGCGTCCCTGCCCTTGGATCGGCACTGCACGGCATCCCGGACGTACTGCACGAACCGTTCGACCCGGTGCACGGGAAGATGTTCGGCCCGGACGCGTTCGCAGGCGGCCCGGCCCATTGTCCGGGCAAGGCGCGGAGTGTTGGCATAGCGCCGGATTTTCTCTTCGAGTTCGATGACATGGGAGTAGGTGTCGAATTCGCGGCCCGGCTCGAACAGAAGTTCCTGTTCCGGGCCAAGGGATTGGCCGAGGACCAGACATCCGGCGGACGCGGCCTCGAAGAGCCGGAAATTGACTTCCCCGAGAATGGATTCGTTCGGCGCGATGCGGGTGTCGCGGTACAGGGCCATCATGTCCGGGAAGCTCAGGGAATCCGCAAACGCGGGGTTCATGTCGTGTCCGGCCTGCCCGAGAAAGTTCACCAGCCATTGCCGGACCGGACGTGCCGGGGTGACGCGGCCGACGAATGCGAGGCCGTGCTTTCGGTCCTTCCATGGCGGGCATCCGTCGGGTACGCCGAACCACGGCATCCAGCGAACATCCGTTGCGCCGCGTTCGCGCAGTGCGGGCATCCATGATTGCTGTGTGGAACAGGTCATGTCGAACAGCCGGGCATAGGCCGACTGCCAGTGTGCGTTCAGATGCGGGTCCACGGCCCAGAACAGGCACGGGCAGTCGAGACGGTCAAGACCCGCAAGCAGGCTTCGGTCTGCGAGGTTCTCCCGCTGGATCAGGGCGTCGGGTCGGAATTGTCGCGCTTCCAGCTCCCGGGCGATGTCGAAGACCGGGACGGAATGCGTGGCAATGTCCAGCACCTCATGCCCGAGTTGCCGGAAAACCGGCACGAGCAGCGGATGGAAGTCCACAAGGCACAGGCGAAGCGGTTTCTGCGGCATGGCGGACGTATACACCGAATTCGGGCGGAACGCCAAGATCGGAGATTCCGGCCAGTGGAACATTCGTACCAGCAAACATATAATCAACCGCAATGATTGTATTTGAAAACTTTTCAAATTATCCGGCCATTGCCCCTAAGCATTCCGGTGCCGCGTCCGATAAGAGGGACAACTTCACGCGGCTTTCCCTGAACCGAATGGAATCGGGTCAGAGCGAAGCACTCGCGAAACAACACCGGGAACACCGTGATCCCGGCCCGTCAATGACCCAGGGAGGGGTTCATGGGCAGAGGAAAAACCTGTCCGGGCAACGCGTCCGGCATGGAGAAGAAACGCATATCGGATGAATTCGAGGTCCGGGAAAGTCATCTGCGCAACACCGAACGCGCGGACAGGATAGCCCGGCTGAAAAGGGAAATCCGCGATGGCAGCTACGAGCCGGACATTCGGGACATAGCCCGGCTTCTGACTTCGGCCATGGACCCGACCCTGTAGCTCTCGCGGACCATATTGCAGGAAACGCTCCCCGATGCAGATGCGTCGGGGAGCGTTCCTTCTCATTCGGCGGGACGGGGAATCAGGGCATGCGCACCATGCAGTAGAATCCGCGCGAGGTGTGCCCGTTCATGGTTTCGTAAATGGCGGTTCGGAAGAACACCATCTCGAAATCCCAGAGCAGCGCCTCCATGTAGTCCCTGTGGTGATGGCGCATGACCGCGCCGTCCGGCAGGTCGAATATGCCGTACAGGCCGTACTTGTCCTGTCCCAGCTTGTAGCGGTCCAGATTGCGCTTGTCCCGGTTGAGCAGGAAGTCGTTGATGTAGAGCATTCCTCCGGGCTTGAGCACGCGCTTGAGTTCAAGCAGGGTCTCGGCCTGATGCTTTGTCTCGGGAATGCAGGTGAGCACGGCAAGAAGCAGGGCGGCGTCGAACGATCCGTCCTCGAACGGCAGAGGGCCGCCGGCATAGGCTCGCAAATCCAGGGCCGGATGCTCGGCCTTGCCCCTGTTGATCAGGGATTCGGAAAAGTCGATGCCCGTGACGTCGGCATAGCCGGCCTCGGCCAGCTCGGCCACAGTCCTGCCGTATCCGCAACCGTAATCCAGCACCCGGCTGTGCCGGGGCACGTACTTGGAAAATGCCTTCAACTGGAACGGAGTGGTGAACGTCTTGCCCGCGCCCGACTCCGCCCAGTAGGTTCGTTGACCTTCTATGGGAACACCTCCGGGATGAAATGCTTCACGTTACTATTGAGCGATTCCGCTCAGAGCGTCAAGCGCACATAGTACAAACCGCGTTCCCGCTGCACGCGCATGAGCACGGACTTCTGCATCCGGTTGCGCAGAAAGGCGTTCAGCAGGTCCGCGCCTCTGGTCAGGCGGCGGTTGCCTATCTGATGGATCACGTCCCCGGGCTGGAGTCCGAGCTTGGCCGCCGGAGAGCCCGGCACAACCTTGGCGACTCGCGCCTTCGTGCCCCGGGTTTCCAGTTCGAATCCCCACCTGTCGCGCACGAGTTCCGTGGCCGTTGCCGAATCCAGCACCTGTGGCCGAAGCGTGATCCGGCGCGGCTTTTCCTCGCCGCAGGACAATGCCAGAAAGGAAACGCGTTCCTTCTTGGTGGTGCCGAACAGCCGGGAGAGATAGTCGTCCTTGTTTCGGACGCGCTTGTCGTTCACGGCCAGCACGGCGTCGCCGGGCCGGATACCGGCGCGTGCGGCGGGCGATCCCTTGCGCACGTCCGTGACCAGCATGCCGTACTGGTCCTCAAGCCCGAAATAGCGGCACATGGCCTGATCCATGTCCTGCCCGAACATGCCGAACCAGATGGGCTCCACATGGCCGGAGGACAGCAGCTCGTCCACCACGTACTTGGCCTTGTTGATGGGAATGGCGAACCCGATGCCCTCGGCCCGGGCCTGAATCGCGGTGGTGATGCCCAGCAGCTCGCCCCGGATGTTCAGAAGCGGCCCGCCGGAATTGCCCGGGTTGATGGCCGCGTCGGTCTGGATGAAGCTGCCGAAGGCGCCCCGGTCGGTCTGCATGGACCGGTTCAGGGCCGAGATCACGCCCGTGGTCACGGTGTGGGAATAGCCGAAGGGGTTGCCGATGGCGATCACGGTTTCCCCGATCAGAATGTCTTCCGAGTCGCCCATGCTGACCTGCGGCAGTTTTCCGGCCTTGCGCAGCCTGAGCACGGCCAGATCGAAATCCGGGTCCGAGCCCACGAGGTCCGCGACGAACTCCCGGCCGTCGTTCAGGCGGACCGTGATGTCCCCCTCCCCCGGAAATGACATGGGCATTGGTCAGGACCAGCGCCTTGCGCCCGTCGATGATCACGCCGGACCCGAGGCTCTGGGACTTGCGCGTGGTGGGCCCGGGGTTCATGTCGCGGAAAAAGCGGTCGAAGAACGGGTCGCCGAACGGGGACCGGAACTCGGTGCGCACGGTCCTGACCACGGTGATGTTGACCACGGCCGGGCTGACCTTTTCCACGGCGCGCACCACCGGGGTGCGCCGCAGGTCGTCGGCTCGGGCCGGAGCGGCCAGCACCATGGCGAACAGCAGCAGGAGAAGGGGGGCACCCCGACGCATCAGCGGCTCCCGGCCTTTTCGCGCAGCCTGCGAATGCGGTCCTCGATGGGCGGATGCGTGCTGAACAGGGCGGCTGCCCGGCGGCCCGCAAACGGACTGACGATGAACATGTTTTCCGTGGCCGGGCTGCCCTGCATGGGAATCTGCTTCGAGGCCGCATCCAGCTTGCCAAGGGCTCCGGCAAGATACAGGGGGTTGCCTGCCAGACGTGCGCCCGTGTCGTCGGCCAGATATTCCCGGGAGCGGGAAATGGCCATCTGGATCAGACTGGCCGCAATGGGGGCGAGAAAGGCCATGGCCAGCGCCGCGAGCGGGTTGGATCCCTCCTCGTCGTCGCTGCCGCCGATGCCGAAGATCGCGGTCCACTGAAGCATGGTGGCGATGAACACGATGGCTCCGCCGATGACCGCGGCAATGGACTGGATCAGGATGTCGCGGTTGGCGATGTGCCCCAGTTCATGGCCGAGCACGCCCTTGAGTTCGTCCGGGTCCAGAATGCTGACGATGCCCCGGGTCACGGCAACCACCGCGTTTTCGGGATTGCGGCCCGTGGCAAACGCATTGGGCTGGTCCTGGGGAATCAGGAAGATGCGCGGCTTGGGAATCCCGGCCCGGGCCGACATTTCCTCGACCACGGCGTGGATGTGCGGCGCGTCTCCGCGCGAAAGCTCGCGCGCCTTGTACATGCGCAGCACGATCCTGTCGGAATACCAGTAGCTGGTCACGTTCATGACCAGAGCGAAGCCGAAGGCGATGACAAGCCCGGCTCGACCGCCCATGAGACCGCCGAGAAACAGGAGCAGGCCGGTGAGCAGGCCGAGAAGCAATACGGTTTTTATCTGACTGGTCATACTCGATTTTCCTCCATGAAATTGTTCGTATGGAAGATAGTGATTCCCGGGGCCGCGTCAAGATGCGTCCGGGCGGGCCGCCCTGAAAAGGAACGCTCCTTTGCGCTGTCTGTCCCGGGCAGTCGGCAGCCCTTGTTCCATGGCCGAGTTGAAGTGGGTCAGTATTTGCGGAGGATGCGGTCGACCGTGCCGTCCCGGCGCATCTCCCGAATGGCTTCGGAGAATCGTTCGGCGGCACGCTTGGCCTCCATGCCGAACGCCTTGGAAAAGAAGAGGTACAAGGGTTGGCGTCCGACTTCGTACACGAACCGGATATGGGCGGATCGGTCCTGTTCGCGGGTCAGGTGGCGCAGGACGTCCCTGTTGCCGATGATCACGTCGACCCGGAAGTTGAAGAGTTTTTTCAGCAGAAGGTCGTTGGAGTTGCTGTATTCCTTTTTCAGGCCGTCCAGTTCCTCGAAGCCGTGGCCATACACGTAGCCGGAAACCACGCCCACGGTCAGGCCGCGCAGGTCCTCCAGACTGTTCACCTCGACCCCGCTGACCTTGTTGGCCGCGATGACGGTCACTTCGTCGGACAGGGGTTCGTCCGGGTAGAAGGCGTACTCCTCGCGCTCGGGAATCCGAAAGCCGGAGCTGGCGGCAAAGGCGTCGCCGGTGCGGATGTCCTGAAGTGCGCGCCGCCACGGCCGGGCCTCGAATTTCACGGAATCCCCCATGCGCCGGAATGCCTCGCGGGCCATGTCGATGTGGATGCCCGTGATCACGCCGTCCCTGTCCAGCATTTCGTAGGGAGGATATGCCTCGTACACCACCAGCCGATCGGCGGCAGAGGCCGTGGAGGCCGCACCCGCGCAGGCAAGGGCGCAGAGGAAAAGGAACATCCGGATTCTGAACATGTTTCAGGGGTACCGTGAGAACGGACATTCGGCAATGATAAGCAATGGAATGCCGTCTAGTAACGTGCCTTGAATTTCGCCGTGGTACCGTCCCGCCGCATCTGGCGAAGCGTTTCCCCGAACCTGCGGGCAAGGGTCGATCCCCGAGGGCCAAGGCGTCTGGAAATCAGGAGATAGAGCGGTTCCCCTTTCAGTAGCGGGCCGATGGCGATGCGGTCCAGCGCCTCCCGTTTCATGGCCAGATGCCGGATCACCAGCCTGCTGCCCATGATGGCGTCGACCCGATGCTCCAGCAGCTTGGACAGCAGCAGGGAATCCGATGCGCTTTCCTGTTTTTTCAGGTGGGGCATGGTGTCGAAGGATTCGCCGTACTTGTACGCGGCCACCACTCCCACGGTTCGCGTGTACAGATCGTTCAGATGTCTGATCGGGTTGGCGTCGTCGGCCCGGAAGATCACGGCATTGGTCTCCAGACTGAGAGGCTCGTCCGGATAGAATGCAAAGGCTTCGCGTTCCGGAGTCCGGAATCCCGCCACCACGCAATCCACGTCCCCGGTCGCCACATCGTGCAGGCTCCGTCGCCAGGATCGGCGCTCGAACCGGATGGGCTCGGCCATGCGCCGGAATGCCTCGCGGGTCAGTTCCACGTTCAGGCCTGCGGGAGTTTCGCCGTCCCAGTAGTGATAGGGAGGATAGTCGTCGAATACCACGAGCAGGGCTTTTGCGGGCCACGCGGGAAAAGGTCGCAAGACGACCAAGGCTGCGGCAAGCAGCATTCCCACGTATCGCAATACAGCCTGCATCATGGCCTTTTCATGGCACAGGAGCGGCGGGACGGTCCATTAGAGATGAGGAGTCAGCCGACCGGAATGGTTCGGCGCTCGGGACTTTTTCGCACTACGCTCACGGTGAGCAGTCCGTCCCGCATTTCGGCCTGGATCGAGTCCGTGTCCACCTCGACCCCCAGCGGAAATTTTCTGACGAATCGGCCGCAGGTGCGTTCCAGCATCAGGTATTCGCCCTTGGCCGAGCCACCGGGCTTGCATCCGAACACCCACAGGTCGCGGCCCCGCAACTCCACGCATACCTCTTCAGGAGGCACGCCGGGCAGTTCGATCACGATGCGGAATCCCTCCTGATTCTCCTGCACGTCCGCAGGCGGTTCCCAGCCGGAACCGACAAGGCCGCGGCCGCATCCGAGAGTGTTTTGCAGCGGTTCTCCGGCTGCGCAGTCCCTTTTCTTGCTGTGTGCCATATCCGTCCAATTGCCAAAGGAAAACCATTTATAATTTGCCGACTAATATGAATTCCTATAACAATGTTCACGATAAGACAACTCCCAGCCAAGGAGACAGCGCATGGTCGTCGAGTGCCGAGAAGAAATCTATTCGTCCCTGGAAACCGAGATCAAACGTCTGGGCGAGGCCAAGGTCGCCAATCCCATGTCCTTTGGCCGTTTCGTGGAGGAAGATGATGCGGTTCTGGTCAATATTTCCCGCAAGAGCGTGACTCATTTCGAGAAGAAGAACAGCAGGCGCACCAAAAAGTCGCCGCCCGTGTATTTCGAGCCTGCCGGACCGCGCGAGAAGATCTACTTTGATCCGAGCAAGGCGAAATGCGCGGTGGTCACCTGCGGCGGGCTGTGCCCGGGCCTGAACGACGTGATCCGGGCCGTGGTCATGACCGCGCACCATGAATACAATGTCCCGTCCGTGCTCGGCATCCGCTACGGTCTGGAGGGATTCATGCCGGAACACGGGCACGACGTGGTCGAGCTCGCTCCGGACAACGTGGTCTCCATCCACGAATTCGGCGGGACCGTGCTGGGCAGTTCGCGCGGGCCGCAGCCGCCCGAGGGCATCGTGGACGCGCTGGAGCGCATGAACGTGTCCATCCTGTGCATGATCGGCGGGGACGGAACCATGCGCGCCGCCAGCAAGGTCATGGAGGAAATCACCCGGCGCAAGCTGTCCATCTCCGTGGTGGGCATGCCCAAGACCATCGACAACGACATCAATTTCGCCTCCCCGTCCTTCGGCTTCGACACGGCAGTGGAAAAGGCCACCGAGGCCATCCGCTGCGCCAATGTCGAGGCCATGGGCGCGCCGTGGGGCATCGGTCTGGTCAAGGTCATGGGCAGGGAGTCGGGCTACATCGCGGCGCAGGCCGCACTGGCCTGTCAGGACGTGAACTTCGTGCTCATCCCCGAGGAACCGTTCGAGATGGAAGGCCCGAACGGATTTCTTGTTCATCTGGACAAGCGCATGCACGACCGGGGGCATGCGGTCATCGTGGTTGCCGAGGGCGCGGGGCAGTCCCTGCTGGAGGCCTCGGGCAGAACCGACGCTTCGGGCAACGTGGTGCTTGGCGACATCGCGTCCCTGCTCAAGGACCGGATCAAGGACCATTTCAGGGAAGAAGGCATCAACATCACTCTCAAGTACATTGATCCGAGCTACATCATCCGTTCGGTGCCGGCCAATGCCAACGACCGCATCTACTGCTCGTTTCTGGGCATGCACGCAGTGCACGCGGGCATGAGCGGCCGTACCGGGCTGGTCATCAGCCGGTGGAACGGGCGATACGTGCACATCCCCATGGATCTGGTGATTCGGAGCCGCAAGCGCATCAACACCTGTTCCAACTATTGGCGCGCGGTTCTGGAGTCCACGGGCCAGCCCGCTTCCATGCAGAATGGATAGAAAGCATATCTGATAACAATAATTATTGTTGCATTTGTCGAATGGCGATTGTACCGTGCCAGAAATGTTTGACATTGCACCGCAAAGTCCGTTTAGAGTGAAGGCAGCTTCTCAAAAAGGGGGTTTTATATGGATGCGCTGATGCTTTCCCGGCTGCAATTCGCGGCCGCGACCATGTTCCACTTCATCTTCGTGCCTCTGACACTCGGGCTGTCCGTGCTCATAGCGAGCATGGAGACCGCCTATGTCAGGACCGGCAAGGACATCTACCAGCGGATGGCCAAATTCTGGGGCAAGATATTTCTGGTGAATTTCGCTCTTGGCGTGGTTACGGGAATCACGCTGGAATTCCAGTTCGGCACGAACTGGGCCGGGTATTCCGCGTATGTGGGCGACATCTTCGGATCGCTGCTGGCCATCGAGGCCACGGCCGCGTTCTTTCTGGAATCCACGTTCATCGGCGTCTGGCATTTCGGCTGGAACAAGCTGTCGCCCAAGGCGCACTGCATCGCGGCATGGTGCGTGGCCGGGGCAAGCAATCTGTCCGCCATCTGGATTATCATTGCCAACGGCTTCATGCAGGACCCGCAGGGCTTCGTGCTCCGCAACGGTCGCGCGGAACTGGAGAATTTCGCGGACGTGGTCCTGAACCCCTTTGCGTGGTACCAGTTCTTCCACGTGATCCCCGCAGCAATGCTGCTGGGCGGCTTCTTCATCATGGGCGTGTCCGCGTGGCATCTGCTGCGGAAGAACGAGGAGGAGTTCTTCGGCAAGTCCTTTCGCATGGCAGCCGCGGTCGCCCTTGTCTTTTCCATTGTCACGGCCATCGAAGGTCATGCCCATGGCAATCACATGTCCCTGGTGCAGCCCGCCAAGCTCGCGGCCATGGAGTCCCATTGGAAAACGCAGAAGGGCGCGCCCCTGTATCTGCTTCTGGTTCCGGGCGAGACCGGCAATGCGCTCGAGGCTCTGCCCATTCCCGGCGCGCTGAGCTTTCTGGCCTACAACGATTTCAACGCCGAAGTGGTCGGGCTGAACGACATTCCCGAGGACGAACGGCCTCCGATCGTGCTTACCTTCCTGTCCTTCCGCATCATGGTGGGGCTGGGCACCCTGTTCCCGCTGCTGGCCGGATTCGGCTGGCTCATGCGCAAGCGCATCCAGCAGTATCCGCTCTATCTCAAGGTGCTGCCCTGGGTCATTCCCCTGCCGTACGTGGCGATCTTCGCGGGCTGGACACTGGCCGAGGTCGGTCGCCAGCCGTGGATCGTGTACGGCCTGATGCGGACCTCGGACGCGGTTTCGCGCGTGACAACCGCGCAGGTGGGCTTTTCCATGGTAACCATGTGCGTGATCTACACCCTGCTGGGCGTGGCCGGAATCTGGCTGATGACCAACATCGCCAGAAAGGGACCCGCCGTGCTGGACGAGAAGTAGCGACCATCAGACCATTAAGGAGAAATATCCATGGAAACCATGAACTATACATTCCTTCAGGCGATCTGGTTCGTCCTGTGGGGCTTGCTGTGGGCCGTGTACTTCATCCTGGACGGCTTCGACCTCGGCGTGGGCACGCTCATGCCCTTTCTGGCGAGAAACGAGCAGGAAAAACGCGTCATGTACAACGCCACCGGCCCGTTCTGGGACGGCAATGAAGTCTGGCTCATCGCGGCGGGCGGCGTGACCTTTGCGGCGTTTCCCTATGCCTATGCCCAGATGTTCAGCGGGTTGTACGTGCCGCTCATGCTGCTGCTCTTTGCCCTGATCATCCGGGGCGTGTCCTTCGAGTTCCGGTCCAAGGTGGACAACGAGAACTGGAAAAGAACATGGGATTTCTGCCAGATTGCAGGCAGCTTCCTTCCGGCCCTGCTGCTGGGCGTGGCCTTTGCCAACATCTTCCGGGGCCTGCCTCTGGACGAGACCGGATTCAACACCGCCACCATCATCGGTCTGCTCAATCCCTACGGACTGGCCGGCGGCCTGATGTTCGTGCTCATGTTCGTGATGCACGGCGCGCTCTGGCTCGCCATCCGCGCCACGGGCGACCTCAAGACGCGATCCGAGAATCTGGCCGTGAAGCTCTGGCCTATTCAGGTGGTGGCCACGGTCCTGTTTCTGGCCTTCACTGCGCTGGAAACCCAGCTCTTCGGCAACTACTTCCTGTACCCGTTCCTGCTCGTGATCCTTGCCCTGCCCGTGGGCGGGCTGGTGCTCATGCGCACATGGATGGGCGCGCGCAAGTGGTGGCTGGCATGGGGCGCTTCCGCAGCCTATATCGGCGGCGTGGCCGCATTCGGGCTGGGCGGCATATTCCCGGCCATCATTCCGTCCAACCCGAATCCCGGCAACAGCCTGACCATCATGAATTCCGCGTCCAGCCCGCTGACCCTGAAGATCATGCTCGGCGTGGCGCTGGTGTTCGTGCCTCTGGTCATCGGCTACCAGTTCTGGGCCTACAGGACCTTTGCCCATCCCGTGGGCGAGTCGGACATCCATTACTAGCCGATACAATGCGTTCGCAACGGCGCGGGACGGGCAACCGTTCCGCGCCGTTTCCGTTTCGCCTGCCTCTCGGGTTCGCCGCGCTTTACCAACCGGGCCGGAAACGGTATTCCACAATGCGTATGACGCACCTGAAAGGGATTTTCCGCAAACACGGGCCGTTGGCCCCGGTACCGCTTTATGTGGCCTATGCCGCGCTGCCCATGGCATCGCTGGCGCGCCGGGTGCCGGACGTGCCGCTCACGCCTCCGGCCGCCGCGCCGT
Source organism: Pseudodesulfovibrio tunisiensis (assembly GCF_022809775.1). Lineage (NCBI taxonomy): Bacteria > Pseudomonadati > Thermodesulfobacteriota > Desulfovibrionia > Desulfovibrionales > Desulfovibrionaceae > Pseudodesulfovibrio > Pseudodesulfovibrio tunisiensis. Next base: position 3,092,272 of record NZ_CP094380.1, read on the forward strand.
GGGCCGTGCTTGCGGCTCTGGGATTTCTCGCCGCCTGTGCCGGACGGGAGAACCGTGCTCCCTCTCTGCCAAAGGCTCTTGGTGCGTTTGCGCTCGTCGGCCTGATCGCCTCGGCAATCCTGATGTACGTGCCCGACGCGCTCCTTTCCCTGCCCGTGCTGGCTGGCATCTTCCGCGAGTCGGCACCGCTGGCCTATCTGCTTTTCTGTGCACTCTGGACTGCCACGTTCGGCCTGCCGTCCGGACGCGATTTCATTCGCCTTGGCGCGGCGCTGGGCGCTCTGGTTGTTGCGGACACGGCCGCGGAATTCGCGTTTGCCGGGGCTGCCCCGGCCCTGCGCTGGATCGGCAATGCGGACATGCTCGCCGTGCCGCTGCTGGCCAGCATGTGTGCCTGCCTCGGCCCCGGCGATTCCCGGTCCCGTGCGGATACGCTCTGCCGTGCCCTGATTCTGTTCGGTCTGGCAGCCACGCTTTCCCGCGCCGCCCTGTTCGCCTCGATATGGATCGTGCTCTGGCTGAACACGGCCTCGCGCGGCAGGCGACTGGTCGTTTCCGGTTTTTTCGCACTGGTTCTGGCCGGTTCGTTTCTCGTGGCCCCGGCCCCGGGCGATGCCGTGCGCTACGCCGACTACTGGCTCTGGGTGGAGGGCTTTCGGCTGTTTTCGGAAAATCCGTCCCTGCTTGCGGCCGGATTTCCGGTGCACGCGCCCCTGCCCATGACCTTTTCCCCGGGCATGGCCATGATCTGGCATCAGGCGCAGGGCGTTTCCCCGGACATCGGCGTGTTTCTGCCCCAGATCGGCCCGTTCTGGCTGCGTGCATCGCTGGCATGGGGTGCACTTGTTCCTGTGGCCTGCATGACCGCGCTGGCCGTGCCGCTCTCGCGCCGTCCCTCGCGCATGGGGGCCGGGCTGGCCGCATGCCTGTTCGCCATGGGCATGGTCTCGCCACTCCTGTACAGTCCGGCAACCGGCATGGTCATCGGACTGGCTCTGCTGACCGCGTTTTCTCCGGCAATGCGCGACGATTTTTCCACGCCGGTTTCGGAGCCTGTTCCGGATTCCGATCCCGAGGACTGGGACATGCGTCCCCTGTAGTCATGCACCAAAAGGACATTCCCCTTTTCAGGCCGAATGCTGCCCTGACCTCCGTGGCACCGGACCGGGCAGTTGGCAATCCTTTGCGTGCGGACGGCGAGCCACGCGTGTCCGGCCTGTGCGCAGGCACGGTTGGTACCGACGGCCCCACTGACGCGGCAGGCGGATTCGCCTTGCCGAATTCCCTTCAGCGTGCGCGAAACGCGGGATTTTCCCGGGCTGCGCATCTGGACAACAATGACTTCTACCCCTTGCTCAAGGCTTCCGGCGATCTGCTGGTTGCGGGCTCGACCCGAACCAACGTCATGGACCTTGCCGCAATACTGGTGAACTGATGTCTCTTTTCGACAAAAAAGGCCCGATTCTCGTTACCTGTCCCAAGGCCATGCCCCCGTATCTTCAGGCTGAACTGGAGGCGCTGGGCATGCCGCATCCCGAACCTCTGGACGCGGGTGTGCTCACCAAGGGAACGCTCATGGACTGCATGCGTCTGAATCTGCACGTGCGCACCGGACACCGCGTGCTCTTCGAGCTCGCCTCGTTTCAGGCTTTTGGCCCGGACGATCTGCATCGCGAGGTGCGTGCCTATCCGTGGGAAACCGTGATGGACCCGGACGGCTATTTTTCCGTGTCCGCCAGCATCCGCGACACCGAGGTCAACGACTCCCGGTTCGCAGGCCTGCGCGTCAAGGACGGCGTGGCCGACCGGTTCATGGAAAAGTTCGACCGCAGGCCGGATTCTGGCCCGGATCAGGCCCGGGGCGTGAATCTGTTCCTGCACTGGCGCGGCGCCAGAGCCACCCTGTATCTGGACACTTCGGGCGAACCGCTGCCCCGGCGCGGCTATCGCAAACGGCCGCACACGGCGCCTATGCAGGAAACGCTTGCCGCGGCCTGCATTCTGGCCTCCACATGGCCGGAAATCGCCCGCACCGGCGGGCATTTCATCGCGCCCATGTGCGGTTCGGGCACGCTGGTCATCGAGGCCGCGCTGCTGGCCATGAACGGTGCGCCCGGCCTGCTGCGCGAACATTTCTCCTTCATGCATCTCAAGGGCTACAATCCCAAGCGGTTCCAGCATCTCGTGGATCAGGCCGAGGATGGCGAGACTCCGGATATCCCGGGCCGCATCATCGCCACGGATATCGACCCCGCCGCCATGGAGGCCGCGCGTGCCAATGCCGAGGCCGCTGGCGTGGCCCACTGCATCGAGTTCAGGACCTGCGATTTCCGGGAAACCGAAATTCCGGACGGACCGGGCGTGATCATGCTCAACCCGGAATACGGGGAACGGCTCGGCGATGAAAGGGAACTCGTCGATACCTACAAGGCCATCGGCGATTTCTTCAAGAGCCATTGTCAGGGCAAGACCGGCTACATCTTCACCGGCAACCTCAAGCTCGCCAAGCGCGTCGGTCTGCGTACCAGCCGTCGCCTCCCGTTCTGGAACGCCAAGATCGAATGCCGACTGCTGGAATACGAACTCTACGCCGGTTCCCGAAAGGCGGGAAAAGAGTAGGGATGCCGCTGGCGGCTCAAGAACCTTTTCGGGAAAAGGTTCTTGAGAATTTCCCAAAGCTTTTTGGCGCTCCGCCGCCTGTGAAGGATGGGCGAGCCTGTCCAGCTCGTATGGCGGCGTAGGGAGAGGCGGAAAAGCGGAAGATTCTGCTCTCGAAGAATACAACTCGGGGGAAACTGGCAAAAAGGAAAAGCCATTTTTTTGAAGCCTCCCTGTCCTGAGAATTGGAAAAGGCCCGATGAATGTCTCGGCAGAGCATTCATCGGGCCTTTTCCAATTCTCAGGACGGAATGGGGATCCAAGGGGCCTTGCTCCTTGGCGGGTCCGGGCAGAGCCCCGCCCCCCGGGAGGGTCGCCGAAGGCCTCTTCCTACAAGGCCTGTGCGCAGGCCCATGCCGAACTCCAGGCCCATTGCAGATTGTGTCCGCCGAGGTGCCCGGTCACGTCGAGACATTCGCCGATGGCGTACAGGCCCGGGATGCTTTTGCATTCGAATGTCTTGGACGAGAATTGATCGGTGTTGATGCCGCCTGCCGTGACTTCGGCCTTGGCATAGCCTTCGGTGCGTGCGGGCACGAACTCCCAGTGGTGGATCAGCGCGGCGATGCGTTTGCTGTGCGCGGTGGAAAGCTGGTTCACGGGCATGTCCGCGAGATCGGGCGGCAGCAGGGCCGGGGCCAGCCGCTTGGGCAGAATGGTTGCCAGAAAATTGCGCAGCAGGGTCTTGGACGCATGGGCTTCGGTCAGCACGGCTTCCATGTCCTGCGTCGGGAGCAGATTCACGACCACGGATTGGCCCGGTTGCCAGTACGAGGACGCCTGAAGCACGGCCGGACCGGAAATGCCCTTGTGCGTGAAGAGCAGGTCGTCGGTGAAGGTGTTGCCGTTGCAGGTGACGGAAGCGGGCAGCGCGGTTCCGGCAAGGGAACGGCACAGGGAGGCGTCCGTCCCGGACAGGAGCAGGGGAACCAGTGCCGGGCGGGGCGTGATCACATCCAGATTCAGGGCTTTTGCCAGATCAAGGGCAAGGCGGGTTGCGCCGATGGCGGGCCATGATGGGCCGCCAAGGGCCATGACGACCTTGTGCGCCCGGATGCCGGACACGGAAAAGGGCTCGCCCGGATTCAGATCGGTGATCCTTGTGTTCAGGCGAATGTCCGCCCCGGCCTTGTGCGCCTGATCCGTGAGGGTTCCGGCGATCTTGCCTGCTCCTTCGGTGCAGAAAAGCTGGCCTGCGGCCTTTTCCTCGTATGACAGGCCGTGCTCCGCGAAAAAGGAGACCACATCCCACGGCGTGTGCCGGGCGAGTGCGGATTTCACGAAGTGCGGATTGGCGCACAGGAAATTGTCCGGCCCGGTGGCGAGGTTGGTGAAGTTGCAGCGGCCGCCGCCGGACACGCGAACCTTGCGTGCGGTTTTGGGCGCGTGGTCGAGCACCACGATGCGCAGGCCGCGCCGGGCCGCGTGGATGGCGCAGTACAGGCCGGAGGCTCCGGCCCCGAGAATGGCTACGTCGAAGATTGGCATGGCCCGGTTGTAGGCTGCGGGCGGACAGGGTGCAAGCATTGTGTGGAAGCGTCGGTTTTGCGCGGCTGCGTCTTCCCTTCCGATACGGTTTCTGCTATGTGCTTGAAACCAAACGCGAGAATTAGCGGAGGAGGAAAGCGCTATGGAAGGTTTTTTCTGGTTTTTTCTGGGCCTGGGAATGACCATCGCCGCGCTGGTGATGGTGAAGATCAGCACGCCCAACGAGGACTAGTCGGCTGATTGCCGGGTTGCCGGCAGGAATTTTCGGGGAACCCGCCGGGTGTGGCGCGTTCCCCTTTTTCATATTCGTCCGGAGACGCAATGATCATCTATTCCTGGAACGTGAACGGCTACCGCGCCGTAATCAAGAAGAACTTTCGCGAGTGGCTGGCAGCCTGCGGCGGCGACGTGATCATGCTGCAGGAAACCAAGGCCGAGCCGGAACAGATTCCCGAGGCGGACCGCGAGCCGGAAGCCTATCCCTTTCGCTACTGGAACTGGTCCAAGGGAAAGAAGGGATATTCCGGCACCAGCGCCTTTGCCCGCGTGCAGCCTCTGGCCGTGGACTACGGTCTGCCCGGTGAAGCATATCAGGGCGAGGGGCGCGTCATCCGCATGGAATACGAGGCGTTCCATCTTCTGAACATCTATTTTCCCAACGGCCAGATGTCGGATGAGCGGCTTGCTTTCAAGATGGGCTTCTATGACGATTTTCTGGCTTATGCTGAGGAATTGCGCAAGACCAAGCCCGTGGTTGTTGGCGGGGATTTCAACACCGCGCATACCGAAATCGATCTCAAGAACCCCAGGTCCAATGCGGAACGCTCCGGGTTCCTGCCCGAGGAACGCGCGTGGATCGACACGTTCATCAGCCATGGATACGTGGATTCCTTCCGCATGTTCGAACCCGGGCCGCATCACTATTCATGGTGGTCCTACCGCTTCAACGCGCGCAAGAACAACGCGGGGTGGCGCATCGACTACTTTTTCGTGTCCGAGGAACTGCGTGACAGGGTGACGCGCGCATGGATCGAGCCCGATGTCATGGGTTCGGATCATTGTCCCATCGGCATAGAACTGGACGTGTAGCGGAATTTCATTCGCCAAGGCAAGACGCCCCCCTGCGATTCTGTTGCTGGGGGGCGTTTTCTGTCAGGGGGCGGAGAGGCCCTGTCAGAAGCCGTTCATGAGTCCGGGCTGCATCTGTGCGTCGATGTACTGCTGAATCCTGAACTTGGATTTCGCGCCGTTGTAGCTCATGAACCGGATCTTGCCGAACACCGGACGTTCCTTCCATGCCCGGTCGTGCACACCGCCGATGGACCAGGCTATGCCGGTGTAGCCGTTGGAATCCCGGCCGTCGAGCTGATAGCGGTCGTTGAGCAGAATGGCGAATTGCATGGCCTGTTCCGGTGATTCGGTCCACTCCAGAATCTTCTTGGCCCAGTACATGCGCATGTAGCCGTGCATGTATCCGGTGCGGACCATTTCGGTCTGGGCTGCGTTCCACAGCGGATCATGGGTCATGCCGCGTTCGAATTCCTCCAGCGAGTAGAGGTGTGGTCGTGGATCGTCCCGATGTGCGTCCAGCGAGTCCTGCGCCCACTGGGGAAAGCACGTCACGGAGTCGTAGTCCGGGGAATGCAGGCAGAAGTTGTCCGCCAGCTCCCGGCGCACGATCATTTCCTCGATGAATGCATCCACGGACTGCTGGTCAGCGCCGGACTGCATGACTTCCAGCGCTGCGCGCAACGAGGATATCTGGCCGAAATGCAGGTACGGGGACAGGCCGGACACAACCGGGTCCGTGGGCACGTTGCGCCCCTTGCCATATCGGTTCAGGCGTGTGGCGATGAAGGTGTCGAGCCGACTGCGGGCCGCGTCCTCGCCCGGTTCGAACGGTATGTCGCGATCAATTCCGGACAGATTGGCGGCATGTTCCAGCGCCTGCTCCCATGTGGCCGAAGCGGGGCGGGATTCCAGGGGGAAGGGATGACGTACCAGACCGGGCGGTTCCACGAGAAAGTCGGGCAGGTTGCGGTGGATTTTGGGGCGGATGGTACGGGCCATGTATTCCCGCTTGTCCGAGGCTGCGCGGCACGGCACCAGATTGCGGGAATCGGTTTCCCACACCGGGACCGGAACGTCCCGCAGCACGCTGGCGACCCAGTCGCGTTTGAGGCGCAGGGGATCGAAATCCGTGACCACGGCCGAGGCGCGCAGTTCGCGGCAGAGTTCGGGCACGGCCCTGTCCGGCGAGTCCAATCGGAGCAGGAACGGAATGTTGTTGTCTTCCAACGTCTTGGCGGTCTCTTCCAGACCGCGAACCAGAAATCGGAACTGGCGGGGACCGGCCTCCAGAAATGCCGGGGAAAGGCCGTAGACCACGCATACGGGCACCAGTCGCTTCAGCGCCATGCGCTGGGCGCGCAACAGCCCCCAGTTGTCCCGGGCGCGGTGCTCCCGGTGCATCCAGTAGACAACAGGCCCGGATTCCCCGGTCCCGTCCCTGAGTAGTATGGATCGTGTTTTCGTCATGCCGGGAGCCTAGCATGCCTCGGCTCGGATGGCATCATCCGGGCAGGGAAACATTTATCATTCGCTGTCGGCACGATCCGCGTATCTTGGGGGAAAACGCGTTTCTTTGAAAAAGGAGTTTTCTGATGAAGGCGAAATATCTGGTGTCCGGCCTGCTGTTTCTGGCTCTGCTCATGCCGCTGCTGGCCCCGGCTCAGGAGGAGGTGGCGCGCATCTCTCCGGAGGAGACCGCAGCACTGCTCGATTCCCCGGACGTGACCATCATCGATGTGCGGGCCCTGCGCGACTGGAACTCCGGCGATGCCATGATTCGCGGGGCGATCCGTCGCGATCCGGCCAAGGCCCGGGACTGGGGGCGGGATTTGGACAGGGACCGGGAGATCATTCTCTACTGCGCCTGACACAATGAGTACACCAGCGTCCGGGTGGCGCTGCGGCTCATGCGCATGGGGCTGACCAACGTGAAGGTCCTGAAGGGCGGATGGGAGGAATGGGAGAAGAGAAGGCTGCCGACCCAGCCTCGGGAATAGGCAGGCACGTTACCGGTATTTTTCAAGCACGGCGCGGACCTGTTTCAGCTTGTGCGAGGCCGCGGCATTGTCCGGGGCCAGTTCCACGGCATGCTCCAGAAAGGGAAGCGCGTCCTCGTACATGCGCAGGTCCAGATACAGGGAGCCCATGTTGAAGGCCACCACGTCATGCTCCTTGTGGAAGTCGGGATCGATTTCCAGCGTCTTCTCGAAGCATTCCAGGGCGCGCATGCGTTCTCCGCCCTCGTGCAGGGCAAGGCCCAGATTGTAGTGCAGAACCGCGTCCTTCGGGCTGATGCGCAGGGCCTTGCGGTACACGTCCACGGCCTCTCGCCATTTGCCCTGACTGCGCAGCACGATGCCCAGCCTGTTGTACAGGATCAGGTCGTCCACGCTCTGGCCGCGCTTGGCCCGGATCACGTTGTTCAGGTATTTTTCCGCCAGAGCCGGGGCCTCGCCCGCCACGATGTCCGCGATGCGTTCCGCCACCTCGCCGAGCATGTCCGCGTTCTCGCGGGTGGCCATTTCCACACTCTGGTCAAGGTATTCCTCGGCCTGCTCCGGCTCGTCCCGGCGCAGATGCACCTCGGCTATCTCCAGCTTGCGGTCCGGGTTGAGCGGCGAGATGGCGTCCAGTTCCTTGAGGTAGGTCAGCGCCTTGTCATCGTCCATGTCCTTGAATATCCCGGCCAGTTTCTTGAGCGGCCTGAGGTACAGGGGATTGTTTTCGTGGGCATCGATGTAGGCGCGGGCTGCCTTGTCGGTCTCGCCCATGGCAAGGAGCGCGTCCGCGCGCAGACACAGTCCGCGTGCACTGTCCGGCTTGAGCATCAGGATGCGGTCCGTGACTTCCAGCGCTTCGTCCGGGTTGTCGGTATCAATGAGTCTGCGGCATCGTTCCATGTGCGACTTGAGTTCGCCGGGCGGAGATATGCACTGGGCCAACTGTTCGATGATGCGGTCTGCTGACGCGGGCTTGCAGATCACGTTGTCCACGCCCAGCTCGAACAGATAGGCCACGGCATCGCTTCTGGCTTCCCATGTCAGAAGCACCACGCATGTTTCCGGATGCTCCCGGCCCAGCCGTTGCACGAACCCGGTGCTTGTGGACGCGCCGAACATGCGTTCCACCAGAGCCACGCAGGGAACGGATTCCGCGGCAAGCTGCCGGATGCGCTCCAGCGCGGCCTGTGGAGACTGATAGGTGAACTGGCATTCCCGCCGAATGCCCAGAATGTGGGTGACGATGTTGCGCAGGGACCGGGCAAAGGTCGCATCATCCGAGACGCAGACCAGTGTGCCCTGTCTGTTTTCCAGAAAATCCCACAACAGTCTCTGGTGCCTGTCCGCCATGTCCGGGCTCCATTGTGCCGGAGTTGTTTCCTGTCGCCTTGCGTCAGGCCAGTGCCTTCCTGATGGTATCCAGCCTGCGCTTGGCTGTGGCATTGTTCGGATTCAGGCGCAGGGCGTTTTCAAAGAAGGGAAGCGCATCCTCGTAGTGGCGCAGTTCCACATACAGGGCGCCGATGTTCACGGATGCGACCTCGCTGTCCTTGTGCAGGGCCGGATTGTGCTTGAGCGCCTCCTCGAAGCACTTGAGCGCCATGCGTTTCTCTCCGCCGTCATAGTAGGCCATGCCCATGTTGTAGTGCAGGCCCTCGTCGTTCGGGGAAATCTTGAGCGCCCGGGTGTAATTCTCGATGGCTTCGCGCCATTTGCCCTGACCGCGCAACGCGATTCCCAGCTTGTTGAAGAGCACCAGATCGTCCTTGGTCAGGTTCGCGCCCTTGGATTCGATGACCTGGGCAAGGTATTTTTCGCTCATGCGCGGGGAGACCCTGGACACGGTCTCGGAAATGCGTTCCGCAACCGAACCGACCATGCTCATGGCTTCCCGGGTCGCGGTCTCGATGGCCTGATCGAAATACTTTTCGGCCGTGCCCACGTCGTTGCGCTTGAGGTGCACTGCACCGATGTCGGTCTTGCGTTCCGTGTTCAGGGGACTGAGCCTGTCAAGTCTTTTCATGTATTCGAGATACTTGTCCTCATCAATGTCCTTGTAGACATTGGCAAGCTTCTTGAGGGGCTCAAGATAGAGGCGCGAGCTTTCATGGGCCTTGAGATAACTGGCAATGGCCTTGTCCGAGTGCCCCGCCTCCAGAAACACATCGCCCTGAAGCATGAGTCCGGCAGGGCTGTTGGGCTTGATCTTCAGGATGGACTGGGCAATGCCCAGCACTTCCTTGAGCTTGCCTTCGGCCAGAAGCTGCTTGCCCTTGTGCATGAGTTCCGAGAGCTTGCCCTGCGGCTTGATGGTGAAGGCCAGCTTTTCGATGATGTTGTTCACGGACGCGGGTTTGGAAATGACGTTGTTCACGCCGATTTCGTAGAAATATGCGATGTTTTCGCGTCGGGTCTCGCCCACCAGCACAATGACTTTGGTTTCGGGCAGCAGTTTCTTCAGGGTGATGATGGTGTCCGTGGTGGGGCGGTCGGAAAGCAGCCGCTCGATGACCATGATGATGGGGATGTTTTTTGACGTGCAGTCCTTGATCCGCTTGAGTGCCGGCTGCACGTTCTCGAAGGCGGACAGGCTGTCGCTTTTGATGCTCAGGGTTTTCTGGATGGTGGACTGCAGCATTTTTCGAAAAAGCAGATCCTGCGTGACAAGCACCAGGGTGCCGCCTTCCTTTTCGAAAAAATCATAGACTATGGCATCATATTTCTTGTCGGGCATTCTGGCTCCATACTCGCCGCCTTGCGGCTGTTGTTGCGATTTCTTCGCTGCATGTTCGCATGTTTCGCACGGTGTCGGAAGTATATTATTTCGCTTCCAAGTCACCGAGTCTTCATGCCCGCCCGGGAATTGAGCACGATCGATCCAGGAATTTCTCCTAGGTGGAAAAGTCTCCGCGAAAAAAAAGTTTTCCACAAAACATATGTGTACAATTTTTGTGGATTCCATGTAATCATGTTTTTCAAGGCACAGTGAAAGATGAGAAGTGTCTAGGGATGCAGCTTTTTTATGCATCCTGTTGTCCACAGGATAACTTGCCGTGTTTCATGGAATTATTATGCATTGACTTGCCTTTGGATGATATCTATAGACTGTACAGAACTCCGTGCAGTCCGTGACTGACTGGCGGTCAATTTTTGCCTCAGGAGGCTTGTATGGTCCCCAATACGACCGATATTTCAGGAAATTCTCCCCAGACGTTGACGATTTCGGCTCCGGCAGCCAATGCCGTGACCACCTATCGGGTGGGTGCCGAATCTCTCGTTCGTTTCACATTCAGCACGGACGAGGCCGTTTTTTCCCGCAATGGGAACGATCTGGAAATCACTCTTGAGAATGGGGGCAAGGTCGTTTTCGAGGACTATCTGCTGCTTGCCGAACAGGGCGAGCTGCCCGTCATCCGGATGGCCGACGGCATGGAAGTGGCCGGAGACGTGCTGCTCATGAGCCTTGCGGACGATGCCGAGCCGGAAATGGAAACCGCAGCCGGAGGCGGCAGCGGCGGCAGCGGTGCCGGAGCCTATTCCGACGATCCCGGCTCCCTTGCGGACGGTCAGAATTCCCTTGGCGGTCAGGGCGACTTGGGACGCAGCAACGGCACCCCGGGCGAAGGGGTTGTTGATACGGATCTTTTTGCAGCCCGATACGATACCGAGCAGCCGAACCGCGCTCCGCAGGTGAACGGTTCGCTGAACCTGTCCGGGCTTGAAGACACGTCCACCACCTTTTCCGAAGCCGACATCCTGTCACTGGTCACGGACGCGGACGGGGACCCGCTGAGCGTGACCGGCGTGCAGGTCTCCGCCGGCACTCTGGTGAACAACGGCGACGGCACGTGGACCTACACTCCCGACCCGGATTTCAACGGCAGCGTGGATATCACCGCCACCGTGACCGACGGCCTTGTCAGCGTGGACGTGGGGGGGGAAATTTCGGTCTCGTCCGTGAACGATGCGCCCACGGTCGGCACTCCGGCCTTTACGGTGCTGGAGGACAATTCCATCCTGATCACCGAGGCCGAGCTTCTGGCGGGTTCCGGGGATGTGGACGGCGACAGCCTGTCCGTGCAGAACCTGACCGCCAATGACGGCACCTTGGTGGACAACAACGACGGCACGTGGACCTTCACGCCGGATCAGGATTTCAACGGCAGCGTGCAGCTCAGCTATGACGTGAGCGACGGCACGACCACGACCGGCACCACCGCAGGCATCACGGTGAGCCCGGTGAACGATGCGCCCACAGTCGGCACTCCGAGTTTCACGGTGCTGGAGGACAATTCCATCCTGATCACCGAGGCCCAGCTTCTGGCGGGTTCCGGGGATGTGGATGGCGACACCTTGTCCGTGCAGAATCTGACCGCCAATGACGGCACCTTGGTGGACAACAACGACGGCACGTGGACGTTTACGCCGGATCAGGATTTCAACGGCAGCGTGCAGCTCAGCTACGACGTGAGCGACGGCACGACCACGACCGGCACCACCGCAGGCATCACGGTGAGCCCGGTGAACGATGCGCCCACAGTCGGCACTCTGGCCTTCACGGTGCTGGAGGACAATTCCATCCTGATCACCGAGGCCCAGCTTCTGGCGGGTTCCGGGGATGTGGATGGCGACACCTTGTCCGTGCAGAATCTGACCGCTGATGACGGCACCTTGGTGGACAACAACGACGGCACGTGGACGTTCACGCCGGATCAGGATTTCAACGGCAGCGTGCAGCTCAGCTATGACGTGAGCGACGGCACGACCACGACCGGCACCACTGCGGGCATCACGGTGAGCCCGGTGAACGATGCGCCCACAGTCGGCACTCCGAGTTTCACGGTGCTGGAGGACAATTCCATCCTGATCACCGAGGCCGAGCTTCTGGCGGGTTCCGGGGATGTGGACGGCGACACCCTGTCCGTGCAGAACCTGACCGCCGATGACGGCACCTTGGTGGACAATGGCAACGGCACGTGGACCTTCACGCCGGATCAGGATTTCAACGGCAGCGTGCAGCTCAGCTATGACGTGAGCGACGGCACGACCACGACCGGCACCACTGCGGGCATCACGGTGAGCCCGGTGAACGATGCGCCCACAGTCGGCACTCCGAGTTTCACGGTGCTGGAGGACAATTCCATCCTGATCACCGAGGCCGAGCTTCTGGCGGGTTCCGGGGATGTGGATGGCGACAGCCTGTCCGTGCAGAACCTGACCGCCAATGACGGCACCTTGGTGGACAACAACGACGGCACGTGGACCTTCACGCCGGATCAGGATTTCAACGGCAGCGTGCAGCTCAGCTATGACGTGAGCGACGGCACGACCACGACCGGCACCACCGCAGGCATCACGGTGAGCCCGGTGAACGATGCGCCCACAGTCGGCACTCCGAGTTTCACGGTGCTGGAGGACAATTCCATCCTGATCACCGAGGCCGAGCTTCTGGCGGGTTCCGGGGATGTGGATGGCGACACCCTGTCCGTGCAGAATCTGACCGCCAATGACGGCACCTTGGTGGACAACAACGACGGCACGTGGACGTTTACGCCGGATCAGGATTTCAACGGCAGCGTGCAGCTCAGCTACGACGTGAGCGACGGCACGACCACGACCGGCACCACCGCAGGCATCACGGTGAGCCCGGTGAACGATGCGCCCACAGTCGGCACTCCGAGTTTCACGGTGCTGGAGGACAATTCCATCCTGATCACCGAGGCCGAGCTTCTGGCGGGTTCCGGGGATGTGGACGGCGACACCCTGTCCGTGCAGAACCTGACCGCCGATGACGGCACCTTGGTGGACAATGGCAACGGCACGTGGACCTTCACGCCGGATCAGGATTTCAACGGCAGCGTGCAGCTCAGCTATGACGTGAGCGACGGCACGACCACGACCGGCACCACTGCGGGCATCACGGTGAGCCCGGTGAACGATGCGCCCACAGTCGGCACTCCGAGTTTCACGGTGCTGGAGGACAATTCCATCCTGATCACCGAGGCCGAGCTTCTGGCGGGTTCCGGGGATGTGGACGGCGACACCCTGTCCGTGCAGAATCTGACCGCCGATGACGGCACCTTGGTGGACAATGGCAACGGCACGTGGACCTTCACGCCGGATCAGGATTTCAACGGCGACGTGCAGCTCAGCTATGACGTGAGCGACGGCACGACCACGACCGGCACCACTGCGGGCATCACGGTGAGCCCGGTGAACGATGCGCCCACTGTTGGCACTCCGAGTTTCACGGTGCTGGAGGACAATTCCATCCTGATCACCGAGGCCCAGCTTCTGGCGGGTTCCGGGGATGTGGATGGCGACAGCCTGTCCGTGCAGAACCTGACCGCTGATGACGGCACCTTGGTGGACAACCACGACGGCACATGGACGTTCACGCCGGATCAGGATTTCAACGGCAGCGTGCAGCTCAGCTATGACGTGAGCGATGGCACCACCTCGACCGGCACGACCGCTGGCATCACGGTGAGCCCGGTGAACGATGCGCCCACAGTCGGCACTCCGAGTTTCACGGTGCTGGAGGACAACTCCATCACCATCACCGAGGCCGAGCTTCTGGCGGGTTCCGGGGATGTGGATGGCGACAGCCTGTCCGTGCAGAACCTGACCGCTGATGACGGCACCTTGGTGGACAACAACGACGGCACGTGGACGTTCACGCCGGATCAGGATTTCAACGGCAGCGTGCAGCTCAGCTATGACGTGAGCGATGGCACCACCTCGACCGGCACGACCGCTGGCATCACGGTGAGCCCGGTGAACGATGCGCCCACTGTCGGCACTCCGAGTTTCACGGTGCTGGAGGACAATTCCATCCTGATCACCGAGGCCGAGCTTCTGGCGGGTTCCGGGGATGTGGATGGCGACAGCCTGTCCGTGCAGAACCTGACCGCCAATGACGGCACCTTGGTGGACAATGGCAACGGCACGTGGACCTTCACGCCGGATCAGGATTTCAACGGCAGCGTGCAGCTCAGCTATGACGTGAGCGACGGCACGACCACGACCGGCACCACCGCAGGCATCACGGTGAGCCCGGTGAACGATGCGCCCACTGTTGGCACTCCGAGTTTCACGGTGCTGGAGGACAATTCCATCCTGATCACCGAGGCCCAGCTTCTGGCGGGTTCCGGGGATGTGGATGGCGACAGCCTGTCCGTGCAGAACCTGACCGCTGATGACGGCACCTTGGTGGACAACCACGACGGCACATGGACGTTCACGCCGGATCAGGATTTCAACGGCGACGTGCAGCTCAGCTATGACGTGAGCGACGGCACGACCACGACCGGCACCACTGCGGGCATCACGGTGAGCCCGGTGAACGATGCGCCCACTGTTGGCACTCCGAGTTTCACGGTGCTGGAGGACAATTCCATCCTGATCACCGAGGCCCAGCTTCTGGCGGGTTCCGGGGATGTGGACGGCGACAGCCTGTCCGTGCAGAACCTGACCGCCAATGACGGCACCTTGGTGGACAATGGCAACGGCACGTGGACCTTCACCCCGGATCAGGATTTCAACGGCAGCGTGCAGCTCAGCTATGACGTGAGCGACGGCACGACCACGACCGGCACCACTGCGGGCATCACGGTGAGCCCGGTGAACGATGCGCCCACGGTCGGCACTCCGGCCTTTACGGTGCTGGAGGACAATTCCATCCTGATCACCGAGGCCGAGCTTCTGGCGGGTTCCGGGGATGTGGACGGCGACAGCCTGTCCGTGCAGAACCTGACCGCCAATGACGGCACCTTGGTGGACAATGGCAACGGCACGTGGACGTTTACGCCGGATCAGGATTTCAACGGCAGCGTGCAGCTCAGCTACGACGTGAGCGACGGCACGACCACGACCGGCACCACCGCAGGCATCACGGTGAGCCCGGTGAACGATGCGCCCACAGTCGGCACTCTGGCCTTCACGGTGCTGGAGGACAATTCCATCCTGATCACCGAGGCCCAGCTTCTGGCGGGTTCCGGGGATGTGGATGGCGACACCTTGTCCGTGCAGAATCTGACCGCTGATGACGGCACCTTGGTGGACAACAACGACGGCACGTGGACGTTCACGCCGGATCAGGATTTCAACGGCAGCGTGCAGCTCAGCTATGACGTGAGCGACGGCACGACCACGACCGGCACCACTGCGGGCATCACGGTGAGCCCGGTGAACGATGCGCCCACAGTCGGCACTCCGAGTTTCACGGTGCTGGAGGACAATTCCATCCTGATCACCGAGGCCGAGCTTCTGGCGGGTTCCGGGGATGTGGACGGCGACACCCTGTCCGTGCAGAACCTGACCGCCGATGACGGCACCTTGGTGGACAATGGCAACGGCACGTGGACCTTCACGCCGGATCAGGATTTCAACGGCAGCGTGCAGCTCAGCTATGACGTGAGCGACGGCACGACCACGACCGGCACCACTGCGGGCATCACGGTGAGCCCGGTGAACGATGCGCCCACAGTCGGCACTCCGAGTTTCACGGTGCTGGAGGACAATTCCATCCTGATCACCGAGGCCGAGCTTCTGGCGGGTTCCGGGGATGTGGACGGCGACACCCTGTCCGTGCAGAATCTGACCGCCGATGACGGCACCTTGGTGGACAATGGCAACGGCACGTGGACCTTCACGCCGGATCAGGATTTCAACGGCGACGTGCAGCTCAGCTATGACGTGAGCGACGGCACGACCACGACCGGCACCACTGCGGGCATCACGGTGAGCCCGGTGAACGATGCGCCCACTGTTGGCACTCCGAGTTTCACGGTGCTGGAGGACAATTCCATCCTGATCACCGAGGCCGAGCTTCTGGCGGGTTCCGGGGATGTGGATGGCGACAGCCTGTCCGTGCAGAACCTGACCGCCAATGACGGCACCTTGGTGGACAATGGCAACGGCACGTGGACCTTCACGCCGGATCAGGATTTCAACGGCAGCGTGCAGCTCAGCTATGACGTGAGCGACGGCACGACCACGACCGGCACCACTGCGGGCATCACGGTGAGCCCGGTGAACGATGCGCCCACAGTCGGCACTCCGAGTTTCACGGTGCTGGAGGACAATTCCATCCTGATCACCGAGGCCGAGCTTCTGGCGGGTTCCGGGGATGTGGACGGCGACACCCTGTCCGTGCAGAATCTGACCGCCGATGACGGCACCTTGGTGGACAATGGCAACGGCACGTGGACCTTCACGCCGGATCAGGATTTCAACGGCGACGTGCAGCTCAGCTATGACGTGAGCGACGGCACGACCACGACCGGCACCACTGCGGGCATCACGGTGAGCCCGGTGAACGATGCGCCCACAGTCGGCACTCCGAGTTTCACGGTGCTGGAGGACAATTCCATCCTGATCACCGAGGCCGAGCTTCTGGCGGGTTCCGGGGATGTGGACGGCGACACCCTGTCCGTGCAGAACCTGACCGCCGATGACGGCACCTTGGTGGACAATGGCAACGGCACGTGGACCTTCACGCCGGATCAGGATTTCAACGGCAGCGTGCAGCTCAGCTATGACGTGAGCGACGGCACGACCACGACCGGCACCACTGCGGGCATCACGGTGAGCCCGGTGAACGATGCGCCCACAGTCGGCACTCCGAGTTTCACGGTGCTGGAGGACAATTCCATCCTGATCACCGAGGCCGAGCTTCTGGCGGGTTCCGGGGATGTGGACGGCGACACCCTGTCCGTGCAGAATCTGACCGCCGATGACGGCACCTTGGTGGACAATGGCAACGGCACGTGGACCTTCACGCCGGATCAGGATTTCAACGGCGACGTGCAGCTCAGCTATGACGTGAGCGACGGCACGACCACGACCGGCACCACTGCGGGCATCACGGTGAGCCCGGTGAACGATGCGCCCACTGTTGGCACTCCGAGTTTCACGGTGCTGGAGGACAATTCCATCCTGATCACCGAGGCCCAGCTTCTGGCGGGTTCCGGGGATGTGGATGGCGACAGCCTGTCCGTGCAGAACCTGACCGCTGATGACGGCACCTTGGTGGACAACCACGACGGCACATGGACGTTCACGCCGGATCAGGATTTCAACGGCAGCGTGCAGCTCAGCTATGACGTGAGCGATGGCACCACCTCGACCGGCACGACCGCTGGCATCACGGTGAGCCCGGTGAACGATGCGCCCACAGTCGGCACTCCGAGTTTCACGGTGCTGGAGGACAACTCCATCACCATCACCGAGGCCGAGCTTCTGGCGGGTTCCGGGGATGTGGATGGCGACAGCCTGTCCGTGCAGAACCTGACCGCTGATGACGGCACCTTGGTGGACAACAACGACGGCACGTGGACGTTCACGCCGGATCAGGATTTCAACGGCAGCGTGCAGCTCAGCTATGACGTGAGCGATGGCACCACCTCGACCGGCACGACCGCTGGCATCACGGTGAGCCCGGTGAACGATGCGCCCACTGTCGGCACTCCGAGTTTCACGGTGCTGGAGGACAATTCCATCCTGATCACCGAGGCCGAGCTTCTGGCGGGTTCCGGGGATGTGGATGGCGACAGCCTGTCCGTGCAGAATCTGACCGCCGATGACGGCACCTTGGTGGACAATGGCAACGGCACGTGGACCTTCACGCCGGATCAGGATTTCAACGGCGACGTGCAGCTCAGCTATGACGTGAGCGATGGCACCACCTCGACCGGCACGACCGCTGGCATCACGGTGAGCCCGGTGAACGATGCGCCCACTGTTGGCACTCCGAGTTTCACGGTGCTGGAGGACAATTCCATCCTGATCACCGAGGCCCAGCTTCTGGCGGGTTCCGGGGATGTGGACGGCGACAGCCTGTCCGTGCAGAACCTGACCGCCAATGACGGCACCTTGGTGGACAATGGCAACGGCACGTGGACCTTCACCCCGGATCAGGATTTCAACGGCAGCGTGCAGCTCAGCTATGACGTGAGCGACGGCACGACCACGACCGGCACCACTGCGGGCATCACGGTGAGCCCGGTGAACGATGCGCCCACTGTTGGCACTCCGAGTTTCACGGTGTTGGAGGACAACTCCATTCTGATCACCGAGGCCCAGCTTCTGGCGGGTTCCGGGGATGTGGATGGCGACAGCCTGTCCGTGCAGAACCTGACCGCCAATGACGGCACCTTGGTGGACAATGGCAACGGCACGTGGACGTTTACGCCGGATCAGGATTTCAACGGGGACGTGCAGCTCAGCTACGACGTGAGCGACGGCACGACCACGACCGGCACCACTGCGGGCATCACGGTGAGCCCGGTGAACGATGCGCCCACAGTCGGCACTCCGAGTTTCACGGTGTTGGAGGACAATTCCATCCTGATCACCGAGGCCGAGCTTCTGGCGGGTTCCGGGGATGTGGACGGCGACACCCTGTCCGTGCAGAACCTGACCGCCAATGACGGCACCTTGGTGGACAATGGCAACGGCACGTGGACCTTCACGCCGGATCAGGATTTCAACGGCAGCGTGCAGCTCAGCTACGACGTGAGCGACGGCACGACCACGACCGGCACCACTGCGGGCATCACGGTGAGCCCGGTGAATGACGCGCCCACTGCGCATGATGACACTCTTGGCACGGTGGAAACTGCGCCGAGCCGGACCATTGATGTGGATACCGTGGATTCCGATATGGATGTTTCGGCTACGGTTGATGCCTGGGGTCGGCAGGGTGTGACAGTGGAAGCGCATGTGGGGGACGGGCTTGATCCGGATTCCTGGACCGACACTTCGCTTGGAACAAAGGATGTGTCCTTCCGGCATGATGGCTCGCGGTACCGTTATTCCGGATTCGGCGTGAACGCGGACGATGACATCGACGGCGGCGAGATCGATACCATTGATGGTTCCGATGAAACCGCGACTGAAGTGTTGACCGTGTCCTTTGACGTACCCATGCATTCCGTGACTTTGGAGATTTCGGCCTTGTTCGACGGGCATGAGGATTGGAGCCAGCCGGGAGATGATTCCGGTCCCTATGATTGGGGACATATCGAACTGGCGCGGGTGGCGGCCTTTGATGCCGCCGGCAATCTGCTGGGATATGTGGATGTTCCCGGAACTCCGAATGGGCTGGCATCGGTTGATCTGGGCGGATTCGGGGTTCCCATTGCCAAGGTCGCGCTCATGCCGCTTGACGATGGCGCATTGCTGAACGGCAACAATTCCGATTTCCTGCTGCGTTCGGTTTCCGGCGAAACCGTGGAGCAGGTGACCGGGACCTATCTCGAAGATGAAGCCATTACCATTGATCCGGCAACCTTGCTGGAGAATGATACGGATGCGGAAAGCAATGCCCTGACCATTGTCGGCGTTGCCAATGCCGTGCATGGCTCCGTGGCTCTGGTGGATGGGCAGATCGTGTTTACGCCAGAGGCGGATTTCAACGGGCAGGCTTCCTTTACCTATGAAGTGTCCGACGGCCATGGCGGAACCGATACCGCCACGGTGACCATAAATGTTGCGCCCGTGAACGACGCTCCTACCGTGGGCGACGCCCTGACCTTTGCCACGGATGAAGACGTTGCCATCACCATCTCCGAGGCCCAGTTGCTTGCCAATGCCGATGATGTCGATCTGGACGACCTGTCCGTACTCAACCTGCAGGCCGATGGCGGCACGCTGGTGAACAACGGCGACGGCATGTGGACGTTCACCCCGGACCCGGGATTCGAAGGCGAAGTTTCACTCAGCTACGAGGTGAGCGACGGTACAGTGACCACCGATGCCTCGGCCACGGTCAATGTCGAACATGTGAACCATGCGCCTGTTGTGACTGGCGGGCTGGATCAGACCATAGCCGAAGACAATTCCATTGTTTTCAGCAAGGAAGACATTCTGGCCAAGGTTGCGGATGCTGATGGCGACGATCTGTCCATCACGGGCTTCACCGCCGAGAACGGGACCATCGTGGACAATCAGGATGGCACGTACACGTTCACGCCGAATGCGGATTACCACGGCGAGGCGGATGTCTCCTTTACGGTGAGTGACGGCGAGGAATCCGTTGACGTGACCGGCGACATTTCGATTACTCCGGTGGACGATCCCGCCGTGATCGACGGGGATGTGTCCGGCGGCGTCAGGGAAGACACGGATGTGGCGGCTGGCAATGTCCTGACCGTGAGCGGCGATCTGGATGCCGAGGACGTGGATTCCTCCGCGCTCTTTCAGCAGGAAACCCAGAATGGAACGTATGGAAGTTTTTCCGTCGATGCCAATGGCTTCTGGACTTACACGGCGGATAACGGGCAGGCCGCGATCCAGCAGCTCGGTGTGGGCCAGAGCCTGACCGAAAGGTTTACCGTTCGCACTGCGGACGGTACCGAACAATCCGTCGAGGTGACCATCGCAGGTACGAATGACAGGCCCGAGATTTCCGGGCAGGGAATCTTTTTCGACTCGGATCAGGGAGGATTCGACAATGTTGTTGGCGTGTATCAGGTTGATGACGCTGGGCAGCCCACGGGTGAGCTGATTCTTTTGAGTAGCGATGATGCGAGGAATGGCGACTTGCTGCATACTTTCGGCGGCGAGGAAAACATCAGGTTCTTTGTCATTTCGAACGGCAGCAACAATCATTCGTTTACCGAGGATTCTCAGGTCTCCATTGAAGTGGGGGCAGACGGAAAGTATTCGCTTGCAGTGGATGGCACGCCTGTGACGGAAAATGTCCATTTCGAGGACGCGGAAGCCAATGCCCACGGTTTTTCTCCTGTTCAGCGTGTCTACAATGAAGACGGCTCGCTGACAGTTAAGTTTGAGGATTTGCCGCAATGGGACAAGAGCTTTGATGACGTCGTCCTGACCATACGCAAGGTGGATTCCGTGGATTTGGGAACCTACACGGAGCAGGGCGAACCGGTCATGGTCTGGAACGACGATCTGAACATTTCGGATGTGGACGGCGACAACATCATGAGCGCCACGCTTACCCTGACCAAGGCGCATGCCGGGGATTCGCTGGGCGTGGACGATGCCGCAGCGCTTCAGACTCTCGGTGTTTCCGCGAACATCGTGGAAAATTCCGACGGGTCCATGACCGTTGTGCTGACCGCCGAGGGCGGCGTGACTCCGGATGTCATGGAACAGGCTTTGGGCCACATCGGATTCTTCAATGATTCCGACACGCCGGGCAATGCCGATCGGACCATCACCGTTGTCGTTAATGACGGGCACGAGGATAGTGCTCCGTCCACGTCGGTGATCCATGTCAATCCGGTGAACGACGCGCCCACGGTCGGCGCCCCGACTTTCGCTGTGGACGAGGACCATTCCATCACCATCACCGCAGCCGAGCTTCTGGCCGGTTCCGGGGATGTGGACGGCGACACCCTGTCGGTCCAGAACCTGACTGCCGATGACGGTAAGCTGGAGGCCAATGCCGACGGCACGTGGACCTTTACCCCGGGTCAGGATTTCAACGGCGATGTGCAGCTCAGTTACGAGGTGAGCGACGGCACGACCACGACCGATGCGACCGCAAAGATCACGGTCGATCCGGTGAACGATGCGCCCACGGTCGGCACCCCGACTGTGTCGGTGGCCGAGGATCATTCCGTCATCATCACCGCAGCCGAGCTTCTGGCCGGTTCCGGGGATGTGGACGGCGACACACTGTCGGTCCAGAACCTGACTGCCGATGACGGTAAGCTGGAGGCCAATGCCGACGGCACGTGGACCTTTACCCCGGGTCAGGATTTCAACGGCGATGTGCAGCTCCGCTACGAGGTGAGCGATGGCACGACCACGACCGATGCGACCGCAAAGATCACGGTCGATCCGGTGAACGATGCGCCCACGGTCGGCACCCCGACTGTGTCGGTGGCCGAGGATCATTCCGTCATCATCACCGCAGCCGATCTTCTGGCCGGTTCCGGGGATGTGGACGGCGACACCCTGTCGGTCCAGAACCTGACTGCCGATGACGGTAAGCTGGAGGCCAATGCCGACGGCACGTGGACCTTTACCCCGGGTCAGGATTTCAACGGTGACGTGCAGCTCAGCTACGAGGTGAGCGACGGTACGACCACGACCGATGCGACCGCAAAGATCACGGTCGATCCGGTGAACGACGCGCCCACCATGGGCGGCGACATGGGTGAAACCATGGATGACGGCGCCACGCATACCTTCACGAATCAGGATATGCAGGCAACCGACCCGGATAGCGATACCCTGACGTATACGGTGGAGGATTTGCCGGATCACGGCACGCTCTTCCTGAATGGGCAGGCTTTGGGCGCGGGCAGCACCTTTACTCAGGAAGATGTGAACAGCGGCCGCGTGACCTATGAGCACGATGGCGGCAGTGCTGCCTCGGATTCCTTCGATTTCAAAGTCAGCGACGGGGACGGAGGCGAGACAGAGACCCAGCGTTTCGACTTCACCATCGAACAGAGCGGACCGCCTGCCGGAACCACCCAGATCGTGCTCAACCCCGGTTTCGAGTATGCGCACCAGCCAAGCGGCGGTTCAGTGCACACGGGCAATGTGGAGCACTGGGACAATCCGTCCGGCAACATGGAAGTCTGGGGCAGCGGCATGAACAAGAATCCCTATGCCGGGGAGCAGTTCATCGAGCTGGACAACCAGAACGGCATTGATTCCATTGCTCAGGACATCGCGGTGCAGGCCGGTCAGGAAGTGACCATGACCTTTGCCTTCGCGCCCAGACCCGGGCTTGATCCCGCAACCAGCAACTTCGACATCCGCCTCGGCGGCGAAACCGTTGCCTCCATGACGTGGAATGCCGATCGAAACGGTTTCGAGCTTTCCTTTGCCGATGGCGACAGAGCCTCCCAGTTCTATCCGGCGAGCGCGTTCGAGGGCGCGGATGGCTGGGCTGAAGTGCGCATGACCATGATGCCGAATGCGGATCACGCCACACTGGAATTCGCGGAGCAGGCGAGCGGCAACGACAGCTACGGCGTGCTGCTCGACGAAATCAAGGTCTATCGCGATTTTGATGCGGAAATTCATGATCCTCGGGGTGGCTGGGGCAACAATCTTTTCGGAACGGAAGGCGATGATCTGATCATGGGGTCTCAGCGTGACAGCATTGATCAGGGAGCGAGCCTTCCCTACCGCGAGGTTGGCGACAATCTGCATGGAGGAGCCGGAGACGATGCCATCTATGCAGGCAGCGGAGCCGGTGACAAGCTGTTCGGCGAGGAGGGCGACGACTTTCTGCACGGTGGCGAAGGGTCGGATATCCTGTATGGCGATTACCAGTGGAACTCCTTTGTCGAACATGAGGGTAACGATTATCTGCGTGGCAATGGCGGGGCCGACCTGCTTTACGGCGAGCGTGGAGAGGATATCCTGCTCGGCGGCTCCGGAAGTGACACCATGTACGGTGGTCGCGACAACGACACCATGCACGGTGGGACCGAGGCCGATCTGATGTACGGCGGGCATGGCGAGGATTCCATGTTCGGCGAGGACGGCAATGATGTGATGTACGGCGGCGGTTTCGACGGTTTTCGCTACGGCAATCAGCATCTTCGGGACGATGACCACGATGACCACGATGATGATCGCAATGATGGCGAATACCGTCAGGGGCACGAATGGGTCGGCACCGGGGATTCCGCGGATTTCATGGACGGCGGAGCCGGGCATGACCGCATGTACGGCGAAGGCGGCAACGACACCATGCATGGTGGCGATGGCAACGACACCATGCAGGGCGGCGGCTACGGCGCTTACGGATGGCGTCACGGCGATGATGACGATTGGGATGACGATGACGGCTATGGTTGGCAGCATGGTCACGGCGTGAGCGACGGTGACGATGCCATGGACGGCGGCGCTGGCAACGATGTCATGGACGGCGGTCGCGGCGACGACGTGATGTATGGCGGGACCGGCAATGACGTGATGCATGGTGGCCTTGGTCTGGGATCCGGCTGGCATCACGACGATGACGATGATGATGATGACGATGAGTACTGCCGCGATCATGATTGCCAGGCCGATGGCAACGACTTTCTGTACGGAGGCGCTGGCAACGACACCATGTATGGTGATGGCGGCGACGATCTGCTCATTGCCGGACAGGGACGCGATATCCTGTATGGCGGCTCGGGCGATGATACCTTCGGCTTCACCAGACAGGCGCTGGCGGACGGCAACCGCAATTACGTCATGGATTTCGACAAGTCTGACGACACCTTGGATTTCGGGGACCTTGAAGTCTCGTACGTGAAGGACCATGGCAGCAGTGTGGAAGTCCATTTCAAGGGGGTTGAAGGAACCGTTTACCTCAAGGGCGTCAAGAGTGAGAATAAATTCGATCAACTGGACAAGATCGATGGCGACGACAGCGAGGCGCTGCGGTTCGAGGAAATGCTTTCCTCGGATGACGGCGGTGTGGTTTTCCACGATGGAGCCGCGACAGCAACGCCCATGCCCGACATGTCCCTGTCTCTGGCCGATTCCGAACCGGACAGGATTCTTCAGGCCATGATCGATCATGGCAAGAGTGTGGAATAAACGAATTGCGCAAGCCCCGCTTCGTGGCAGAGGCGGGGCTTGTCTGAAAAGAAAGAAAGCTATATCTAGTCTCAACAAGTGCGAACCTGAACCAAAGCGAACTCTGATGCGTAACAAGATTCTTCTGGCCGCCTTTGTCGCGGTCTTGTGTTGTGCCCCGGCGTGGGCCGGGACGGACGGGACCACGTCCCTCAAGGAAACCGTGGCCCTTGCCGTGAAAAGTCATCCCAAGGTCAAGGCCATGCTGCACAATCGCGAGGCCATGTCCCGGACCCTGTCCGCGTCTCTGGGCCGGTTCTTCCCGTCCCTTGATCTCTCTTCCTCCTACGGCTTGCAGCAGTATGACAGTCAGGATACCCGGCTTGCCGGGCGGGATCAGGACTCCAAGGCCGCTTCCGATTCCACGCTGACCCTGACCCAGAACGTGTTCGACGGCATGGAACGCCTGAGCCGGTACGACATGGACAAGGCGCGTCTGGACTCTGCGGAGGGCCGGCTGTTCGACAACGTGGAAACCATTGGTCTGGACGCGGTGCGCGCGCACATCGACGTGCACCGGGAGCGCATGCTGGCGCATCTGGCCGTGGAGAACGTGGCATCGCACAAGGATATTCTGTCCTCCATCGCGGAACGCGTGGCTGCCGGAGCCGGAAGCCGCGCCGATGAAATGCAGGCCAGAGGCCGCCTTGCCCGCGCCGAGACCACGCTCATTACCTATGAAGGCAATCTGCGTACCGTGGAAGCCAATTATCTGCGCATGACCGGACATACTCCCGGCGTGCTGGCCGTGCCCGGTTTTGCGCCGGAATTCATGCCCGCCAGTCTGGAAGAGGTCATGGAAAGGACCCTTGCCGACAATCCCAAGCTTCGGGTGTACAAGGCCGAGGTGGCAGCCGCGTCCGAAAGCAGGGACATGGTGGACGCGCGCATGTATCCGGACGTGGATATCAAGCTCAGCTCCCGGTATACGGACAATCTGGACTCATCGCGTACCTACCTTCAGGACAACCGCGCCATGCTTGCCCTGTCCTGGAATCTGTTCAGCGGCGGGTCGGACTACAATGACTCCAAGGCCGCCGAAGCCCGCATCGACGAGGCGCAGGCCAATCTTCAGGATACGACCGACGATCTCGTGCGTCAGGTTTCCTCGGCATGGTCCGAATACGTGACTGCGGCCGGACAGGTGGCCAAGCACACCGAAGCCTTGCAGTACAGCCGGGAATCCCGGGACATGTACATGCTTCAGTTCAACGTGGGCCAGCGCAGCCTGCTGGACGTGCTGGACGCCGTGAACGAGGTGTTCAGCAACGCCGTGCTGCTGGAAAGCGCCAGAAACAATCAGATATTCACGCTCTACAAGCTTCGCACCCTCGAAGGGAAGCTTGTCGCCACCCTTGAGCTCGGCAGGGACAGCTACGACTCCAGCTCCGAGTAGTCTGGCGTCTTGAAAGGACGATGAAACGGGACGCGGTCAGCCAAGGGCCGCGTCCCGTTTTGCTGAATGGGACAGGGTCGGTTCTTGACGCATTGGGCAGGGGAATGCAATTGTGATGGTGGTCCGGCATGTGTCGGGCATACCGAGATTTTTCGGAGGCGAAATGCCGGAGATTCGCGTTTTCCCGGATACCCGGGCCCTGAGCAGGGGGGCTGCGGAACTGTTTGTCTTTCATTCGCATCGTGCTCTGGAACGTAGCGGCAGGTTTGCCGTCGCTCTCTCGGGTGGATCCTCGCCGCTGCCCGTATTCGAAATGCTGGCCTCGGAACCGCTTTGGCGGGCCGTTCCCTGGGACCGGACGCATGTGTTCTGGGGTGATGATCGCGCTGTCGGGCCGGACCATGAGCACAGCAATTATCGCCCGGCCCGGGACCTGCTGCTGAGCCGGGTGCCGATCCCCGGGGACCATGTTCACCGCATTCGTGGCGAACTGGGCGCACAGGACGCGGCTGTTGCCTATCGGCAGGAATTGGCCCGTTTCTTCGAGGATGCCGTGCCCGCATTCGACCTCATGCTTCAGGGGCTCGGCCCGGACGGCCATACCGCATCCCTGTTTCCCGGTTCGCATGCACTGGATTCCCGGGAGTGGGTGGAGCCCGTGCCCGCGCCGGACATGGAGCCGCGCGTGGAGCGCGTGACCATGACCCTTCCCTTGCTGGCTGCGGCGAAAAACGTGATCGTGCTGGCAACAGGAGTTTCCAAGGCACCGGTTTTGAAGAACATTTTCAGCGCGGCTTCGGAATCTGAAAAGTACCCTGTGGCGCGACTCTTTTCCGGGGACGTTCTGTGGCTGACGGATCAGCCCACCCATGCCTTGGCAACGGAAGGCTGAAGTCCGGAGTGCGAGGCGCTATCCATTGTCAGTGCTTGACAAAATTGTGCCTGCTGCAAAAAAGTGATACTCGAAGATAGGCCTTTTCCCTGGCTGGCTGCGCCAGCCGCGGCCTTTGGACCGGAGCGTCCCTAATCCTCAAACAGGCAACGGCGACAACCTATGGCATCAGATACCAAGGCCGACGCGCCCCGGGCTGAAGCGGAATCCGCAAGCGATTCCGTGCAGCAGCCGTCACGCGATCAGCTCAAGAGCGACGAGCGGCTTTCTCCAAGAGATATCGATTTTCAGCCGCCCCTTGTGGAGTGCCTGTCCGTGATCAGCGGGCTGCTCGGCCGTCCGGTCTCCTCGGCCACGCTCAGGGCGGGCATGCCACAGAAGGACAACGTGGTCACGGCCTCGGCCATGATACGGGCTGCGGAGCGCATCGGCATCACGGCCAAGACCGTGCACAGGCCGAAACTCGGATCACTGACCCAGCTCGTGCTGCCCTGCATTCTGCTTCTGCACGGCAACAATGCCTGCGTGATGCTGGATGCGGACGACGACAACGCCCGGGTGATCATTCCGGGGCAGGGCAGGGAGCCCGTGGAGATTCCCCTTGACCAGCTTGCTGAGGAGTACACGGGCTACGCCATTTTCACCCGGGTCACGCCCAAGCTGGACAACCGGGTCAAGAAACTCCAGCTTCTCAAGTCCAAGCAGTGGTTCTGGCACACGATCTTCCGATTCTGGCCCATCTATCGCCACGTGATCGGGGCCAGCGTCATGACCAACATCATCATAGTGGCCTCGCCCCTGTTCGTGATGAACGTGTATGACAGGGTCATTCCGAACAGCGCCATGGAAACCCTCTGGGCATTGGCTCTGGGCATTGTCATTGCCTACGTGTTCGATTTCCTTCTCAAGAATCTGCGCAGCTATTTCGTGGATGTGGCCGGGCGGAGCGCAGACGTGCTGCTGGGCAGCCGCATCATGAACCATCTCATGAACGCCCGGCTGGACCACATGCCGGAATCCGCCGGCGCCGTGGCCAACAACATCCGCGAGTTCGAATCCCTGCGCGAATTCTTCAGCTCGTCCACATTGGTGGCCCTGATAGACCTGCCCTTTCTGCTTCTGTTCATCGGCGTGGTCTACTACATTGGCGGCCCGCTGGCCTATCCCATCTTCATTGCCGTGCCCGTGGTCATTCTGGTGGGTCTGCTTCTTCAAGTGCCGTTTCAGCACATCATCGAGAACAGCTACAAGGAATCCACGCAGAAGCACGCCCTGCTTTTCGAGATAGTGAATGGGCTGGAGACCATCAAGACCAGTCTGGCCGAGGGCCGCATTCAGGCCCGCTGGGAAAATGTGGTCGGCATGAGTGCCAAGTCCAACAGTCGCGCCAAGACCATGGCCAACATTTCCCTGACATTTTCCATGCTCGTGGCCCAGCTCGTGAGCGTGGCCGTGGTCATTCTCGGGGTGTACCGGATTTCCGAAGGCCATTTGAGCGTGGGGGGGCTGATTGCCTGCAACATCCTGTCCGGCCGCGCCATGGCTCCACTCAGTGCCGTGGCCGGGCTGCTCACCCGTTTCCAGCAGTCGCGCATGGCGCTGAACGCCCTGAACATGCTCATGGAAATGCCCACGGAACGGCCCGACGACATGGAGAGTTTCTACTACGGACCGATAACCCCGTCCCTGAAGTTCTCGGACGTGGCCTTCAAGTATCCGAACACGGACCGGACCGTTCTGCATTCGCTCAACATCAATATCCGCGCCGGGGAAAAGGTCGGCATCATCGGTCGGACCGGAGCGGGCAAGTCCACGTTCGGCAAGCTCTGCGTGGGGCTGTATCAGCCTGTCGAGGGCAACGTGAAGGTCGGGAACATCGACCTGCGTCAGATGGACGTGGCCGACCTGCGCCACAAGGTGGGCTATGTGTCGCAGGACAGTCTGCTGTTCTATGGCACGCTCAAGGAGAACATTGCCTTCGGCCTGCCGGATGCGGATGACCAGTCCATTTTGCACGCGGCCCGCATCGCTGGCGTGACGCGGTTCGTCAAGGATCATCCCGCCGGATTCGGCATGATGGTTGGCGAGCGCGGCTCGTCCCTGTCCGGTGGGCAGCGTCAGGCCGTGGCCATTGCCCGGGCCATTCTGCCGGACCCGGAAATCCTGATTCTGGACGAACCCTCCAGCAACATGGACAACCAGTCCGAATTCAAGCTCAAGGAGCGGCTTGCCCCGTACATCAAGGACAAGACCCTCATCGTGATCACGCACCGTTTCAGCATGCTCGATCTCGTGGATCGGCTCGTGGTGATGGACAACGGCACCATTGCCGCGGACGGGCCGAAAAAGGCCGTGCTCGAAGCCCTGAAGTCCGGCCACGTCAAATTCACCGGGTAACGCCTCATGAGATACAACAGAAAGAAATATCCCACGGATGAACTCCTTTTCATGTCCGACGTGGATCAGGCCCTGTACGGTCAGGGGCGCAAGGTCGCGTACGTCATGTCCGGCACCATCATGGCCCTGCTGGTGCTCTTCGTGCTGTGGGCCAAGTTTGCCGTGCTGGACGAGGTCACGCGCGGCATGGGCAAGATCATTCCGTCCCAGCGGGTGCAGGAAATCCAGAATCTTGAGGGTGGCATCCTGAGCGACATCTTCGTGCATGAGGGACAGGAGGTGCAGAAGGGCGACGTGCTCTGCCGTCTGCGCAACGAGCAGGCCGCCAGCTTCTACCGTGACGCCTACACCAAGTCGCAGGAACACATTGCGACGATCGCGCGGCTCACGGCCGAGGTGGAGGACAAGAAGCCCGAGTTCCCCGAGGAACTCGTGACCGAAGCCCCGCAGCTCGTGGCGGATCAGCTTTCCATCTACAATGTTCAGAAGGAACAGCTGGAAATCGAGCTGGAAATGCTGCGCGACCAGTACTATCAGAAAAAACAGGAAGTAAAGGAAATGGAAGGCAGGCGGGTCCAGCTTGCCAAGAGTCTTGATGTGGCTCTGGAGCAGCGCCGCATTGCCAAGCCGCTGGTTGAAAAGCAGATTCATTCCAAGATGGATTATCTGGCTCTGGAGCAGCGTGTGCTGGAGCTGCGCGGGGACATCGAGGCGTTGGCTCTGGGCATCCCGCGGGTCAAGAAGGCGGCGGAAGAGGCCCTTGGCCGCATCGAGCAGCGGGAGGCCGAATACCGCTATCAGGCGCTTGAGGAAATCAACCGTCGTCGGCTGGAACTGTCATCCATCAAGGAAACCCTGTCCGCCGGCGAGGATCGCGTCACCCGTACCGACGTGCGCTCTCCGGTCCGCGGGATCATCAAGCACATTCTCATCAACACCCTTGGCGGCGTTGTCCAGCCCGGCCAGTCCATCATGGAGGTCGTGCCCCTTGACGACTCCCTGCTGGTCGAGGCCCAGATTCGGCCAACGGACATTGCATTCCTGCATCCCGGGCAGAAGGCGCAGGTCAAGGTGACAGCCTATGACTATTCCATCTACGGCGGACTGGAGGGCACGGTGGAACATATCAGCGCAGACACCATCATGGATGAGCGCAAGGAAAGCTACTATCTGGTCAAGGTGCGGACCAGAAGGAATTCCATCACCTATCGGGGTGAAAGACTTCCCATCATTCCGGGCATGACCGCGAGCGTGGACATCCTGACCGGAAAGAAATCCGTGCTGGACTATTTGCTGAAACCCATACTCAAGGCCAAGCAGAACGCACTCAGGGAACGCTGATGAAGCAGAAGCCGCGTGCATGGAGAACCCGGGCCGCCACATTGGCCGCAGTGTGCTCGGCCGTGCTGGCCGCCTGCCTCTGGGTCGGCCTGAGGCCGGAATCTCCATCTGCGGCGCATGTTTCCCCCGGAGTCGCGGATTCGGGCACTCATGTGGTACGGACCGTCCCTCGGGCGCGACCCGATGTGCCGGACATGGTTGTGCAGAACAGCCAGCCCGCGCCATTGCATACACCCGCTCCCGCTCCTGTGCATACTCCGGCTCCGGCTCCGATTCATGCACCGGCCCCGGCTCCGGCTCCCGTTCACACACCGCCTCCGGCTCCGCTGCAAACGCCTGCTCCTGCACCCATGCATACGCCGCCTCCGGCTCCCGTGTCGATCCCGGCCCCGAGCGTCAAGCCTGCCGTATCCGGGACCGCAGTCGCATCCGGCGCGAATGGGAAGGGTGGCAGGCCGCATCTGTTCGGCACCGTGGAATTCAAGGGCAAGATCAAGGCCCTGCCCAAGTGGACGGGCGTGCTGGACAGGATGAAGGCGTGGAAGGGATATTTCAGGGACGCTTCGACCAATGGCGTGTCGGGCAAGGCCGGGTGGCAGGAGTTGCGCAACGGGGCCGCAGGCAAGGACCGGCTGGAGCAGCTCAAGGCCGTGAACGTGTTTTTCAACAAGTGGCCATACCGTCTGGATCAGGCAAATTACGGCATGCGCGACTACTGGGCCTCCCCACCGGAGTTCCTGCACAAGTCCGGCGATTGCGAGGATTACGCCATCGCCAAGTATTATGCACTCAAGGAACTGGGTTTTTCCATGGACGACCTGCGGATCGTGGCGGTCAAGGACACCATCCGCAACATCGGGCATGCCGTGCTTGCCGTGTATGTGGACGATCAAATATACATTCTGGACAACCAGACCGTGATGGTGCTTCCTCACGACAAGTACACGCATTACAACCCGCAGTATTCCGTGAATGAAAAGTATCGGTGGTTCCACGTGCCGCCGACCAAGAAGACCACGTACGGCACTCCCGCCGTCAAATAACCGCATCCATACGGAGTTTGAGCATGGCTGAAAAACATCCCAATCCCGCACAGGAAGTGCCCCGCGAACTCGCGGTGAAGCCTACGGGCAAGATCGCCGTGGTGCTCGCCGTTGTCGCGGCGATTTCCCTGGGCATCGTGTTCATGACCGGAAAGCTCGTGTCGGACAAGCGTGCCGAGCAGTTGATCCACGTTCAGAAAAGGCTGGAACTCCTGGCCGACGGGCGCAAGGGCGTGATCGACGCCTGGTTGAACCATCTGTCCCATCAGGGCGACCGGCTGATCAAGTCCGATCTGTTTCGGCTTTATGCCTCGGAAATCGACATGTACAAGGGCGACCTTGCCTCGATTTTCGGCGGCGTGGGCGAAACCGCTCCCGAGGACATGGCCGACATTGCGGCCCAGTTGCCCATGATGCAGAACATGCTTCGGGAATTTTCCACCTATTCCGGTTTTCTGGCCGCCCGGGTGCTGAATCGCAGCGGGCTGGCCTACATTGCCACGGACGGGCATCTGCCGCCGCTTTCCGTGACACAGACCCGCATCGCCCAGCGGGCCATGGAGTCGGGCAGGTCCGCGTTCTCGCCGCTTCGCAAGACGCAGTACGGCCTTGAACTGGATGTGTGCGTGCCCATGTTTCCGCCGGATGCCGGAGGTAATACCAGCAAGGCTGTGGGCGCGCTCATGATGACCCGGCAGGTGACCGGAAAGATAACCGAATTGCTGTCCAATTCCGCATTGTCCGCCGAGGGCGAGC
Source organism: Pseudodesulfovibrio tunisiensis (assembly GCF_022809775.1). NCBI lineage: Bacteria > Pseudomonadati > Thermodesulfobacteriota > Desulfovibrionia > Desulfovibrionales > Desulfovibrionaceae > Pseudodesulfovibrio > Pseudodesulfovibrio tunisiensis. Next base: position 3,124,882 of record NZ_CP094380.1, read on the forward strand.
ATACCCGGCTCATGCAGGCCGAGGACGGAAAATACCGTGAGGTCACGCCATGGACGGCCGAAGGGTTTGTCGGCGTTACCGCAAGGCTGGACTTTTCCGACGACGGGCATCTGGTGTTCGGGGAACGTGCCTGTCTCGCCGATTGCGACAATCCGGTGTATTCCTTTGGTGCCAAGGTGCCGGGCGTGGACTGGTGGGTCGTTCAGGAGATCGGTGCCAAGGCCGCGCTTGCGGATTTTGCCCGGTATGAGCGCACCGCGTACTTTCTGGCCGGTTTCGCCGTGCTCACCATCTTCCTGCTGGCCGGGCTTGCCTGGTGGATTCTGGCCGGAGTCCAGACCAAGAAGGTGGCCGAGAAGTTTCGTGACCTGGCCGAGGAGATAGAGAATCAGAAACGCCTCATCGACAGCATCAATGCGGCTGTGGACGAGTTCATTTCCCTCAAGAATCTCGAAGGCAAGTACATCTACGTGAACGATGCGTTCGCCCGGACCATCGGTCGGACCAAGGAGGAGATGGTGGGCATGGACAATGCCGCCATCTTCGGATTCGACACGGGCCAGCGGCTTCAGGCCTCGGACGACAAGGTCATTGCCACGGGCCAGCCTGTCACGTCCCGGGAAACCATCTTCATCCATTCCAAGCGGCATGATTTTCTGGTTTCCAAATCGCCGTACACCGACGTCCAGAACAAGGTCGTGGGCGTTGTGGCCGTGTTTCGCGACGTGACCGAATACGTGTCGGTGCAGGAAAAGAACAAGCGGCTGGTTCAGCGCGCCATGGAAGCGCTGGTCAGTACCATCGAGGCGGCAGATCCGTATCTTGGTGGCCACAGCCATGTTCTGGCCGGGCTCTCCCGCGAGGTGGCCAAGCGCATGGACCTCTCCGAGATGGACATTGTCGAGGTCGAGACCGCAGCCAATCTGTCCCAGATCGGCAAGGTGTTCGTGCCCAAGGAAATCCTGTCCAAGCCCGGCGCGCTCACTCCGGACGAGATCAAGGTCATGGAGCAGCATGTGGAGCATGCCTACCGGATTCTCAAGGATATCGACATGGGCGAGGGCGTGCTTCAGGCCATCTACCAGATGAACGAGCGGCTCGATGGCACGGGCTATCCCAAGAAACTTGAGGGCGAGGACATCATTCTGCCTGCCCGCATTCTTGCTGCGGGCAATGTGTTCTGCGCCATGATCCGGCCTCGCGCCTACCGGGGAGCCAAAACCCCGGAAAAGGCGTTGGAAATCCTCAGCTCCGAGTCGCATCGCTTTGACCCGGCCGTGGTCGAGGCCCTTCGAACCGTGGTCTCCTCGCCCGCAGGCGAGAAGATTCTCAAGCACGACGACTAGCGTTTGATATCAGCCATGCAACGCCCTCTGCGTCATTTCGACGCGGGGGGCGTTTTTTTGATGCCTTCGGCGACCCTCCCGGGGGGCCGGGCTCTGCCCGGCCCCGCCAAGGAGCAGGGCCCCTTGGATTCCCATTCCGTCTTGAGAATTTGAAGAGGCCGGATACATGCCCTGTCGGGACATGCATCCGGCCTCTCCAAATTCTCAAGACGGGGTGGCTTCTAAAGAGAAATTGACTTTTTTTTCTTTTACCTGTTTCTCCGGAGTTGTATTTTTCGAGAGCAGAATTTTTCGCTTTTCCGCATCTCCTTACGCCGCCATGCAAGCCGGACAAGTTTCCTCATCCCCGCAGGCGGCGTAGCGCCAGAAAGCTTTGAAGAGTCCAGAGAAACTTTCATGACAAATCCGCAGGACAGCGGATTTGGACGCTGGCTTTGCAGCGCCCGAAGGGTGAGGCCCAGGTCGGGTCGAATCAAGGTTTCTCTGGTCGCCGAAGGCAAAAAAAGGGAGCGGCCACATCGGACGCTCCCTTTTTTATTTGTGAATATTTGGGGTGTTAGGCCACGTCCCAGACCGGTCCCTGGGGGGTGTCCTTGACCTCGACGCCGAGGTTGGCGATTTCGTCTCGCAGCTGGTCGGCGCGGTCGAAGTCCTTGTCCTTGCGTGCCTGCTGGCGGCCCTGAATGAGTTCATCGACCTTGGTCGGTTCAATGCCTCGGCGCGCGGCGCGGTTGTCGCGCAGTTCAAGGAGGAATTCCGCGGGATCGCGGCGGAACACGCCGAGCACGTCGCCCCATGCGGCCATGTCCTTGCGGATGCGTTCCATGAGATCGCGTCCGCCTTCGGCCTTGCGCAGATTCTTGTCCTCGAACACGCGTCCGGCAAGGCGGATGGCCGAGAACATGTGGCCGAGGGCCGCAGCGGTGTTCATGTCGTCTTCCATGGCCTCGTTCCAGTGCTTTTCGATCTCGTCGAGTTCGGCGACGATGTCTTCCGGGAACGGGGATTTCTTCCACGAGCTCTTGCCAAGTTCCTGATCGATCTGGGCAAGGGCAGCGTAGACGCGCTTGATGCCCTTTTCCGCTTCCTCAAGGGCGTCGAAGGAGAAGTCCAGAGGGCTGCGGTAGTGCATGGTCAGCAGGAAGTAGCGCAGGGTCTCGGGCAGGAACTGGGCGAGAATGTCACGGATGGTGAAGAAGTTGCCAAGGGACTTGGACATCTTTTCGGAATTGATCTGCACGAATCCGTTATGCACCCAGAAGCGGGAGAATTCCTTGTCCGTGGCCGCCTCGGACTGGGCGATCTCGTTTTCGTGATGCGGGAAGGCGAGGTCCTGTCCGCCACCGTGAATGTCCAGCGGCAGGGTGGAGTATTTTTCACTCATGGCCGAGCATTCGAGATGCCAGCCGGGCCGTCCCTGTCCCCACGGGCTTTCCCAGGAAGGTTCGCCGGGCTTGGCCGCCTTCCACAGGGCGAAATCCAGAGGATCTTCCTTTTCCTCGCCCGGGTCGATGCGCGCGCCGGACTCCAGCTCGTCGATGTTGCGGCCAGAGAGCTTGCCGTAATCCTTGAAGGTACGCACGCGGAAGTACACGTCGCCCGAGGGCGTGGCATAGGCGTGGCCCTTTTCGATCAGGGTTTCGGTCAGCTTGAGCATCTCGGGAATGTGCTCGGTGCACTTGGGCTCGACCGTGGCGCGATTCACGCCGAGGCGATCCATGTCCACATAGAATTCGTTGATGAACTTTTCCGCGATTTCCTCGGCGGTCTTGCCCACCTCGTTGGCGCGGTTGATGATCTTGTCGTCGATGTCCGTGAAATTACGGATGAAGGTGACGTCGTAGCCCGTGTGCTTGAGATAGCGGTACAGCACGTCGAACACCACGCTGGAGCGGGCATGGCCGATGTGACACAGGTCGTAGGCGGTGATGCCGCATACGTACATGTTGACCTTGTTGCCGTTTAAAGGGGCGAAGTCCTGTTTCTTCCGTGCCAGGGTGTTGTAGAGTCTCATTGGAAAGCTCCGTTTTTATTATGCTGAAATTAATCGGCTTTGGTTAAATGTCGCTCTCTTCCGGAGTCACCGTTACGTTGAACAGGCGAAGGTTGTCCGCGAGGTCGCGGCCCATGAAGCCCCAGAGCAGGGGAACCGGTTCCCCGGGGGCCGCCTTCAGGGTCAGGGCCTCGGGATTGCGCAGAAACGCTCCGAGAGCCTGAAAAGCCTGTTCAGCCACATCGTTGTCGTCTGCCGCGGCATTTTCGCTCAAGCGGAAAAGGTCCGCAACCATCATGTCCCGGGCCTGATCCGGGGAAAGCTCCCGCGTCTCACCGGCAAGGGTGAGAAACCGGTTCACCACCGAGCGGTTCGTGAACCGCAGCTCTGCCTTCTGTACGGTCAGGCCGAGCAACCTTTCCACGCGATCAAGGTTGCTGTCCAGCCCCCGGAATGTGCAGGAGAGTCGGAGTTGCGCCACATTGTCCGCGTTGATGGTCAGGTTGTTTATTGTTAATGTACCGTTATCCTTGTCGAAAGAATAGTCAAGTGCACAGTCCGCCCTGAGGGCGCCCACATCCAGAAATCGGCACAGGGAATCACACAGCAGGGCGGTTTCCGGCTCGGGCGTGAAGGTGAGGCCCGCAGCCTCGGCCTTGAGAAAAAGCGGAACCTGATGCTGCTGGTCAAAGGCGTAGATACGCACCGTGTCCGCGGAAAGGCGATTGCCGTCCGGCAGGATGGCGTGGACCCGGTCCAGTCTGATGCTTCTGGACAGGATATCCACGTTCAGTTCGCCGTAGTTCAGGGACAGGCCCGGGGTTGCCGCCACAGTGGCGTCCAGCTCCCGCGCTACCTCGGAGTTCACGAACCATTTCAGACCGAGATAGCCCGCTGCAATGAAGATGAGAAAGGAGACAAGGAACTTGGCGAAGCGGGACATGCTCAGATCTCCCGGAGGCCGGTCACGCAGGCCACGGCCTTGATGCCGAGTTTTTCCCCGGTGAAACCGAGTTTTTCCTCGGTGGTGGCCTTGAAATTCACCTGTCGCGCATCCAGTCCCAGAAGACGGCCCACGTTCTTGGCGATCTGGTCGGCATGGGGCGCAAGGCGCGGCACCTGTGCAATGGCCGTCAGGTCCGCGTGCACGATGCGCACCCCGGCGTTTTCCGCCATGAACAGGACTTCGCGCAGAAGCACGCCGCTGTCCATGTTTTCGAACCTGTTGTCCGTGTCCGGAAAATGGCGACCGATGTCCCCGCCGCCAAAGGTGCCGAGGATGGCGTCGGCCAGAGCGTGCAGAAGCGCGTCGCCGTCGGAATGGGCTCGGATGCCGGGCGCGCCCGCCGGATGGGCACCCCGCCGAGCACGAAATCGCGATTTCCGCCGTAGCGGTGCACGTCGTAGCCCCAGCCCGTGCAGGGAATGGTTTCCGTGGGGCGGCGCAGCAGCGCGAGATCGTCCGGATTGGTGATCTTGATGTTGGCGGCTTCGCCTGCGACCACGGCCACAGGAGCGAGCCGTTCGGTCATGCTCGCATCGTCCGTGACTTCCCAGCCCTCGGCTTCGGCCTGTTCGTGTGCGCGGGCCAGAAGTCCGGTCTCGAACGCCTGCGGGGTCTGCACGGCGCGGAGTTCGTCCCGGTTCAGGGTCTCGGCCACCTCGTCGTTGGAAACGCGTTTCACGGTGTCCGTGACCGGGATGGCGGGAATGGCTGCCTGCGCTCCGTTTTCCAGAGCGTGGATCAGGGAGCTGACCAGCGTGGCCGAGGCAAAGGGACGGGCCGAATCGTGCACCAGCACGGCGTCGCAGTCCCGGGGCAGGGCGGCGAGCCCGTTGCGTACCGAGTCCTGACGGCGGTCCCCGCCCTGAACCGTGGCCCAGCGGATGCCGAGGTCTTCGGACCGGAACAGCTTGGACACCTGTCTGGTCATGGCCTCTTCGTCCTCGGGCGGGAAGACGATGACAATGCCCTCGACTGCGGCGATGCGGGAAAAAGTGCGTGCGGAATGCCAGAAGAGCGGGGCGCCCAGGTATTCGAGATACTGCTTGCGGACGCCGCCCGAGACCTTGGCAAGGCGGGGAGCCTGCCCCGGCGGCCAGGATGATGCCCCAGACGTGTTTGAGCTGGCGGGTCATTGTGCGCCTCGTATGCATGAGCGCCGGGCCCCCATTGGGAGCCCGGCACAGTTGCGTTGTTGGAGCCGGACTGTAAGCCGGGTTTTGTCCCCCTTTCGGGGTGGCTGTCATTACTCTAGGACGACCGTTACCGGCCGCCTCAAGCAACCTACCCGGAAGCGGGGCCGGGCCGGCCCATGCGCTTCCCTATTTGGTCTTGCTCCGGACGGGGGTTGCCTGGCCGGACGGATCGCTCCGCCCGCCGGTGGGCTCTTGCCCCACCGTTTCACCCTTACCTCTCGGCCGAGGCCGGAAGGCGGTCTGCTTTCTGTTGCCCTTTCCGGGGATCGCTCCCCCCTGGGAGTTGCCCAGCGTCCTGCCCTGCGGAGCCCGGACTTTCCTCTCCGGCCCTTGCGGGCCGCGGCGACAGCCCGTCCGACTCCAAATATCGTTTCAGCCGCGGCAAAGCGCGCGGCGAATTGTCCTAGCCGGCCTGGGAGATATGCTCTTCCCAGTAGATGAGCCGCTGGCAGTTGGGGCAGCTCAGGATCTGCTGGCCCTTCTGCAGGTCGTTGTAGTTCTGCGGCGGAATCTTGATGTGGCAGCCCTGGCACACGCCGTCGGCAACAGGCACGATGACCGGATTCTCCATGCGCTCGCGGATGAACTCGTAGCGACCGAGGATCGGCGGCGGAACAACCTTGCAGGCCTTTTTCCGCTTTCTGTCCAGGCTGTCCAGAGACTTCTGAGCCTCGGCGATGCGCTGGTCCAGAGTAGCCTTCTGGGCGTCGAAATGTTCCTTGACGCCAGCGACTTCCTCGGCAATGCCCTTGAGCAGTTCTTCCTGCCTTTCGAGTTCCTCGTTCAGCGCGTCCTGTTCGTCGTCCCGCAGGCGGTTGAGTTTTTCCAGGGAATCCATTTCGCGCATCATGGCGTGGTATTCCTTGGTGTTGCCAACCATCATCAGCTTGTTCTTGCTCTTCTTGATCTTGCTGACGTCCTCCTCGATCTCGCCGGTCAGGCTGGTCTTCTTGGACTTGAGGATTTCCAGCTTGTCCGTCACCTGCTCCTTGCGGGAGTCCAGAGCGGCGAGCTGCTCCTCAAGAGCGGTCAGGGTGCGGGGAGCTTCCTCGATCTCCTTGCGCAGGATGAGGATTTCGTCATCCACCTGCTGGAGAATCACCAACTGCTCGATCTGTTTCTGGTACATGTGTCCACCTCACTGTATCTTTGAAACGCGATTGCACGCGGTTTCTTCGGGTTACTTTTCGTGAAACGAAAACGGGTCTTCGGCTTCGAAAAATCTGACTTCCACGGAGTCCAGGCTCTCTGCCAGTTCATTGGCAAAGCGGCGCATCATTTCTTCCTCAAGGGAGAAATGGCCCACATCCATGACCCGGATGTCCGCTTCCAGCGCCGGGTGATACTTCACGTCCCCGGTGACGAGCACATCCGCTCCGAGACGGGCCGCACTGCTGATCAGGCTGCCGCCGGAACCGCCGCAGAACGCCACGCGGGAGATCGTGTCCGCAATCGGACCACACTCGGTCCAGCCCCGGCAGTTCAGCGCCGAGGTCACTTTTTCCGTGAATGCCTGCCACGGCATTGCCTCGGGCAGGTCGCCGACCATGCCGATGCCGGTCTCCAGCGCCGGGCTCTGCAATTCCCGCACGTAGTATTCCTGGGATTCCTGAAGCGCGAATTCCACGCTGCCGCGGATTTCCGGCCATGCCGCTCGGTCGCAGATGATGCGCACCTCGCCGGCCCGGGTCTGGGAAACCGCATGCACGCCCGGATTTTCAGCCCATTGCTCGGCCAGTTCCCGGCGCAGGGGCCGGGACGGCAGAAACGAGACTTCCAGAGCCGGGAAGCGGTGCTCCACGTCGAGAAATCGCGTGTTTTCCAGCGCCAGATGCTCGGCCAGCCAGAAGGCGGGACCATCGGGCCGGGAGTCGAGGGAAGTGTGTGCGGAATAGAGCCATGCGCCTGCAGCCAGAAAGCGGCGCAGCACGTCCAGATACGGGCCTTCGGCATTCGGGGCCACGGGCTTGCGGTACAGGGGATGGTGGGCCACCATCACTTCCGCGCCCCAGTCCAGACATTGGGCGACCGTCTCCGGTTTCGGGTCCAGAGCCACGGCCACCTTGCGGGCCTCGGAAGCGGTTCCCGCGATCTGGAGCCCGGAATTGTCCCACGAACACTGGAACTCCTCAGGGGCCAGCTTTTTGACGGAAGATAAAATATCTTTAATTTTCATGCGGTTACACCTCCATACCGAGAAGAAGATGCTCCCCTCGGGTACCACCTCGGGGAGCATCGAAATCCTCTTCTGTCATCCTGCCTGCAGGATTTTTCAGGGAATATGAATTGGGCGGAACTACCGAATCCGTCAATCTCAATAAGTGTCTCCCGTTGGGGGCATATGGTGGGCCAGCCAGGATTCGAACCTGGGACCGACCGGTTATGAGCCGGTGGCTCTGCCAACTGAGCTACTGGCCCTCACGGTTGGAGCGGATGAATATATACATGCTCCATTACAGGTGTCAACACAACTATGCCTTCTCCCGGATGCAACGCAGGACGTGCAGGGTGATTTCCGGCGACGTGCCCAGCCGCATGGGCGGACCCCAGTAGCCCGTGCCCACGTTGACGTAGAGCAGGGTGCCTCCCACGCGGTGCAGGCCGCGCACGTACGGCTGAAACCAGTGCACGGCATAGGTCCATGGAAAGAACTGGCCACCGTGCGTGTGGCCGGACAGCTGCACGTCGAATCCGGCTTCCTCGGCCTCGAACACGGAACGGGGTTGATGGGCGAGCAGGATGGAAACATCGTGGTCCGGCGCGGCCTGCATGGCCCGGGCCGGAGAGGAGACGTGCGCGGGGTCGATGCGGCGACTGCTGTAGTCCGAAACTCCGGCCAGCAGGATGCGTCCGTTGCCCGTGTCCACCAGTGCGTGCTCATTGACCAGCGGGGTCATGCCCAGCCTGCGGACATGGGGCAGCCATTGGCGCACGCCGGAATAGTATTCGTGGTTGCCCGTGCAGAACCAGACTCCGTGCCTTGCCTTCAGGTCCGCGAACGGGGCGACCGAGTTGCGCAGTTCGGCCACGGTGCCGTCAACCATGTCTCCGGTGTGCACGACCATGTCCGGGGAAAGCGCATTCACGCGGTCAACGACCATGCGCGCCCAGTCCGCCCGAATGGTCGGGCCGATGTGCGTATCGGAAATCTGGGCGATGGCGAATCCGTCCAGCCCGGCGGGCAGCCCGGGAATTTCCAGATTCACGCGGGAGACTTCCGGTTCCTTGCGGGCCTGATACACGGAAAGGGCGCTGAGTGGTGCGGCAGTGGCAAGCATGGCCGCGTTGGACGCATTGAGCAGGAACCGGCGACGGGTCGGGTCCGGGGAGGTCCGCTTTTTGCGAAAGGGCCGTGAAAACAGGCCTGCCGTGCGCAGGGCGGCAAGGGGCAGGTCGCGCAGGAGCATGAAGACCATGAGAAAGGAGACCAGTCCGAGAAACACGTAGCCGATCCAGTCCACGGAATTGAGCCATGTCGGGCTGTCCTGCCCCCGGCGCAGAAACCATGACAGGCGCTGGCCGAAGAGCAGCACGAAGAGCATGCCCCAGCCGAGAAGCTTGGCCTGTCTGGGGATGTTCAGCGGTTCCACCAGCCGCCACCCCAGATACAGGGTGAGCAGGGTGGCCGTGGTCAGGACGATGATGATCCACGTGGACATGGTGCCTCCATGGCACAGAATAACCACGGAAGTACGTCCGCGCAAGCAGGTCACTCCACGGGGATGATGCGGGGCAGGGCACCGGCCCGGGCGAACTCGGCGCGCCAGAATTCCATGTGCTGGCGGGTCTGGACCGCATGATGCTTGTGGCAGGGCACGTAGTAGATGTCCACGAGCACGCCGTCCAGTCTGGTCAGGCTCTGGGAGATGGGGTCGCTCTGGAAATCCTCGGCGCATCCATTGTGGGAATTGGCCGGGGAATCCTGAATCATGTCCGAAAAGATGACCACCCGGCGCTGGCCCTTGCCGTGCGCCAGCCCGGTGCGGAATGCCACGGCGTTGATGGTCTCGATGATGGGCGAGGGAAGTTTCGTGTTGATGCCGGAGGCGAATGCATGTTCCAATGCCTTGGAATACCGTTGTGCAAAGAATCTTTTGGCCTTGCGTTCCCGCATGGAGGATTCCGGGTTCGAGCGGAACCATGGGCCGGGTACGGTTGCCTGAAAGAACGGAACGCAGCGCAGATCGCTTTCCGGTTCGATGGGGTAGACCGAGAGCAGACAGGCACTGGCCACGGTCTGCCGGACTTCCTGCGCTGCCTTGCGCAGTCTGCTGCGCTGGTATGGAGTCAGGGGGGTGGTTCTGTCGATGAGCACCACGGTTTGCCCATGTCGGGTATAGCTCGGGATGAGCGCGGAGTCTGCTTCTCCCTTCAGGTCCATGTAGATTGTCGTGACAACCGCGACCAGACCTGTCACTGCGAGTATGGCTGCCAGCCAGCGTCTGGCTGTGCGGTTGTTCCCTGTTTTCGGGGCGGGCATGGGGTCCTCGGGCAGGCCCTTTTCGGCAGACCTGCTGGTTGGGTAGCATTGTTGACGAACCAAGATATCGTATTGTCTATATAGATATCATACGATAGAGGTGCGGTGCTCGTCAACTTCCGAGAACGTCTTTGGCAATATTCATGAATCGTTTCAGGAGCGGAGAAAGCCATTTCCCCTTGCTGCGAACCATGAGCAGGCCGGTTTCCAGCTCCGGGCCGTTCCAGGCAAGAGGCGACAGCCAGCCGCCGGAAAGCATTTCGCGAACCGCGTGTCTGGGAAAGATGGAAATGCCCGTGCCTTCGGCCACGGTCTGCCGGATTGCCTCGGAGCAGGAAAATTCGTGCACGGCTGCGGGGGAAACCCCTTCGTCGTCCAGCAGGTCTTCGAGAATTTTCCGGTAGCTGCAGTCTGCCGAGGAATACAGAAGCGTCTGCCCGTCCATGTCTGCCGGGCCGATGTTCCTGCGCTCGGCAAGGGGGTGGGATGGTCCGGCCACGAGAATCAGGGGCTCGGTGCGCAGCAGGGTGACCTCCATGTCACTGCCCCGGACCGAATCCGCGTACAGAAAGGCGAGGTCGGTCACGCCCTTGCGCAGGTCCTCGGCCAGATTGCGGCCCAGACAGGGGCGGATGTCCAGTCGCACGCGGGGATACTTGGCGGAAAACTGGCGCACTACCTTGGGAAAACCCCATGCGCAGGCCGACTCAGGGACGCGCATGACCAGTCCGCCGCGCGCCTCGGCAGCCCCGGTGAGTTCGCTTCTGATCTCCTCGGAAAGGTCTTCGGCTCTGGTGGCATAATCCAGAAGCCGCTCTCCGGCCGAAGTCAGCCGAATGGTCCGGCCCATGCGTTCGAACAGCTTGATGTCCAGCGAGGTTTCCAGAGCCTGAATCTGGGCGGAAACCGAGGACTGCACCAGCCGCAACTCCCGTGCGGCCCGGGTGAAGCTCAGGGTGCGGGCCACGACCCGGAATGTCTTGAGTTGTCGAAGTTCCATGGGGTTTGTCCGCGTTGAGTGTCTCTTTTTCGGAAAATGCCGATCGTGAAATGCGATATCGGCGACTGTTGCTATCGCATATCACGATGGTCTGCCGCGGACAATGGTCGGGATGGTCAGAACAGGGGATAGATCGCGGATTCCGTGGTCCGGTCGCGTCGGCCCGAAGGCATGGGGACGCTGGTCCGTGACAGGGAGCCCGTGTCCAGAATTTCGCGGAGCGTTTGGCCCAGGCTGTCGGCATAGCGCTGGTTGGCCTCGGCATTGGGATGGCCGTCGAACGGGTACAGTCGGAACAGGTATCTGCCGTCGGGCGTGCATTCGTCCATGTCGACCGGGCCGGGCCGCCAGAGGATGCCTGTGCGCGACAGGAACTGCTGATAGCGCGGATCGTGGGTCAGATACTGGACCACAAAGGTTGCCTTGTGCCTGTGGCAGAGTTCGCGCATGGCCACAAGCAGGTGTTCGGTGGTGGCGCGTTTGAGTGACTGGTCTGCACGGCGCAGGAATCGGAGCCGGTTCAGGCCGCGTTCCGCAAGTCCGGCCAGCAGCAGCCTGTCTGCACCGGGCAGTCGCTTGTAGGCTTCGAGCCTGCCCCGGAGCAGCTTGCGCTTGCGGTTTCGGCCCATGCGGGAAATGCAGGCCGGCGGGGTGCCGCCGTATTCCGAAAGCATGCGCAGGTAATGGAAGTCGTTGATCGATCGGGTTTCCAGCCCCGGGGAAAAGCCGAGGACCACGATTTTCGGTTTGTCCTGCGGTATGGTTTGTTCCATGCGCAGAAGCATCTGGTACAGGGAATACCCGGCGACTCCGTAGTTGCGAACCCGTGCGTCAGGCAGTGATTGCGCCAGAAGCCACGGATAGGTTTTCTGATCGTCCAGTCCCCAGCCGAAGGTGTTGGAGCAGCCGTGGATCGACACAAGGGGCGCATCAGCATTGCCTTCCGGGGTGATGCGGCATCCGCGCGAATCCGTGGTCACGGAATAGTCGAGGCGCAGATTCTTGCGCGGGATGGAAAAGGATTCCCGGGCCGTGTGGTCCGGTCTGAGAGCCCAGCCGAGAATCGGGTCGGGTTGGTGGGCCGTGAAGGTCTTTACCACTGCCGGGACCATGACCTTGTCCTTTTTCCGATTCCCCTGAAACAGCGGGGTCGCGATGCGGAGCAGACATTCGCTCCATGCGGTCAGTCCAAGCACGGCGAGCGGTCCGGCCGGGCCGAACAGAGGGTAACAACCGCCCGCCGCAAGCAGGGGGAGCCCGTACACTGCGGCGGTTGCCGGAAGGGAAAATCGTTCAAGGCGATTCGACGTGTTTCGGTTCGAATGGAAATTCATGGACATTCCCGCCCATTATCACGCCGGGGCCGGGAAAACAACGAATCAGAGCAGGATTCGGAACAGCCCGTATCCCACGGCCAGCAGACACAGGCACGGGGGAACCAGCCGTTTCCATGTCGCGCCAAGATCGGTCTTGAAATACTGGCAGGTCAGGATGAAGCAGACATGGATGGGCGAGATCATGACCCCGGTGAAGCCGGAAAACGTGGCCAGCACCAGATAGGGGATCTTCTGGTCCATGAGCCCCAGATTGCCGAGCAGGCCGAGGAGCAGGGGGAAGGTCGCGCCCACGAACGCCACGTTCACCCCGGCCACTGCGCCCACCAGAAACGGCAGGAACACGGACGCCGCAAACAGGGCTGCGTCGCCGCCCGCTGTCCGGGCCATTTCATCCACGACTCCGGCCGCGTGCATCACGTCCTTGAACACGAAGATGGACGCGATCACCGAAAGCATGGCCCAGAGGCTCCTCTTGCCCAGCACCGCGCGCAGAAAGGGCAGGCCCAGCCGGTTCTGGATCATGACGGAGCATACGGCCGAGGCCAGTGCAGCGATCACGCCCCATTCGAACGGGATGCCCCGGGTAAACACGGACAGCGCGGTTTCCAGACCGATGGCGCCAACAATGGCCACGAGCAGAGGCAGGCCGTGGCGCAGGATGTCCCGGATTCTGCCGCCTGCCCTGGGCAGGTCCGCGCTCATGGTCACGTCGCCCAGCACCCCGGGCCGCAGATAGAAGAGCCAGCCCAGTCCGAACATGGCGAAGACTCCGGGCCATGTGCGCGAGATGAGTGAGGCAATGGGGATGTCGGCAAGGGCCACGGTCAGAATGATGCCCGGGTACAGGGGCCATGCCAGCTCCCATACGTGGCGGAACCAGTGGTTGATCAGGGCGAGATTGCGGCTGGAAATGGGCATGCCCTCGGCGGCTGTCCTGATCATGGGCGCGGAGAACACGGCTCCGCCCGGCATGGGCAGCAGGCCGATCAGGGCCGGAAAGAACACCAGCCGCACGCGCGGGCTGCGCAGATATCCGGAGAGCGCATCCATGAGCCGCCGGGACTGGCCGGACCGTTCCAGCGCGTCGGACAGCATCAGGATCAGGCCCACGATGGCCGCGAGAAAAAGGAATTTCTCCTGAGTCAGGGCGAGCGCGCTCGTGGTGGCCCAGTCCATGACGCCCAGCCCGAACAGCAGGGCCATGACCAGCCCGCCCGCCAGAATGGACAGACCGAGGCTGACCTTGAAGCGGATGCCGATCAGCATGACCGTGAAAGCGGCCACGACCTTGAGAAACGGGGCGAACTTGAGCAGCAGGTCCACGAAATCCTCCGGACGGAAAAGTTGGTTGCGGAATTTTTGGGCTACTCTTTTCCCGGCCGAAAGGAAACGCCAAAATGCGTCATTTCGCAGATGCTCCCCGCGTCGGGACTTGCCCGGGAACGCGCATTCCGCTACTCTGCGCGGCCTGTGCAACGGAAACTCCCGGGAGGCCCGAACATGACCGAATTGCAGATGCGCGAACACGTCTTCGCCACCGTGATGGACAGGATCGAGAAACAGGACGATGCCAAGCGGCAGGAAGCCCTTGCCGAATACATGGCCGTGACCATGACCGGGGGCAACAGCCCGGAGCAGGTCGCCGGCATGATCCCCCCGATCATGAAGGAACTCTACACGAAATGGGTGACCATGTTCGTGGATCGTCTCATGGAGACCGCGGACCGCAAGGCGCTGGAACTGCTTTGCGACGGCACCGAGGAGAATTCCGCGGCCCTGCTGCTCACCTATGTCATGTTTCTGGAATCCGCGCGCATGGAAAAGCAGGTTCAGGAAGACCTGAACGAATACGGTCGCAGGATGACCGGTTCCGACGATCTCGGCGACGCTGCCGCGAATTTTCTGCGCGCCCGGCTGGCCCAGATCGCGGGGCAGGCCGGGGGACCCAAGGGCAACGCCTAGCTGTCACGAAATTTTGTCAACAGGAAGCCCGTTGCAAGCGATTGCAACGGGCTTCCTGTTGTTTCTGCCTGAGTCAGGAGGCGGATTCGGCCTTGGTCGCTTTTGGCGAGCGGGTCAGCCGCTTCTGGAAATCATCCATGTAGGTGTAGAACACCGGGGTCAGGTACAGGGTGACCACCTGCGACAGGGCCAGCCCGCCGACCACGGCAAGGCCGAGGGGGCGCCGGACCTCGGCCCCGGCTCCGATGCCCAGCGCAATGGGCAGTGCGCCCATGATCGCGGCCAGCGTGGTCATCATGATGGGACGGAACCGGATCACTGCGCCGTTGAACGCGGCCTCGCCCGCATCCAGTCCCTTTTTCTCTTCCTCGATGGCGAAATCCACCACCATGATGGAGTTCTTCTTCACGATGCCGATGAGCATGATCAGGCCGACCATGCCGTACAGGTCCAGATCGTAGCCGAACGCGAACAGGGTGATGAGTCCGCCCAGTGCGGCGGATGGCAGGCCCGAAAGAATGGTCAGGGGATGGATGAAGGATTCGTAGAGCGAGCCGAGCAGGATGTAGATGGCCACGATGGCGATGAACAGCAGGAAGTACAGGCTGTTCATGGACTCGGCAAATGCACCTGCCGTGCCTTCGAACATGGTGCTGATGGTCGGGGGCAGTTCCTTGTCCGCCAGTTCCTCGACGGCCTTTGTGATCTGGCCCAGCGAGGTGCCGGGCCTGCCGCTGAACGCATAGGTCACGGACTGGAGCTGGCCCGTGTGGTTGACCGTGACCGGGCCGAGGCTCTCCCGGATCGTGCACAGTGCATCCAGCCGGATCAGGTCCCCGGAATCCGCGCGCACGTAGAGCATGGACAGGGCGTCGTGGTTGCGCTGGAATTCCGGCTTGAGCTGCATGATGACCTTGTATTCGTCCGTGGTGGCGTAGATCGTGGAAATCTGGCGTTCGCCGTAGGCCGTGAACAGCGCGCTTTCGATCTGCCGGGCTGAGACGCCGAGGCTGGCGGCCAGATTCCGATCGATGTCCAGCTCCACATGCGGGCTGGTCATCTGGAGGTCGCTGTTCACGCCCGTGAGCAGGGGATGCCTGCGCAGGCTGGCCTCGAATTTCGCTGCGTCGGGATAGAGTCGGTCCGGGTCCGGGGAGAGCAGGGTGAACAGGTAGTCGCCCTTGGCCTGCTTGCCGCCGATGGGAATCATGGGCGGGTTGACCAGAAAGGTGGCCAGTCCGGGGATGGCATTGGTCGGTCCCCACATGGATTGGATGATTGCATCGATGTCGGGCCGTTCACCCTGCGGTTTGAGCAGGGCGATGGCCATGCCCTGATTCGTCAGGGGAACGCCGATGATCTGGATGTCGCTTTCCACGCTCGGAGTGTTGGCGAAGATCGGGAACAGCCTTGATTGGTGCCGCTCCATGGATTCGTAGGAAATGCCCTGCCGCGCCTGCGTGAAGCCCATGATCACGCCCTGGTCGTCGCTGGGCAGGAAGCCCTTGGGAATGACCACGAATGCCCATGCCGTGACCCCGAGCATGACCACGGAGGCGAGCAGGGTGCCCAGCCTGTGGCGGATGCAGAAGCGCAGGCTGGCGCGATATCCGCGCAGCAGCCTGTCGAACAGGGGATCGGACTCGGCAAGGCGGCTCTTTTCACGCAGCATCCGGCTGGCAAGCATGGGCGTGAGGGACAGGGAGACCACGCCCGAGACCAGTACGGCCGTGGCAATGGTCAGGGCAAATTCGTGCAGCACCCGGCCGATGATTCCGGCCATGAACACGATGGGCACGAACACGATGGCCAGCGACAGGGTCATGGACACGATGGTGAACCCGATTTCCCCGGCTCCGTCGCGCGCGGCCTGCATCGGGGGCTTGCCCATCTCCAGATGACGCACCACGTTTTCGATCATCACGATGGCGTCGTCCACCACGAATCCCACGGACAGGGTCAGGGCCATGAGCGAAAACGTGTCCAGCGTGAACCCGAGCAGATGCATGACCGCAAAGGTCGCCACGATGGAAAACGGGATGGCCACGGACGAGATGAACGTGCTCGCCGGATTGCGCAGGAACACGAACACCACCATGATCACCAGAGCCACGGCAAGGCCGAGGGTGAACTGCACGTCCTGCACGGAATCGCGGATGAATTCGCTCTTGTCGTGCACGATGGTCATGTCGAGGCCCGCAGGCATCTGGGAGCGGATCCACGGCAGCTTTTCCCGGATGTCGTCCACGATTTCGATGGTGTTGGTGCCGGGCTGGCGCTTGATCGCGATGGTCAGGCTGCGCTTGCCGTTCCGCCACGAGCTGAACCGCTCGTACTTGACCCCGTCCTCTACTGCGCCGAGCTCGTCCAGCCGCACGGGTTGGCCGTCCTTCCACGCCACGATCTGCCCCCGGTACTGGTCCGCCCTGTACAACTGGCCGTCCGCATCCAGAGTCAGGGATTCCTCCCTGCCTTCCAGATTGCCCAGCGGCAGGTTCACGTTGGCATCGGTCACGGACTGCATGACCTCGTCGATGCCCAGCCCGCGCGAGGCCAGTTCCCTCGGGTCCAGACGCACGCGCACCGCGTACTGCTGTTCCCCGTATATCTCGACCTGGGCCACGCCCGGAATCATGGAAACGGTCTGGGTCAGAAAGGTCTTGGCATAGTCGTTCACCGTGTACAGGGGCAGGGTGTCGGACTGGAGCGAAATGTACAGGATCGGGCTGTCCGCCGGGTTCACCTTTTCGAAGGCCGGTTCGTCGGTCATGTCGTCCGGCAGTTCGCCCTCGGCCCGGGAAATCGCGGCCTGCACGTCCATGGCCGCGCTGTCGATGTCCCGGTCCAGATCGAATTGCAGGGTGACTGTGGTACTGCCCAGCGAGTTGACCGAACTCATGGAATCCAGCCCGGCTATGGTGGCGAATTCCCGTTCAAGGGGCGAGGCCACGCTGGAGGCCATGGTGGACGGGCTGGCCCCGGACAGGGTTGCGTCCACCTGAATCGTGGGAAATTCCACGGCCGGAAGATAGCTGACCGGCATGTTCGCATACGAGACAAGGCCGAAGAACAGCAGGCCGAGCATGGCCAGCGTGGTCATGACCGGACGCTGGATGAACAGGTCCGTGCCGCGCATCACGAGCCTCCCTTGTCCGAACCGTCCTGCGTTTCGGGACCGGATGCGTCATCGGAATCGCCGGTGTCGTGTCCCCTGGCTGTTTCCGTTTCCTTTTCCTGCGTTCCGTCCTGTTTCGTGGCCGGCACAATGCTCACGGCCGCGTCCGGATGGAGTCGGAACATGCCGTCCGTGACCACGGTTTCCCCGGGTTTCACGCCCTGCTTCAGCACCACTTCGTCATCGTCCCGCTGGAGCACCTGCACGGGCCGCATCGTGGCCTTGTCCTGCTCCACCACGAATACGTAGTGCCCGTCCGGGCCTTTCTGCACGGACTGGGATGGCAGGTGCACCGCATTCGGAATGGTGCTCAGAATCAGGGTCACGGCCACGAACTGGCCGGGCCAGAGCCGCTGGTCCTTGTTGGGAAATCGTGCCTTGAGGTTGATCATGGCCGTGGCCGGATTGACCCAGTTGTCCACGAAGGTGAGCTGTCCTGTGGCCGGATCATTCTCCATGCCGGAAACCTCGGCTGTCACGGTCAGGTCCTCGTCCACAACATGCCCGCGCACCAGTTTCAGGTAGCGGCCCGGAATGGAAAAGACCACGTCCGCCGGGGACACGGTTTTCACGCTCACCAGTTCCGTGCTGTCCTGTGATACCAGATTGCCCTCGTCCAGCAGGGTGCTGCCCGCAATGCCGTCGATGGGCGAGGTGACCCGGGTGAACGTGACGTTGCGCCCGGCGATTCCTGCCTGCGCAAGGTCCGCTTCCATGGCCTTGTGCGCGGATTCGTACGCGGTCTGTTTCTGCTCGAATTCGTCGCGCGAGACCACGCCCTGATCATACAGGCTCTTGAAGCGCAGATAGTCCTTCTGCGCCATTTCCGCCTGCGCCCGGTCGCGGGCCACGTCGGCCTGTGCGCCCTTTTGCGTGAACACGTAGCTTTCCGGGTCGATGGTGTACATGAGCTGTCCGGCGCGCACATGGTCGCCGTCCAGAAAATGGATGCGCAGAATCTGGCCGCTCACCTGTGGCTTGAGCGTCACGGAATTGGAGGCCTTGACCGTGCCCACCCCCTTGATGGTGCGCAGGGCGTTCCGGGCCTCGGCCTTGACCACGGACACGGGAACCGGAGGCGGCGCCTGCGGTTTTTCCTTGTCCGTGCAGCCGGAAATCAGGGCGAGCATGATGAGCGTCGCCAGAAGCAGGGCGGACCGGAAACGGGCGCGGAAAGGCATGCGGGCCTCCGTGTTGCTGGAAGTGAGGGAACTGCTTCCAGCTATACAAAGGCCGGGGAATTACGGCAAGGGGGGGATTGCCTTCGGAGGTTTCCCTTTCCGGAAGGCTAAGGCTCGATGCGGCGGATGATGCGGGCCGGATTGCCGCCCACCATGGTGCACGGCGGCACGTCCTTCGTGACCACGGCTCCGGCTGCGACCATGGCGTTTTCTCCCACGGTCACGCCCGGGCACAGGATGGCCCCGCCGCCGATCCAGACATTGTCGCCCACGGTCACGGCATGCCCGTATTCCAGCCCCGAAAGCCGTTTCGACGCCTCCACCGGATGGGTGGCCGTGTACACGGACACGGACGGGCCGAACTTGACGTTGCTGCCGATGCGGACCATCCCCGGGTCCAGAATCGTGCACCCGAAATTGAAGAACACGTTGTCGCCGAGTAGGATGTTGCACCCGTAGTCGCAGAAAAAAGGCGGTTCGATGAGTACGCCGGCCCCCATGGCGCCGAAGAGTCGGCGCAGCAGGGCAGTGCGTTCCTCCTTCCGGTCCGGAGCCGAGTCGTTGAATGCCTTGAACAACTGCCGCGCCTTGAGGCGCAGGGCATTCAGTTCCTCGTCATCCGCGTTGTACGCGAGCCCCTGAATCATTTTTCGGAATTCGGTCATGACATCCTCGTCGGGCGGGTCAGCCAATGGCCGTGCCGCATTGGGCAATGGCCTGTTCCACGGATTCGGCAACCTCTTCCGGCGGGTCTGCGACCCCGGATTCCATGAGGCCCACCTGAAGGTTCAGCTCGCGTTGCACCGGGATGGCATTGGTGTTGAAATACCGTTTCCAGAGCGGCACGGCCTTTTCCGGGCGTTCCAGCCGCACCATGGTCAGCCCCAGATACAGGAACGCGTCCCTGTATTCCCGGTCCAGTCGCAGACAGCGTTCGAATTCCAGCTTGGCCTGACGGTACATGCCCAGCCGGTACAGGCTCACGCCCAGACGGTAGCGCACGTCCGCATCGTTCTTGTCGGACTGGATGTATTCCTTGTACCCGTCCCGGGCTTCTTCCCACCTGCCGTCCACATAGGCCGCATTGGCCTCCCTGATCACGTCCACGGTGTCTGCCGTGGCCGCAATGGGCTGGTCCGGGTCTTCCTTCCTGAATCGGCGAACCGCGCCAAACAGGAAATTGCGGCGCGCCTTGTTGATCTTGTCGGCCATGGGTCTCCTCCTCTCATGAGAACGCGCGCACAGGATACGGATTATTTCCCCCGGGTCAACATCAGGCTGTCCCGAAAGGGCAATCTGCTGCGTTGCTGCGAAAGGGACAAATCCTCGCGTATTTTGTATACGCGTCGGCCTTGTCCCTTTCTTGCGCCTTGCATCTTACCCTTTCGGAACAGCCTGATAATCGTGAGGCAATCTGCTGCGTTGCTGCGAAAGGGACAAACCCTCGCGTATTTTGTATACGCGTCGGCCTTGTCCCTTTCTTGCGCCTTGCATTTCACCCTTTCGGAACCGCCTGAGAATTGTGAGGCAATCTGCTGCGTTGCTGCGAAAGGGGGCAGCCTGCTCGTGTGACGATTCCGGGAATGCTTCGGGCGGTTGCAATTCCCTTGGGTTCATGAAAGGAAACCCGCATGAATCACGAAATTTTCGGCTGGACCGGCAAGGTCCTGCACATTGACCTGACGACCCGGGAAATCCGGGTGGAACAGCCGGACATGGACCTGTACCGCGAGTTTCTCGGCGGACGGGGCATGGCCGGGCACTTTCTGCGGCCGCACTGCGACCGGGATTGGAACGATCCCGCCATGCCCGTGCTCGTGTTTGCCGGGTCGTTGACCGGAACGGATGCGCCTGCGTCCAGCCGGTGCTGCATCATGTCACGTTCTCCGTTGACCGGAACCGTGGCCGATGCCACCGTGGGCGGCAGGCTGGGCACGGAAATCAAACATGCGGGCTGGGACGGCCTGATCCTGACCGGACAGGCTGACGCGCCGTGCGGCGTGATTGTCGAGGACCGCAAGGTGCGTCTTGTCGAGGCTGCGCACCTGTGGGGGCGCGAGGTGCCGGATTTGTTCCGGGAACTGGAAGCCCGTGCGCCTGCGGATGCGTCCGTGTCCTGCATTGGACCGGCAGCGATCAACGGTTCCCCGCTGGCCGGGATCACGGTCGATCGTCGTCATTTTTCCGGACGCGGCGGACTGGGATTGAGCCTTGCCGCAAAAAACATGCTTTATCTCGCGGTGTGCGGTACCGGACGCGTGGCCGTGCGCAATCCCATGGCTCTGGCCAGTGCGCGCGAGGACATCCTGCGGCTTTCCGCTGCCTCGCCCGTGCTCATGGGCAGGCACGGCTTTTCCAACTGGGGCACGGCTGCCCTGTGCGACCTGACTGCCTCCCGGCGCATGATGCCCACGGACAACTTTTCCCGCACCTTTTTCCCGGCGGCTGCCTCGTGCAATGCTCCGGCCATGCACGCCCGGTACGATTCCCGCGCGTTCGGCTGTCCGGGCTGTCATGTGAACTGCAAGCGCGAGTCCGCGGATGGCCGCGTACTGCCCGAGTTCGACGCGCTGTCCCACTTCACGGCCCTGATCTGCAATGATGACCTTGAGCTGGCTGTGGATGCTGTCTCCCTGTGCCGCAAGCTGGGCCTGGACCCGGTTTCCGTGGCCGGGACTCTGGCCTGCCTTCGGGAAATGGACGGCGCGGATTTCGACCGCGAAACCCTGATTGCCCGCATTCGGGAAATGGCCGAGGGCGGCGATCTGGGGCAGGGGGCTCTGCATTTTGCCGAGACCTGCGGCAGGCCGGAATTTGCCATGGCAGTCAAGGGGCTGGAACTGCCTGCGTTTGACCCGCGTGGCGCGCATGGGCTGGCTTTGGCCTATGCCGTGTCCACGCGCGGCGGCTGCCATTCCCGGGCTTTTCCCGTGAGTCACGAGGTGTTGCGCAAGCCGGTTGCCACGGACCGCTTTTCCTTCATTGGCAAGGCGCCCATGATCAAGGGAGCCGAAGACCTGTACGCGGCTGCCGAATCCCTGATCGCCTGCAACCACATGTTCCTCTCCTCGGGCATGGAGGAGTACGCCCGGGCGTTTTCCGCCGTGACCGGCATGGCCGTCTCGGGCGTGGACCTGCTCCGGGCCGGGGAGCGCATCGTGTACAATGAACGGATCATGAACGCGATGAACGGATTCGCGGCCTGCGACGACGATCTGCCCGAACGTTTTTCTCTCGGAACCCGGCACGTCCGGGGCCGGAATCGAAGTGCGGCCCATTGACCGGGACGCATTTCTGCGGGCTCGGAAAACGTATTATGCGGTGCGCGGGCTGGACGAACAGGGCGTGCCCGTGCGCGAGACTGCCGAACGACTTGGATTGGAGTGGAACGAATGAAGACCATGTGCGACACGTACGCGCGCAAGCTCGTGACCCGGGGACTGGTTTTGGAAGACGACGTGCTCGTGGCCGGAACCGATGCGGAACTGGTGTGGAACCGCGAGGACCCGCGCACTGCGGAGCTGGAAACGGCAATGGCGGAGATCGGGGCAGGCTCGCTGGTCTTTGCCCGGCCTGCCGAGCCGTTTTGCACCATCATGGAATTCCTGTGTGCCCGCAGCCGGAAATCCGTGAAGCCGCGTGATACCGAGACCCGGACCTTTCTGCATGACATCCCCATTGTGCGTGAGTTTTCTGCCGAGGCCCTTGCCAGGGGACTGTCCCGACGCAAGGCCGTGCTCATTCCGGGCCACGGCATTGCGGCCTGCGGTTCGGTCATGCCGGAACAGGCGTTCGTGTTTTATTCTTCCACCTGCTTTGCGGTTTCCGTGCTCTTCTTTTCGGAATATCTGACCCGGATGCGCATCAGTGCGCTGGACCCGGAATACCGGGCTGCGTTCTGGCGGGCCTGCGCGCATCTGCCCGAGCCGCGCATTGATCTGCCGGACCTGCTGCACGGTCCGTTCGAGTCCGAGGATCAGGCCGTGGCCGCCATGACTCAGGCCGGGCGCGCCGTGGTGGAGTATGGTCTGGTGGATTCCTTTTTCGGCAATGTGTCCTGCCGCGTGGACGACGTGATCCACATCAGCCAGACCGGGAGTTCCCTTGACGAGCTGGAAGGGTGCATCGACCCGTGCCCCATGGACGGCTCGTCCTGCGCCGGGCTGACCGCGTCCTCGGAACTCACGGCGCACGAGGACGTGTACCGCCGCACCCCGGCCCGCTGCATCCTGCACGGCCACCCGCGTTTTTCCGTGATCATGTCCATGTACTGCGACCGCGACGACTGCGTGAATCGGGACGCCTGCCACATCCATTGCACGGAAAAGCGGTTTGTGGGCGATGCGCCCGTCGTGCCCGGCGAGGTCGGCACCGGCCCCACGGGACTGTGCCACACCCTGCCGCCCGCACTGGAAAGACACGACGCGGCCATCGTGCTCGGCCACGGCGTGTTCGCCACAGCCCGGACCGATTTCAACGACGCGTTCCGCACCCTGCTGGAAACCGAGAACGCCAGCCGCGAGGCCTATTTCGAACTGGTAAGGTCGTTCGGCGGGTAGGGGGCTTGTAGCGGCTCTTGTCAAAGTCTGGTCGGATGTTTGACGAAGCAATGTGAAAAAAGGGACGGCAGGACAAAAGTCCTGCCGTCCCTTTTTCAATGGAGGAGAGAAAGTTCGGAAAATCAGGCGTGGAGTTTCTTGAGCAGCCAGGCCATGTTTTGGCCGAGGGTCTTCATGGTTTCCAGACCTTCGGCATCCTGCTGCACCTCGCCCTTGTTCATGCCGATGCCCATGTTCCAGTAGCGGGAGCCGGGCACGATCATCTGTTCGATGAAGAAGAAGGTGTTCAGGGCATTGAAGGTCTGCATGGCCCCGCCGCGACGGCAGGCAACCACGGCCGCGCCCACCTTGCGGGCGAACATGCTGTCGTTGGCAAGGGCCACCATGCCCGCACGGTCGATGAGCGCCTTCATTTCCGTGCTCACGTTGCCGAAATACGTGGGTGAGCCCAGAATGATGCCGTCAGCCTCGTCCATGCGTGTGATGCAGTCGTTCATGAAATCCCTGGTCACAGCGCATCGGCGATCCCGGTTTTCAAAACATTTGCTGCACGCGATGCAGCCGTCCATGCGTTTGCCGGACAGTTCCACCAGTTCGGTTTCAATGCCTTCGGCCTCCAGCTCCGCGAACACCATGCGGATCATGTCCGCGGTATTGCCGCCCTTGCGGGCGCTTCCGTTGAATGCAACGACTTTCATGTCGGCTCCTTTGCTTTTCGAGAGCTACATGTCCAGCTGGGTCCAGATCGAGATCACGGGTTCCCCGGCCAGCACTTTGTCCAGCCTTTCGCCCAAGACCGGAAATCACGGCTGATCGCAGTGTGCGTTCAGGTCTGATTCGGAACGCCACAGCTCAGGGAGCATGAAGCGGCTCGGATCGTCCGGGCCGCGTGCATTTCGTGGCGCACGCAACCTGCGTCCTTGCGGCTGTTTGCCACCAGTTCCGCGAACAGGGGCCGGGCTGTGTCCGCCATGCCCGGCCGCACCGAGAACAGCACGTGGTCCGCGATAATTACTTGTTGCCCCACGTGTTGTGATGCACCTTGCTTTCGTCGTATCGATCTTCGGACTTGCGCTCCTGCGCGGGCCAGCCGATGACCGCGAAACCCAGGGGCATGACATGCTCGGGCAGGTCGAACATGCGGCGGAATCCGTCAAAGCTGTCCTCGCTGGGAAGAATGCCGGTCCAGACTGCGCCCAGTCCCTTGGCGTGCGCAGCCAGCAGCAGGTTCTGCATGGCTGCGGAGCAGTCCTGCATCCAGTATCCCGGATATTTTTCCAGATTCCGATCGCCGCAGACCAGAATGCCCATGGGCGCGTGCCCAGCCATGGCGGCATTGGAATTCAGGTTCTTGATGTTTGCCAGTTTTTCGCGATCGTCCACCACGACGAATTGCCACGCCTGCGCGTTGCCCGCGCTCGGGGCCATCATGGCCGCGCCCAGAAGATCGCGCACAATCTCCGGGGAAACAGGCTTGTCCTGATATTTCCGGATGCTTCTGCGGGTGCCCATGGCTTCGAAAACGTCCATGTCATTTCTCCTTCGTAGTGAGTGAATGTTGTCTGACTTTACGCTGACAATCTTTTCTGACATTATAGCAGAAATATCAAGTACGCACCAATTTGTGCTGTAGGCACCTTTTGGAAACCATGTGCGGAATGTCTTTGCGCAAGAACCGCATTTTCATGAAAGCTTACGGGAGAGCCCATGTCCGGCAGCACTCTCAAGACCTGCGGGAACAAGAAATATCACTGCACCGTGGAGCTGACGCTTCAGATCATCGGTGGCAAGTGGAAACCCATCATCATCTATCATCTGGGGCGGGACGGTACGCTCCGTTTTTGCGAACTGAAGCGGACCATTCCCAACATCACCCAGAAGATGCTGACGCAGCAGCTCCGGGAACTGGAGGCGGACAACATCGTGCATCGCGAAGTCTATGCCCAGGTGCCGCCTCGTGTGGAGTATTCCCTGACGCCGACCGGGGAAAGCGTGCTCCCGGTCGTCCATCAGTTGTGCGAGTGGGGGCGGATGTACGAAGAGGCCATGGCCGGGCTTGTGCGGGAACACGCCGAAGCCGTATAACTGCGCCAATGGTTATTTTTTGCAATCATTCCCTTTTCCTGCCCGGTAAATGGCGGTATTTCACTGTGGTCAGTGACTGAAAGGCACACGAACAATGACCACGGGAAAAGACATGAAATCCATACGCGCGGCAGTGGAGGCCGGATTCGCGGCCCTGCAAGGGGATCGCTCGTCTCCCTCGCTCGACGAACTGCGCGCGCTCAAGGCGAATCTGGATGACTACCGCGTTGCCGTGGAATCCCGGGAGGAGGGGCTGCGCAGCACCCTGACCAGCCTTGTGGACGACATGGGCCGCACCAGCGAAAAGCTGACCGAAACCGGCCTGCGTCTGGAGGGCATTCTGGAGGCAGCCGAGGACGTGGCCTTTGTCATCCATCGCGACGACGATACCGGCGGGATCATCGAATTCAGCGCCGGGGCGCAGCATATTTTCGGCTATGCCCGCGACGAGATTCTGGGCTGTTCCGTGAACGTCCTGTGTGCGGAAGGCGGGCCGGGAAAACACGGGGATTGCGGAAGCGGCATGTCCGCCAACCGGGCAAGGTTCCGGCGCAGGAGCGGCGAGATTTTTCCGGGCCTGTATTCCCTGCATCAGCTCAGGAAGGGCGAGGGCCAGAGTCTGGGCAGTCTGCTCATCGTGCTGGACGTGTCCAAGCGCGAACTCGCCGAGCGCGTGCTGCGCGAAACCCAGCAGCAGTACAAGGCTCTGCTCACGGCATCGCCCATTTCCATCATGGCCTTTGACGCGCAGGGCACCATCACGCTGGTCAATGACTGGCACCTGCACCGCATCGACAGGGATCGGCTTTCTCCGGAATTCTACATAGGCAAGAAACTGTGGGACATCCCGGGCGTGATCCGCGCCGGACTGGGCGAGCGGCTCAGGGGCGTGCTGCGTGGACGAACCGTGTCTCTGGAGGACGTGATCATTCCGGCCTTCGGCGACAGGGAGGAGGTCTGCCAGAATTTCCGCTGCGCTCCGGTCATGGAGGGCGATGCGGTCACGGGCGGCATTCTCATTCGCGAGGACGTGACCCGGCGCAAGCGTACCGAGCGCGACCTCAAGCTGCTCATCGACAGTTCTCCCATCACCATCGTCAAGCTGGAGCTGACCCCGCACGGCAGGATCATCCGTTCCCTGAACCCGGCCGGGCTGGAAATGTTCGGCAGGCAGGCCCTTGGCCGTCCCCTGTCCGATTACGTGACCCGGCTGGAAACAGGCCCGGTGTCCGCTCCGGTGCCCGAGGAGTCCTGCGAGGTGCTGTCCCCGCGTGGCAGGCTGCTGGCCGTGCGCACCCGGCACAGACCCAGCCCGGAATACGAGATTCAGGCCATCATGGACGTGACCGACCTGTTGCGGGCCAAGAAGGCGGCCGAGGACGCGAGTCAGGCCAAGAGCGATTTTCTGGCCAATATCAGCCATGAAATCCGCACTCCGCTCAACGGGCTGCTTGGCATGCTTCAGCTTTTCAAGGATTCCGAGCTGCCCGGGGACCTTGCGGAAATGGCGGATTACGCCTTTGATTCCGCGCGCAGTCTGCTGATTCTGCTCAACGATATTCTCGACTTTTCCGTTGTCGAGGCCCGGGCCGTGGAACTTGACGAAAAACCCGTGAATCTTGCCGGGATCGTGGACGTGGTGATCGGGCCCTACAGTCTGGAGGCCTCGTCCAAGGGGGTGGCCCTGAGCTGGCTTGCGGATGCGTCCCTGCCGCAGGAGGTGTGCGCGGATGCGCGGCGGCTGCGGCAGGTGCTGTTTCATCTGGTGGGCAATGCCATGAAATTCACGGATGCCGGGGACGTTTCGGTGAGCGCCTGTCTGCTGCCCGCCACGGTGCGTGGTCGCAGAGGCAAGCTGCTGTTTCTTGTGCGGGATTCGGGCATCGGCATTTCCCCGGACAAGCTGGGCGTGATCTTCGAGCTGTTCCGGCAGGGCGACGGATCGCGTACGCGTCGCCACGGCGGGACCGGCATCGGGCTGTCTCTGGTCAGGCGGTTCGTGCAGGCCATGAACGGCACGGTCTGCATCAGCACCGAACCCGGGCAAGGCACGGAGATTGCCTTTACCGTGGAAGTGGGCCTGTGATCCGGCCCGATTCCCTCTGTATTCCGGTTTTGAAAATCGCAGGCGAACCGTGTATGATTCGGCCCTTCGACAACCCATTCAGCCTCAAGAGGTATGCATGCCATCCATTGACCGGGTTCAATTCCGGCTTGTCGACGTGTCGGCGGGCTGGCTTGAAGTGTGCCTGAACCTGAACGATACCGCGTATGACCTGAGCGTTTCCAGCGCCCTGTCCGAACCGCTCCGCGACCTGTTTCAGGGCCTTCTGGACCTGCGTCAGGCGCGGGACGACGAATATCGTCATCTGGAATTCGAGTGGGTGGGCGAAGGCTGGATGTACGAATGGACCCTGACTCCGCTGGAAAACGACATGGTCCGTGCCCGGGTGGCCTTTTCCGGCCAGCGCACCGAGGGCGGCAAGGTGTTTCCGGTCTGGAATCTGCAATTTTCGCTGGGCTGGGAAGATTTCGCGGCACAGGCTCTGGAGCAGGGCGCGGGACTGCTGCGCGCCCACGGGTTTGCGGGTTATCTGGAGCGCTGGGGCAAGGATTTTCCGGCCGGACAGATGGTCCGTCTCGGCCACGCCCTGCACGGTCTGGATGCGGGCATCGAGGATTTCGATCGCGAACTGACCTACATTTCTTCAGCCGGAGCACAGGCATGAAGTCGTATCGCAAGGAACTTTGGTTCGAGATCCCCTCGCGCCGGGGATTCGTGAACATCACCCCGGACGTGGAGGCCTGCCTGCGCGAATCCGGCATCCGGGAGGGGCTGTGTCTGGTCAACGCCATGCATATCACGGCCTCGGTCTTCATCAATGATGACGAGTCCGGCCTGCATCACGACTACGAGGTCTGGCTGGAAAGGCTCGCCCCGCATGAGCCCGTGAGCCAGTACCGCCACAACGGGTACGAGGACAACGCCGACGCGCACATGAAGCGTCAGGTCATGGGCCGGGAAGTGGTGGTGGCCGTAACCGAAGGCAGGCTGGACTTCGGTACGTGGGAGCAGATTTTCTACGGCGAGTTCGACGGCAGGCGGCGCAAGCGCGTGCTTGTCAAGATCATCGGGGAATAGCCGACCGTGCGCCCGGCAGGCGCGAAAAATCCTCAAGACCGGACTTGACCCTGCATCGAAACAGGCATATTGCCTGCTCTCTTTGCTGTCATTTTTCCGGTTTCGGGCCATCTATCATTGCCCGAACCGCAATCCGCGTGCATACTTGACGGTAACGGCAGGATTGTTGCCGTGATTCCGTATCGCCAATAATCAAGGAGAAGCCATGACTCTTACCGATCCCTGCACCCTGTTCAGCGGCGGTGCCCAGGGTGCCGAAGCCGAATTCGGGCGCCTTGCCGAACAGCATTCCATTGCGGAAGTGAATTTCACCTTCGATGGCCACAAGATTCAGCGCAGCCGCGGCCTGCGCGTGCTTACCGACGAGGAGCTGGTGCGCAAGGACGTGAGCCTGACCTACGTGTCCAAACTGCTGGACCGCAGGTTCACCAATGCCGAAAAGATGCGCAAGGTCCTTCAGACCATCATGTATCAGGTCGAGGCCGGACACGAGGTCTTCGTGATCGGTTCCCTGCAGCCCGACGGCACGGTCAAGGGCGGCACGGGCTGGGGAGCGGAATTCGCCAAGATCTGCAACAAGCCCCTGTACGTGTTCGATCAGGCCAGGAACGGCTGGTTCAAGTGGGCTTCCGGCGAATGGACCCCGGACGGTGCCCCCCGGATCACCCGTCATCATTTCACGGGTACCGGAACCCGTTTTCTGGAGGACAACGGCCGTCAGGCCATTGCCGACCTGTTTGCCCGGTCCTTCAAGTAGACAGTTCCGCATGTCAATGGAAAAGCCCCGCTCCTGAAAGGGAACGGGGCTTTTTACATGGGCCGCCCTGATCAGTGTTCGGACGGGCGGCGGAATTCTCCTGCACCCGCACGGGCGCCGAGAGAGGTGGGGACCGACCCGATGTCGGCCCCCGGCACGCTGCACTGCATCAATCAGTTGTGAAAAAGCGGTTTCTCGGGATTGTGCCGATGCCTAGCTCATGTAGGCGTTCAGCTGGTAGAAAAAGGTAACGGTCACGCCAATGGCCACGACCATGAATGCCACGAGGCTGCGTCCATCAAGCATATGCCCTCCTTGTTCCTGTCTGTTCTGGTTGATTCGCGTCGTTTTCGGCGCGTTGATACAGGTATATCAACAGGCGTGCCAAACTTTTTCTGCAATGAAAACGAACTGTTGAATGACAGGTGATTCGAGAAGGACTGTCTCGATGAGACAGAGGTGTGAGACAGTTGAGACGGTTGAGACGAAAGTGTCAGCGGCGGAACATGCGGAACGCGATCAATGCGGCCAGAGACCAGACCGCCACGCCCGTGAGCCCGGAAAATCCGCCGAGCAGGGGATTGGCATCAGGAAAGAGCCACGGCCAGATGCCGTAGCCCTGAGCATTGGCTGCACCGTGCATCCATGCCGCGACAAGCACGGAATTCCAGCGCAGTCGGCATTCTCCGAGCAGGGCGCCGAATGCGGTGCAGAGCAGACACATCATGCCGATACCGGCCACGGGATGGCCCGGGTAGTTGAAGCCCATCATGATGAGCGGGGCGTGCCATAGTCCCCAGATCACGCCGAGCAGAGTATAGGCCCGGAATCTGCCCAGATGCAGGAGACGGGGCAGCAGGAAGCCGCGCCAGCCCAGTTCCTCTCCCAGCGCGAATACGGCGTTCACGGGCGTGCCCACCACGATGCTCATGGGCAGCATGATCAGGAAGATGTCCCGCAGGGACGGAGCTGCAGCTCCCGTGGCCGTTGTCAGCCCGGACATGGCCGTGTCCGGTTCGGCCAGCCCGATCAGCCATGTCAGTCCGTACATGGCTGCACACAGTGCCGGAATCAGCAGGAGCATGTCCGCGTAGGCGCGCCACGGTCCGAAACGCAGTCCCAATTCGCGCCAGTCTCTTTTTTCCACGAACACGTGCACGCCGAGGGCGGCCAGCCCGGGAATCCACATGATGCCGAGAATCCAGAGCATGGGCACCGTGCCGATGATCTGTCCGTCCAAACGCAGGCCCGAGGCCGCAAGCCAGGCTTCCGCCGCAAAGGTGGGGATGAATGCCGCAGCCAGAAACCAGACAATGGAAGCCCGGTTTCCGGCGCGGTCGGCATGGTGTGCGTGTTGCGTCATGCAGGCCAGATACCGCAAAGCGCGGCAATGGAAAAGGGGATCGCGTCTATTTGGCGTCCGTCCACAGGCTGGTTATCTCGAAGGTGCGTCCGTCCACCAGTCCCAGATCGGTGAGCTTGAGTTCCGGTATGACGGGCAGGGCCAGAAACGAGAGCATGGCGAACGGGTTGGGGAACGGGAAGTCTCCGAGTTCGGCATGGATTTTCCTGAGCAGGGAATCCAGATCCCGGGCCACTTCCTCCATGGGCCTGTTGGACATGAGCCCGGCGATGGGCAGGGGCAGGCAGGAGATGACCTTGCGGTCCAGCACCGCGCAGAATCCGCCGCCTGTTGCCATGGCCCGGTTCGCGGCTTCGAGCATGTCCGCGTCGCTGGCGCCCGCGATGATCAGGTTGTGGGAGTCGTGGGCCACGGTGGAGGCAATGGCCCCTCGCTTCAGGCCGAGGCCCTGCACGAAGCCCAGCCCGATGTTGCCGGTGTCGTTATGACGTTCCAGCACCGCGAGCTTGGCAATGTCGCGGTCCGGATCCGCCTCGGCCAGTCCGTTGCGGATGGTCGCGGGCATGGTCAGATGGCTCGTCACGAGCTGGCCCGGTTCCACGCCGATCACGCGCATGGTTTCGCCTTGGGCCGGGATGCGGAACGCGGTGTCCTCGACAGGTTCCATGTTCATGGTATTGCCCGGGTCCGTGGTCCCGGAGATGAAATCCTGATCCGGGGACAGGGGGTGGCCGCCGAGATGCACGTCTGCGACCCGGAATTCCGCCAGATCGTCCACCAGAAAGAAGTCCGCGCGAAAGCCCGGGGCAATGGCGCCGTGCCGCACCGGGCCGCGATCCAGCCCGAAATGGCGCGCCGTGTTCAGGGAGGCCATCTGAATGGCCCGGACCGGAGGAATGCCCCGGCCCACGGCCAGACGCACCTTGTGGTCCATGTGCCCGTGGTCGAGCAGGTCCGGGGCAAGCTGGTCGTCGGAGACCAGAGACATTTCCCGGCTGTTCTCGCTGGTCACGATCGGGGCAAGGTCTTCCAGATTGTGTTCGGTGGTGCCTTCGCGGATCATGACATGCATGCCCAGCCGCAGCTTTTCCAGCGCCTCTTCGGGCGTGGTGGATTCGTGATCGCTGTGCGGGCCGGCCATGACATAGGCGGCCAGATCGCGGCCAGTGACCAGGGGCGCATGGCCGTCGATGGGCCTGCCCTGCGAGGCAAGGAGCTTGTCCAGCACGTCCGGGTCGCAGTTCAGCACGCCTGGGAAATTCATCATTTCGGCCAGTCCCAGAATGCGGTCCGGATATTCGGCGAGTAGGGCGCGGATGTCGTCCGGACCGATGGTTGCGCCGCTGTGTTCCAGATGCGTGGCCGGGACGCAGGAGGGCATCATGAAATACACGGCCACCGGGAGTCCGGCAGAGGAATCCGCCATGTAGCGCACGCCGTCCGCGCCGAGTACGTTGGCGATTTCATGCGGGTCCGCAACCACGGCGGACGTGCCGCGTGCGGCCACGGCCCGGGCAAACCGGGGCGGGGAGAGCAGGGACGATTCAATGTGGATGTGCCCGTCGATCAGCCCCGGGCAGAGGTATCTGCCCTCGGCGTTCAGGGTGCGTCTGGCCTCGTAGTTTCCGAATCCGAGAAACACGCCGTCCGCCACGGCCACATCGGTCGCGTGGATTTCCCCGGAAATGACATTGACCACTCTGGCTCCGGTGATGAGCAGGTCGGCCGGTTCGATTCCTCTGGCCAACCTGATGCGGCGGGTCAGGGTCTCTCTGGATAATGGCATCCATTTCTCCTTGCTGGATTTTCTGCATTTACCACTTCACACGGGACCCGGCACCGGGTCAAGCGTTCTACGGAATCCGGTTCGATTTTTGTTGACAAACCCGTCACGGTCCTTATTTGTTTCCCTCGGAGCCGATGTTCATGAAAGCTGTATTCATCCTTGCCGTCACCCTTGTTTTCGCGC
The DNA here is from genome assembly GCF_022809775.1 of Pseudodesulfovibrio tunisiensis. Lineage (NCBI taxonomy): Bacteria > Pseudomonadati > Thermodesulfobacteriota > Desulfovibrionia > Desulfovibrionales > Desulfovibrionaceae > Pseudodesulfovibrio > Pseudodesulfovibrio tunisiensis. Next base: position 3,157,430 of record NZ_CP094380.1, read on the forward strand.
TTGCGCCCGACCTTGCCCTGGCCTGGGGGCCGGGCGTGCATCTTGCGCTGGGCAATTCCGTGCTCGCCGGAGCCGGGGCGCTGCCGCCGCTGGTGGCGAGCCTGCTGCTCAGGAACAGAAGCGCGTTTCTGTACGGCTGCCTGAGCGCGGACATCTTCATCGGCAAGGGGTGCAGCGTGCATCCCGGGCACAGCCACAACTGGTGCACCGGGTTCAAGCTCCTGCGCACTGCGTCCACACCGCTGGTGCGAGCCTATGCCTATGGCTACCTCAGCCATCTGGCCGCCGATGTCGTGGCCCACAACTACTATGTGCCCAACGCCCTGTGGCACATGCCCTCCGGCGGCAGGATTTCCCATGTCTACGTGGAGGCACAGGCCGACCGCCGGTTCGAGACCGAACACGAGCGCGCTCTGGCCCTGTTCCGCAAATCCAACAAGGTTGCGGACGGGTCCCTGCTCACGGCCATGGACAGACGCAAGCTGCCGTTTCTGGTCAAGAAGCAGATCGTCAAGGGCAGCCTCAAGCTGTTCAGCCGCAAGACATGGGGCTCCTCTCTGGATCTGGCGGATCGCATTCTGCCGTGGTCCGCGGACTCCCGGCCCCTGAACGCCATGCTTGCCCTGTCCCGCAACGTGGTGTTCGACATGCTTTCCTCGCCCGAGAATTCCCCGGCCGTTTCCTTTGATCCCATCGGCAGTCGCAACCTGCGGCGTGTGCGCGTCCTGCGCATGGCCGGAAGCCGGGCGCATGGCGGCGACCTGTTTGTTGCGCCGTCGAGCCTGACCACGCTTCCCGTGGCGAGAGCCGACAATCCCGGGAAAATCCGGACCATTCCCGCCTGATTCACGAAAGCCTTTCTTTTTCCCGTTTCTTTCTGCTAGGCTGTAGCATGATCAGCCTGTACGCAACCTCAACACTTTTTGCAGAGTGAAACGGTACGTTTACATCATCCCCGTACTTGTTGCCGCGGCATTGGCCTTTGCGGTGTTCAGTGCGGACGACATCCTGAAGCAGAGCGACAGGCAGAGCCAAAGGCTCGCCGTGTATCATGCGCTGTCCTCCCTGCAGAGCGGGCTGGAAAACGCCATCAGTTCCAAGGTGCTGCTGCTCAAGGCCGTTCAGGCCTATGTAGCGAACAATCCGGAACTGACGCAGGACGAGTTCGCGACCCTGAGCCGTGCCCTGCTCGCGGACACGAGCGGAGTCCGATATCTGGAACTGGCCAGAAACAACAGCATTTCGCATGTGTATCCGGACACCGACCGCGACATGGTGCTCGGACTTCGGCTGTTCGAGGACCTGCCCCAGCCTTTTCGTGCCACGGCTCGGAAGGCGCTGGACGCAGGACAGGTGCGGATTACCGCGCCGTACAGACTGATCGAAGGCGGTTCGGCCATCATTGCCCTGGCTCCGGTCATGCTGTCGGGAAGGGATGCCTCGGGACTGCGGACTCATTGGGGATTTGCCGCCGTGCTCATCGATGACAAGGCGCTGTTTCGGCAGGCCGGGCTGATGGACACCTCTCCCGGGCTGCTTCTGGGGTTGCGCGGGCCGGGCAACGACGCGGACGACACCGTGCTGCTGACCGGCGAGGACGTGTTCCGCATGAGTCCGGTGGTGACCAATATCCGCATACCGGGCGGCTCTTGGCAGCTTGCCGCAGTGCCCCGGACCGGCTGGAGTCCATCCGCGAAACGGCCTGTCTTCCTGATTGTCGGGCTGTTCGTGTCCCTGCTGATGACCGGGCTTGTCTGGGCCGCGATATTCTTTGTGCGCGGACGGCTCAAGGTCCGCGAGGAGTATCGGTATCTGGTGGAGAACGCCAAGAGCGTGATCCTGCGCATCGATCTGGAGGGGGGGATAACCTTCTGCAACGAATACGCCTCGGAGTTCTTCGGCCATAGGCATGGCTCGCTGATCGGCAGGCACATCATCGGCACCCTGATCCCGGAAAAGACCCCGGACGGGGAGAGCATGAAGCGGTACATCAACCGGCTTCTTCGCAATCCTTCGGCCCATCCGTTCAACGAGACCCTGTGCACCCGGAAGAACGGGGAGCTTGTCTGGGTGGCCTGGGCCAACCGGGCCGTGAACGATGCGGACGGCAACATGGTGGAGCTGCTTTCCGTGGGTACGGACATCACGGACCGGCGGATCATGGAGGAGGCCCTGCGCAGCAGCGCCCGCCAGTACCGCATGCTTGCCGAGAACATCACGGACGTGATCTGGGGGCTGGACCCGGAATTCAACGTCACCTACATCAGCCCGTCCGACGAGCAGCTGCGAGGCTTCGTCCGTTCCGAAGTGCTGGGCAGGCCCGTGTTCGACTTCATGGCCCCGGTATCGGCCCGGGCGTTCAGGGCCGTGCTCGAGGATATTTCCGCTGCACATCCGTCCGGGCGCGTTCCGGCGCGGACTCTGGACATGGAGATGCTCTGTCGCGACGGAGCCACGGTCTGGGTGGAGACCCGGGTTGTGGCCCTGCGCAACGAGTCCGGCGATCTCGTGGGGGTTCAGGGAGTGAGTCGGGACATCACCGACCGCAAGCTGGCCGAGGAACTGCGTGAGGACGTGGAGCGCATCACCCGGCACGATCTCAAGGCCCCGCTCGGCGCAGTGCTCGGTCTGCCCGGGGAAATCCGGCAGGCAGGTCCGCTGAGCGCGGCTCAGGACGCCATGCTTGCCACCATCGAGGGCGCCGGGCAGGACATGATGCAGCTCATCACCGGGTCGCTCGATCTCTACAAGATGGAACGGGGCACGTACGGGCTGCGTCCCGCGCCAGTGGATGCGCTCAGGGTGCTGGACCGCATCGTGAACGAGAACCGGGCCGTGATTCGCGCCAAGGGCGTGAACGTGGGCATGGATGTGGTCACGGGCGGCGATTCCTTTCCCGTGATCGCCGAGGAGCGGCTGTTTCGGTCCATGCTTGCCAACCTGATGCTCAACGCGCTCACTGCGTCGCCCGAGGGCGGCACCCTGAGCGTGGAGCTGGCGCAGGGGGACGACATTGCCATCACCATCCGCAATCAGGGCGAGGTGCCTGCCGACCTGCGCGAAACCTTTTTCGACAAGTATTCCCGTGCGCCCTGGTCCCACGGGATCGGGCTGGGCACGTATTCGGCCCGGCTCATCGCCAGAACGCACGGCGGTGATATCGGCGTGGACACCTCGGTGCCGGGGGAAACGTCCGTGACAGTGACCCTTCCGCTCATGCCGCCTTCGGACTAGCTTTCCCCGCAGGAAAAAGGAAAACGGCCCTGTGCAGTGGTGCGCAGGGCCGTTTTTTCGTCATTGGGCAAAAGGCGGCTACAGGGCCCAGCCTTCGCCGTGCGGACCGCAGGACAGCACGCGGCAGCCTTTGGCCGTGATGGCGATGTCGTGCTCGAAATGCGCGGAGGGCTTGCCGTCGCGCGTGCAGATGGTCCAGTGGTCGGACAGGCGCACAATGTTGCGCTTGCCCGCGTTGACCATGGGTTCCACGGCCAGAACCATGCCTTCGTGCAGGCGGAAGTCGGGCAGGCCGCGGGTATGGTAGTTGGGCACGGCGGGTTCTTCCCACATTTCCGTACCGATGCCGTGCCCCACGAGTTCCTCGACCACGGAGAATCCGTTGTGACGGGCATGGGAAGCCATGTTCCGGGCAATGGTGCTCCACATCACACCGGGCTTCATTTCCCGGATGGCGATGCGCAGGCATTCCTCGGTCACCTTGAGCAGCTTTGCCTTTTCCTCGTCCACTTCGTCCACGGCGTGGGAGCAGGCGCAGTCCGCGCACCAGCCGTTGAGCCGCAGCCCGATGTCCAGGGAAACGAGGTCGCCCTTTTCCAGCGGTCTGTCATTGGGAATGCCGTGCACGATCTGTTCGTTCACGGATGCGCACACCGCGGCCGGAAACGGGGTGATGTCTCCTGGCACGCCCTTGAAGAGCGGCTCCGCGTTGTGTCCTTCGATGAAATCTTCCACTGCCTGATTGATCTGCGCGGTGCTCACGCCCGGCTCGACCATTTCCCGCGCAACCTGATGGGTTTCCCACAGCAGCTTGCCGGCTTCGCGCATGAGCGCGATCTGATCCTTGTTTTTTATGGTCATTCCAGCTCTCCGGAGCGGTTTGATGGTGTCATGAACAGGTATCCGCCCTGTTTCTGCACGTCCGTACTAGTCCCGCAGCCAAGGCGTGTCAAACCATTCCAGGGTTTGACTTGAAAGCGCAAGGGAGGATTTCAGGTCCGCATCTCCGGTTGAGCAAGTGTGCGGATAAGGATATGTTGCTTCCCTCATGTCGAAAAATATGCAAGCAGTTTCCGCGGAAGACAGAACCGATCTGACCGCGCGTCCCATTCCCGAACTGGTCCGGCAGGTGGCACTTCCGGCCAGCGTGGGATATTTTTTTCACACCATGTACAATGTGGTGGATACCTGGTGGGCCGGGCGGATTCACACCGAAGCCGTGGCCGCGCTGGCATTGGCCCTGCCCGTGATCTTCATGATCACGTCCGTGGGCAGCGGCATTGCCACCGGCTCCACCGCGCTCATGGGCACGGCTCTCGGCGCGAAGGACAGGGAGCAGGCTTCGCTCGTGGCCGTGCAGACCATGAGTTTCGGGCTGGTGACCAGCGTTCTGCTGGCATGGCTCGGCCTGACCTTTTCCCCGGACATCTTCCGGTTTCTCGGAGCCGAAGGCCAGTATCTGGAAACCTGTCTGGCCTACATGAATCCCTTGTTCGCCTGCTGCGCCACCATCCTGTTCATCTATCTGTTCAATGCCGTGCTTCAGTCCCGTGGCGACACCAGGAGCTTTCGCAACATGCTGATTCTCGGCGCATTGCTCAACGTGGCGCTGGACCCGTGGTTCATTCACGGCGGGTTCGGACTCCCGGCCATGGGCATTGCGGGCGTGGCATGGTCCACGGTGCTCATTCAGGCCGTGGGCTGCGTGTATCTCGGGATCAAGGCGCGTCGCACCGGGCTGCTGTGCACGAACAGGGGCCGCAACCTGATTCCCCATCCCCGGCTCTATGCCGAGATTGCGCGACAGGGCTTTCCGGCCAGCCTGAATTTCATCACCATGGCGCTGGGCGTGATCGTGATTCTCCGCTTCATCAGCGATTTCGGGGCCGAGGCTTCGGCCGCCTACGGCGTGGCAACGCGCATCGAGCAGATCGTGCTCCTGCCCACCATCGGCCTGAACGTGGCCGCCCTGACCATCACGGCCCAGAATTTCGGGGCCTGCCACATGGAACGCGTGCGCGAGCTGTTTTTCACCAATCTCAAGTACGGGGCGTGGCTGCTACTGCCCTGTGCCCTGCCCGTGTTCCTGCTGGCCGAACCGCTCATGGCCACGTTCACGGACAGTGCCCGGGTCACGGCCATCGGCGCGCAATACCTGCGCATCGCCGCGTTCGTGCTCTATGCCTACGTGATCATTTTCGTGTCCACATCCGCGTTGCAGGGCATGAAGCGGCCCATGTTCGCCATCTGGATGGGCGTGTCCCGCCAGATCATTGCGCCGGGCCTGCTTTTCTACTTCTTTACCAAGGTGCTGGGATTCGGCCTGCTGGCCGTGTGGTGGTCCATTGCCATCGTGGTCTGGGCTTCGGCTTTCGTGGCCTTCTGGTACGCGCGTCGCACCTTTTACCGCATCGAATGCGGCGAGGATTTCTAGCGCGGCTTCTGCTGTTGCAGACAGGTGCAGCTGGGGAAGAATCCGTACCGGGCATAGAAGTCGAACGTTTCCTCGTTGCCTGCAACCACGGTGATGCTTTTCGTCGTGGCTCCGGCTTTCTCCAGCCAGTTCAGGGCGCGGGTCATGAGTTCGTGCCCCAGACCGCGCTTTCGGGCTTCGGGATGCACGAACAGGGATGCCACCTCGCCCGAGCCGTCGTTTCCGAGTACGACCACGCAATAGCCCTCATCCCGGCCGGTTGTCGTGTTGCGGGCCATCCACAGACGCAATTTCCCGTTTCCCGCCTGCTTCAGGAGGTGTTGCCTGCGCGTGGCAAACGCCAATTGTTCGAAGCGTTCGCGAAAGCGTGTGGACCTCTCGGCGTGATGCCGATTCAGCATTTCCCATAACGGCTGGATGCGATCCAGTGCCTCGGCTCCGTATTCCTCGTATTCGATCATGGTTCCTCCGAAAAAAAGGGCCGTCGATTTCTCGGCGGCCCTTGTTGATTCCGTGATGCGTCACGCTGCTAGAACGTGACCTTGCGCGCGGCATCCAGCGTGCGTTCCAGATCTTCGTCCGAGTGGGCAAAGGACGTGAACGTGCATTCGAATCCGGCCGGGGCCAGATTGATGCCCTGATCGCGCATCTGGTTCCAGAATTTCGCGTAGGCGTCGCAATCCGTGGTGCTGGTGTCGTTCATGTTGCGGATCGGCCTGTCCGTGAAATACATGGTGAAGGCCGAGGCCATGTGCTGGAGCGTGATGGGCTGGCCCTTGCCCCGCAGGATGTCGCAGAGTTCGGCCGTGAACTTCGTGGTGCGGGCTTCCAGCGCGTCGTAGTCGCATTCCTTGAGCCGCTTGAGCGTGGCCACGCCCGCAGCCATGGCCACCGGATTGCCGGACAGGGTTCCGGCCTGGAACACGCCGCCGCACGGGGCCATGTGTTCCATGATCTCCCGCTTGCCGCCGTAGCAGCCCACCGGGAAACCGCCGCCGATGATCTTGCCCATGGTGGTCAGGTCCGGGGTGATGCCGAACCGTGCCTGTGCGCCGCCAAGGGACATGCGGAAGCCGGTGATGACCTCGTCGAAGATCAGCAGGGCGCCGTACTGGGTGCACAGGTCGCGCAATCCCTGCAGAAATCCGGGCTGGGGCAGAACCAGTCCCATGTTGCCGGCCACCGGCTCCACGATCACGCAGGCGATCTGGTCGCCCACGGTTTCGAAGTGCTCGCGCACCTTGTCCAAATCATTGTAATGGGCCAGTAGGGTGTGCCGCACGATGTCCTCGGGCACGCCCGGGGTGCCGGGCACGGCCTGGGCAGCGGAACCGGCGGCAGCCAGAAATGCGTCATTGTGGCCGTGGTAGTTGCCGATGAACTTGACGACCTTGTCCCGGCCCGTGTAGCCGCGCGCCAGACGCAGGGCCGACATGGTGGCCTCGGTGCCCGAGGAGACCATGCGCATCATCTCGATGGACGGGACGATCTCGGCAATGAGTTCGGCCAGCTCGACCTCGCCCGCGCAGGGTGCGCCGTAGCTGGAGCCGAGGTCCACGGCCTTGTGCGCGGCCTCGTTCACGCTCGGTTCGCAGTGGCCCAGAAGCTGGGGCCCCCAGCTCAGGACGTAGTCGATGTATTTGCGGCCTTCCACGTCCCAGATGTACGCGCCCTGGGCGCGTTCGATGAAGACGGGGTCGCTGTTCACGTAGCGGCAGGCCCGGAGCGGGCTGTTCACGCCGCCGGGCATCAGGGTCTGTGCCTTGGCATACAGGGTCTTGGAATCCATGCTAATCCTCTTTGTATTTGAAATAGACCATTGAGGTTTTCTTGAGTTCCTTGAGGGAGCGCAACGTGCAGTGATCCGAAATGCCGGTTTCCCGTTCCAGTTCGGCCACCACTTCCCGGACATGGGTTTCATGCTCGCCGTGGATCATGGTGTACAGATTGTAGGTCCACTCCGGATAGGTGCGCCGGATGTAGCAGTGGCTCACCTCGGGCCGGGCCGCGCAGATTTCGCCGACCTCGTTCGCCCGTTCGTCCGGAACGCGCCACGCCACCATGGCGTTGTGGCCGTAGCCCGCCTTCTGGTGCCGGAGCGTCGCGCCGAACCTGCGGATCACGCCCGTGTCCTTGAGTCCCCGGATCAGGTCGATCACGGTCTGCTCGTCCACGCCGCACAACTCGGCAATGTCGCGGAACGGATGGGGGGAATCCGGAAGATCACCCCCGGCCAGGGCCAGAATGTTCGATTCGGTCTCGGTGAATTGCATAGCCATGGAAAAGCTCTTTACCCCCTCCCGTCCCCATACGCAACCGCCCGGGCTGGTTCGGGACGGCGATCTGCTGCGTTGCTGCGGAAACGGCAGACTCTCGCGTATTGAATATGCGCGTCGATCCTGCCGTTTTCTTGCGCCTTGCATCTCCCCATCCCGAACCAGCCCGGGAGGTGGGACGGCGATCTGCTGTGTTGCTGCGGAAACGGCAGACTCTCGCGTATTGAATATACGCGTCGATCCTGCCGTTTCCTTGCGCCTTGCATCTCACCATCCCGAACCAGCCCGGGAGGTAGGACGGCGATCTGCTGCGTTGCTGCGGAAACGGCAGACTCTTGCGTATTGAATATGCGCGTCGATCCTGCCGTTTCCTTGCGCCTTGCATCTCACCCTCCCGAACCAGCCCGGGAGGTGGGACGGCGATCTGCTGTGTTGCTGCGGAAACGGAAAATTCTCGTGTATCGGGCATACGCGTTGGTTTTGATTCCTTTTGGGGGTTTTGCCTTTCATCCTTTCGAGATATTTCGGGGTGATTATCTGCTGTGCGTGCGGGCTTGCCACCCGCCATGCTCCCGGCTATGCTTCGGGGTCAATTGCAGAAAAGGAGTTCTTGATGAAAATCAGCGTGCTGGGCGCAGGGGCATGGGGCACCGCCCTTGCCGACATGCTGGCCCGCAAGGGCACGGAAACCGTGCTCTGGGGCCGCGATGCCCGAACCGTGGAAAGCGTGAATCGCTACCATGAAAACACGTCCCGGCTGCCGGGCGTTTCGCTCTGTCCGGATCTGCGGGCCGAGTCCGATCCCGAGGTCTCCCTGAGTGGGAGCGACGTGATACTGTGCGCGATTCCGACCCAGCACATGCGTCGTGCGTTGGAGTCGTTCCGCGAATTTCTGCCCCAGAACCCCGTGCTGGTGTGCGCCAGCAAGGGTATCGAGCTGGAATCCCTTGCCCCCATGTCCCGTGTGGTGGCCGAGGCTCTGGACGGCCTGCATCCGCGTTATGCCATGCTGTCCGGTCCGTCCTTTGCCGCCGAAGTGGCGCGCGGTTTGCCCACGTCGGTTTCCCTTGGCTGCGAGGATCACGCACTTGGGCATCGGCTTCAGGCCGAGTTGTCCGCAGATCGTTTCCGCGTGTATTTCACTCCGGATTTTCGGGGCGTGGAACTGGGCGGGGCAGTCAAGAACGTCATTGCCATTGCCGCAGGGATTGCCGACGGTCTGGACTTCGGGCACGACGCCCGGGCTGCGCTCATCACGCGCGGCTTGTCCGAGATGAGCCGTCTTGGTCAGGCCATGGGCGCGCAGCAGTCCACGTTCATGGGCCTTTCCGGCATGGGCGACCTTGTCCTGACCTGCACCGGCGACCTGTCCCGCAACCGGCAGGTGGGGCTGAAGCTCGGGCGCGGCATGTCCCTTTCGCAGGCCGTGGACGAGATGGGAGCCGTGGCCGAGGGCGTGAAAACCACCCGGTCCCTGTACGAACTCGCGAAAAAGCTGGATGTGGAATTGCCCATTACCGAGCAGGCGTATAGGATATTGTACAAGGACAAGGACCCGGCCCGTGCCGTCATGGACCTCATGGGTCGCAGCCTCAAGGACGAGTAACCGCAACGCATCGGAGTTCCCATGCTCAAGCCTCTGGTACTGGCCGTCTTCTGCTGTCTTCTTCTGGCCCTCGCCGCGTGCTCCAAGCCGTGGTACAATGAACGGTACCGGGGCGACAAACCCGCCATGGAGCGGTCGTTCGACCGGGACAGTACCGAGTGCGAGCGCGTGTCCGGCGAGGAATTTCCTTTGGACCGCACCCGGCAGATTCAGCGCTACAAGGAGTGCATGATCTCCAAGGGATGGTACGAGCGAGACGCCACCATTCCGCTCAAGCGCCGCAACTAGGGCCACGATTTCGAACACGTCGTCTTTTTCGGGGGAGGCCATGCAGGATCGTCCCATACTGGTTCTCGGGTCCACGGGCTATGTGGGCGGCAGACTGGTGCCGCTGCTTCTGGAAAAGGGCTTCACGGTCCGTGCGGCCAGCCGGTCCGTGGACAAGGTCAGGGCGCGTCCGTGGGGAAAACATCCGGGCGTGCAGCCCGTGGCCGTGGACATGCATGATCCGGACAGTCTGGTCCGGGCCTGTGACGGGTGTTTCGCTGCGTTCTATCTGGTGCATTCCATGGCCGGTCCTGCCCGCGACTTTGCGGAAATGGAGCGCGATGCGGCCTACAACATGGTGTCCGCGGTCAACGCCACGGGGGTGGAGCGGGTCATCTATCTCGGCGGCCTTGGCGAGGATCGGGACGATGTGCCCCTGAGCAAGCATCTGCGCTCCCGGGCCGAGGTCGGGCGCATTCTGGGGCTGGGCAGCGCACAGGTGACCATGCTGCGTGCGGCCCAGATTCTCGGGTCCGGTTCGGCCTCGTTCGAACTCATCCGCTACCTTGCTGATCGGCTTCCAATCATGATCACTCCGAAATGGCTGAACACCCGTGCCCAGCCCATCGCCATCCGCAACGTGCTCGGCTATCTGGTCGGGTGTCTGGAAAATCCCGAGACCGCAGGTCGGTCGTTCGACATCGGCGGACCGGACGTGGTCACCTATCGCGAACTGTTCCACATGTACGGCGAGGAGGCCGGACTGCGGCGGCGCATTCTGCTGCCAGTGCCGTTTGTCTCGCCGCGCCTCTCTTCCCACTGGGTCGGATTGGTCACGCCCATCCCCGTGCATCTGGCCCGGTCCCTGATCGAAGGACTGCGCAACGAGGTGGTGTGTCAGGAAGACGCGATCCGCGACCTTGTGCCGCAGGAACTGGTTTCCTGTCGGGGCGCGATCCGGCGGGCTTTGCAGAAGATTGAACGCCATGCCGTGGACACCACCTGTTTCGACGTGGGCGGGGCCTGTCTGCCGGAATGGGCCGGGGCCGGCGACCCGGGCTATGCGGGTGGAACCGTGTACGAATTCGGGTACAAGGCCCGGCTTCAGGGCGACCCGGAAAAGGTCTGGAAGGTCGTGGAAACCATTGGCGGCAGGCAGGGCTGGTATTACGGCGACATTCTCTGGCGGCTTCGCGGCTTCATCGACAAGTTGCTGGCCGGGCCGGGACTCAGGCGCGGCAGACCTCAGCACGAGGATTCCGTGCACGTGGGCGACGCGCTGGATTTCTGGCGCATTCTGGCAGTGACCCCGGGCGAGCGGCTTCTGCTGCTGGCCGAAATGCGACTGCCCGGCGAGGCGCTGCTGGAATTCGAACTGGATTCGCACTGGGAAAACGCAGTTGAAGTGCGCATGACCGCGCGGTTTCTGCCCCACGGACTGTGGGGGCTGGCCTACTGGTGGGCCATGTATCCGTTTCACTGCCTGCTGTTTCGCAACATGCTCAAGAACATTTCCGAGGCCGCGGGCACGCACATCTACTCGCCGCCGGAACGCATCGGGAAGTCGTGAAGTCCTTTCGGGAAACCTTTTGTCTGACCGTGGATTGCGAGCCGGAAAAGGCGTGGCTGCCCGTGGTGCGCATCGGCGGGGAAACCGGCTGGCATTACGCGGATCGGCTCTGGCGGTTCCGGGCTGCTCTGGACAGGCTGTTCGGCGGCCCGGGCATGCGGCCGGGACGGCGCGATCCCGAAGAGCTGGAACCCGGCGACCCTGTCGACTTCTGGCGCGTGGTTGCGGTGCGGCCTGCGGAATTTCTGCTGCTTCGGGCCGAGGCCCGGCTTCCGGGCGAGGCATGGATGCATTTCACCCTGTCCCGGGAAAACAGTGCAACCCGGATGTGCCTGACCTCGGGATTCGTGCCGGACGGACCTGCCGGAATTCTGTACTGGTTTGCGGTCAGACCGCTGCACTCCCACATTTTTCGCAACATGCTTCTGGGCGCGGCCCGAGCCACGGGATGTGCCGTGCTGTCCGGCCCGGAGCGCAACCCTGTTTCTGACCATGTCTGCTGAATACCGGACCGATCTTCGCACCGGATACACCACCGGAACCTGTGCCTCTGCCGCCGCGCTTGCCGCGTTGCTGCAATTGCAGACCGGAAACTGTCCGGAAAGCCTGCGCGTGCCTCTGCCGCAAGGCGATCATCTGGACATTCCGATTGTCCGGTGCGAGCCGGACGGCGCAGGCGTTCGCGCCACCGTGGTCAAGGACGGGGGCGACGATCCGGATGCGACGCACGGCGCGGACATTCAGGCCGTGGTGACCGTGGAACCGGGAAGCGCGCCGCTGGAAATCCGTGTGGACGGCGGCCGGGGCGTGGGCCGGGCCACGCTGCCGGGGCTGCCCGTGGCCGTGGGCGATGCCGCCATCAACCCGGTTCCCCTGCAACAGATTCGGGAGACCGTGGCGCAGGGCGCACGGGAAATAGGACTGGAAACCGGGCACATTCTCGTGCTGGTGGAGGTGCCGAACGGCGAAGCCATTGCGCGCAGAACGCTGAATCCGCGTCTGGGCATTGTGGGCGGCATTTCCATTCTGGGCACGCAGGGCATTGTGAAGCCGTATTCCCACGACTCGTGGAAGGCGTCCATTGCCGAGGCGCTGGACGTGGCTCGGGCGCAGGGACTGGACCATGCCGTGTTCACCACGGGCCGTCGGTCCGAACGGTTGTATCAGGCGACCTTTCCCGAAACCCCGGGCCTTGCCATGATTCAGGCGGCAGACTTCTTTTCCTTTTCCATGCAGGCCGCCTTGGAGCGCGGATTCACCGAGGTTGCGTGGTCCGTGTTCTTTGGCAAGCTGGTCAAGCAGGCGCAGGGATTGCCCTACACCCACGCCCGCACCTATCCCGTGGACTTCGATCGGCTGGCCGAATGGAGCGCGCAGGCCGGTGTCGCCCCGGAACGGCTGCCGGAAATCCGGGGCGCAAACACGGCCCGGCAGGTGCTGGCCATGCTGGAGCAGGACCCGGCCCTGCCGAATCTGCTGGACAGCCTTGCCCTCATGGCGATTGGCGCAGCGGAATCCTTTGCCGACAACCGCATTCGCGTGAGCTACGCGGTGTTCGATTTCGACGACCGCCTGCTTTGTCGTTGCCCGGCGAGGCCCCGCGCGGAGATTGCATAGGTCCGGCTTGCCCTGACCCGGTGCTTTGCCGTACCTTCCCCCCATCATGGAACGTATTGCCATTTACGCCCTGACGCGGCAGGGGCTGGACATTGCCGCGCGACTCGTCCCGGAACTGAATGCCGAGGTCGAGGTGTTTGCTCCAAGCCGCATGGCCTCGGAATCCGTGCGCGGATTCGACACGTTGGCCCGGGCCGTGGCCGACAACTTCACCCGGTTCGACGGGCATGTGTTCATTGCGGCTGCGGGCATCGTGGTGCGGACCATTGCCCCGCTGCTCAAATCCAAGGACGTTGATCCGGCCGTGGTGGTCATGGATCAGGTCGGCAGGTTCGCGGTGAGCCTGATTTCCGGGCATCTGGGCGGAGCCAACGAACTGGCCGGGACCTGCGCCCGGGCAACGAACGGGCAGGCCGTGATCACCACGGCCACGGACAGTGCGGGGCTGCCGTCGCTGGACATGCTCGCCAAACAGGCCGGGCTGGTCATCGGCAATCCGGGGCGGGTCAAGGCCGTGAATGGTGCCCTGCTGGACGGCAAGGTCGTGCAGGTGTTCGACCCGGCACGGTGTCTGGACGCGGACGACGCGCGGTTCTTCCGTCGCGTGCGCCGATTCGAATGGACTGCGGGCGAACCCGGGGTGTGGGTGTCGTGGGAAACCGGCTGCCCGGACCCGGATGCGCTGCGTCTGTACCCGCCCGTACTCATGCTCGGAGTGGGATGCCGCAGGGATGTGCCCGCGGCCGACATTCTGGCGCACATCCGCAACGTGCTGGACGCGGCCGGGCTGGCCGAACAATCCGTGGCCGGGCTGGGGTCCATCGAGGCCAAGCGCGACGAGCCCGGACTGCTGGAAGCCGCCCGCGAAATGGGCGTTGCCCCGACATTTTTCGACAAGGAAACACTGGACTCGGTTCAGGCTCCGAATCCGTCCGGCGCGGTCATGCGCAACATGGGCGTGGGGTCCGTGTCCGAGGCCTCGGCCCTGCTGCTTGCCGGGAGCCGGGAGCTGCTGGTGGAAAAGACCAAGACCCGAACCGTCACCCTGGCCGTGGCAAGGAGAAGGACATGCTGAGTGCCGTGAGCCTTGGGCCGGGAAGTCCGGACCTGCTCGCCCCTCTGGCGCGCACCGTGCTGGAGCGCGCCGACGTGATTGTGGGATACGGGAAATACATTGAACTGGTGCCGTCCGAACTGCTTGAGGGAAAGGAGGTCTTTTCCACGGGCATGATGGGCGAGGTGGAACGTTCGCAAAAGGCCGTGGAGCATGCGCGGCAGGGCAGACGCGTGGCCGTGGTGTGCAGCGGGGACGCGGGCATCTACGCCATGGCCGGACTGCTTCTGGAGATTCTGGAAGCCGAGGACCTGCTTGATTCCGTGCCGTTCGAGGTGGTGCCCGGCATTCCCGCGTTCAATGCGGCGGCGGCTTTGCTCGGTGCGCCCCTGATGCATGATTTCGCCTGCGTGAGCCTGAGCGACCTGCTCACTCCGTGGGAGGTGATCGAGAAGCGCGTTCGGCTTGCTGCCGAGGCGGATTTCGTGATCGCCATCTACAATCCGCGTTCGCGGAAGCGGGCCGACCATCTGGAAACCGCGCTGAACGCGATCCGGGAGCATCGCGGGCCGGACACGCCGGTTGGTGTGGTGCGCAACGCGTATCGCGAGGGACAGGAGGTTTTTTCCTGCACGCTGGGCACGCTCGATCCAGGGCGCGTGGACATGCTGACCGTGCTCGTGGTGGGCAACTCGGCCACCCGCGCTGTTGGCGGAAAAATCCTTACCCCGCGCGGGTATCACGCCAAATACGATTTGTCGCGGTAGTGGTGAAATGCACCAGAAGACCCTTGGCAAAGGCGCGGATTTCGAGTAAAAACCAATTCTCCATGCTGGCATGCCAGCTTGACAGGGCGGGGTGACTCATTTATCCCGCTATGGTAGAGAGTGTGATATTCTTTTTTTGCAACAGGAGGAACGAGGAGCATGAAAAAGTCTTTTCTGATCAGCCTCATGGTGGCCGCTCTGGTCTGCGCTTTCGCGCTGCCCAACGTGATGGCCGGCAAAGAGGTTCCCGCTGACATGGTGCTGAAGGCCCCCGAGGGCATGAAGGCCAAGAAAACCCCGGTGCAGTTTTCCCACGGAAAGCACTCCGCCGAGTACAAGATCGACTGTATGACCTGCCATCACAAGGCCAAGTCGGAAGCCGACATCAAGGGTTGCGCCGTTGCCGGCTGCCACGATCAGCCCGGCAAGAAGGAAGCCAACACCTTCTACGCTGCCTACCACAGCAAGAAGAGTGATGCTTCCTGCGTGGCTTGCCACAAGAAGATGAAGAAGGGACCCAAGTCCTGCAAGGAATGCCATCCCAAGAACAAATAGTGCTTCGGATGAATGCAAGGGGGGGGGCTGATCCGATCGGCTCCCCCGTTTTTCTCTCACCCCTTTCCCGGTTCGGAGGTTTGCCATGACTCCTGACGACAAGGTCGATGTGAACGGCGTTTTCGGTGAAAACGTGGATGCCGAGGCTGTCGACGCGGATTTCGAGCAGGAATTGGAAGACCTTTTTTCCGAGGACCTGGAAGAGGAAGCCGCGGCGCCCGATCAAGACCCCATAGTGCTCGACGAATTCGTCACCGTGGAGGAGGACGGAAACGTGGAGGACGGCGACCTGATTCTCGGGGACGCGGACATGGATGCGTCCGGCGAATCCGGGGATGAGGAACTGCTGGTTCTGGATGAACTGGTCGAGGAGGCGGGCGAAGAGCCTGCCGAAGCCGATGATGGCGAGGACCTGCTGGTTCTGGACGAGTTGGCCGAAGAGGACGCGGAGGAACCGTTTGTGCTTGATGAACCTGTCCAGCCTGCCGAGGAAGGGGATGAGGACGATCTCCTGATTCTTGACGAGGCTCTGGATCAGGTGGGAGAACAGGCGGCCCCGGACCTTGATGAGGTCGAAGCACTGGTCGAGGACCTTGCCGAGCCGGAATCCGAGGAACCTCTGGAACTCGAGTCCGACGAGGACGCCCTTGTTCTGGACGACTTGCTCGAAGAGGTCGCCCCTGCCGAAGACGCGGAGGCGGACGAGCTCGACGCCGGTCTGGACGATCTGCTGGAACAGACGGAAATCGTTTCCGAGCCCGAGCCAGCATCCGAGCCGGAACCGGAACCCGTGGCCGAGGTTGATTCCCAAGAGCCGGAACAACCCGAGACCATGCCTGAAATCGAAATTTCCGCCGAGGAACCCGGGGAGTCAATCGAGGTTGACCAGCCCGAGGAACCTGTGCTTTCCATGGATGATCTCGGCGACCTCGAGGACCTTGAAAGCATCGAGGAACTCGAGACTCTGGAAGTGGAGGAAGTTTCCGCTGTTGTGCCGGAAGAGGCCGAAGCCCCTGTCGAGGAGCCCGCATCGGTCGAATCCGCTGCCGGGGAATCTGCTGTTGCCGAGGCCGGAGACGTTGCGGACGCAATGGATGATCTGGCCATGGAAACGCTCATGGCGGAACAGGCCGTGGAACCCGGTGAGGTTGTCGAGCCCGAAACGGCCCCCGAGTCTGCGGAAGAGCCGGAACCGGAAGCTGCGGAAATCGGCGAAGCCGAGATCGAGCTTGAGGATGCATTCCTGGAACAGGACGTCGACGAAGGCATGGATGCGGACGGGCTGTTCGATGAAGGCGGGCCCGACCTTGGTCCGGCCATCGAAGGTGTCGAGCAGGACGAGATCGGTGGACTCGCCGGGCTGGAAAAGCTCGATGATGACGAGGACATGGATGACATGGACAGCCTGCTCGACAACGTGGAAGTCGATGTGTCCGATCTCATGGAGGAAGGACAGGAGCCCGAGGCCGTCCCGGAATCCGGGGTGGACGAGGTGGACGCCGAACTTGCCGGGCTGCTTGATGAGGAGTCCATGCCGCCGGAGGTTGGTGTGGACGTTTCCGACGATGTGGATGTGGATCGGCTGCTGGCCGATGTGTGTCCCGGGGAATCGGTTGGCGAACCGTCCGCCGAGGTCGCGGAGCTGCGGGAGCAGGTCGCGTCCCTGGAGGCGCGGGTTTCGGAGCTGGAATCCATGCTGCGCGAGGAGATCGCCCGGATCGTGCCTGCCGAGGCTGCCCGGATCATTCGCGAGGAAATCGAGGCCCTCGCCCAGGAGCTGGACGACTGATTCCGAGCTGAACGCCGAACGCACTTCCAAGAGAATATTTTGAGACCGGGACGATGCAAGGCGCATTGTCCCGGTTTTTTGTCATGCTTTCTGCGGTTGATTGTGGAGATGGAGAGAAAGGAGAGGGAACGCGATGAGTCTTGGAGTGAGTGACAGACGACCTTTGGTGGCGCAGTCGGAAATTCGGGCCATGAGCATTGAATGTGCTCGCGTCGGCGGTATCAATCTGGCTCAGGGCGTGTGCGATCTGCCCGTGCCCGGTCCGGTTCTGGACGGGGCCAAACAGGGCATGGATCAGGGCCGAAACATCTATACCCGATTCGACGGACTTCATCCCCTGCGCCGGGCCATTGCGGACAAGGTGCGCCGCGATTCCGGCATGGACGTCGACCCGGAAGGCCAGATCGTGGTGTCGGCAGGGGCTACGGGCGCATTCTACTGCGCATGTCTTGCCCTGCTCGATCCCGGCGACGAGGTCGTGGTGTTCGAGCCATATTACGGCTACCACGTCGTGACCATGCGCGCCCTCGGCATTCGGCCCGTGTTCGTTCCCCTTGCCCAGCCGGACTGGACCTTTACCGCGTCCGATCTGGAAAACGCCGTGACCGATCGCACGCGTGCCCTGATTCTGAACACACCGGCCAATCCCTGCGGCAAGGTCTTTACCCGGTCCGAACTGGAACTCATTGCGGATTTTGCCGAGTCGCACGATCTGTTCGTGTTCACGGACGAAATCTACGAGCATTTCCTTTATGACGGTCGCGAGCATGTGGCCCCGGCAACCCTGCCCGGCATGGCCCGGCGCACCATTGCCATTTCCGGGTTCTCCAAGGTGTTTGCCATTACGGGCTGGCGGCTCGGCTATGCCGTGTGCGATCCGGAATGGGCGTTGCCCATCGGCCATTTCAACGATCTCGTCTACGTCTGCGCCCCGGCTCCGCTCCAGATGGGCGCGGCTGCCGGACTGAATGAACTCGGGCCGGACTACTATGCGTCCGTGGCGCGCGAGCATCAGAAAAAGCGTGATCTGTTCTGCGCCGTGCTGTGCGAGATCGGGTTGACTCCGCATGTGCCGCAGGGCGCCTACTATACGCTGGCCGACATATCCTCCCTGCCCGGAGACACGGCCAAGGCCCGGGCCATGCATCTGCTGGAAACCACCGGCGTGGCCTGCGTGCCGGGAAACGCCTTTTACGAGGGAAGTCAGGGCGAACATCTGGCCCGGTTCTGCTTTGCCAAGAAAATGGATGTGCTGAAACAGGCGTGCGACAACCTGAGGAGGTTGAATCGTGGATAAGCATACTCGCAAGGAGTTCAAGGCCCGCGCCCTGAACGAGATCGAAAATCTGCGGCAGGAAATCCCGAGACTCAAGGAACAGCTCAAGCCCGTGGCACCGGACAATGCCATCGGCAGGCTGTCGCGCATGGACACCATCGTGAATCAGTCCGTGGTCGAAGTTCAGCTCGGCAAGGCGCGCACGCGGTTGCTGCGGCTTGAAGAGGCCGTGCGTCGGGCCGAGGATGATCCGGATTTCGGGTTGTGCGAAGACTGCGGCGAGCCCATCCCGTTGGCACGGCTCATGGCCATGCCCGAAACCGCGCTGTGCGTGCATTGTGCCGAGTAGGGATGCCTTCGGCGACCCTCCCGGGGGGCTGGGCGCTGCCCAGACCCGCCAAGGAGCAAGGCCCCTTGGATTCCCATTCTGTTTCAAGAATTTGGAGAGGCCGGATACATGCCCTGTCGGGACATGCATCCGGCCTCTCCAAATTCTTGAAACGGGTGGTCCGAAAGAGGAAATCGGTTTCCTTGTTTGTCCATTTCCCCTGAAATGCGTTTTTCGACAGGGCAGCTTCTTGCGGTTCCGCGAGTCACTACGCCGCCATATGATTCTTTCAAGCTCCCTCATTCCCTGCAGGCGGCGTAGAACCAAAAAGTTTTGGATTCCTAAACCTTTTTCAAAAGGTTTAGGCCGCCGGAGGCCTTCCCGGAACCACGCAGAATTCCACGGTATCGCAGACGTGCGCGGCCAGCCCTGATCCGGCCTCGCCGTAGATGTTGAAGGCGGTGTCCACCCCGGCGGCTCGCAGGGCTTCGACCTCGTCGTCGAAAAAGGCCACGGCTGCGATTTCTCCGGCATAGCCGAATTCCCGGGCCTGTCGTGCGATGAAGAGCTGGGCTTCGAGGCTGGGCAGGGTCAGGACGAGCAGCTTGAGCGTGCCGTCGGGCATGGGCAGCCGCCGCCAGAAATCCGGGTCGGCAACATCGGCCTCGATCACGCTTCGGCCCTGTTCCAGATGCGCATCCACCTTGGTTGCGCTGAAGTCGATGCCGAGGATGATGTCGCCGAAGCGTTCGCGAAAGGTGTCGTAGGCTCCGGTGCCCACGCGGCCCATGCCCACGATGCCGATCTGCCACGGGCCGCGCTCGTAGGCTTCCTCTTCGGGATGGCGCTGTCGGGTTTCCAGCCGTTTGAGCGTGTCGCGCCAACCGGAAAAGAGACGGTCTGCATTGCGGTTCAGGGGCGCGGCCGTGATGAAGGAGAGAGACAGGGCAATGGCCATGATGACCAGCCATTCGCGGTCGATCCAGCCCGCACTGGCGCTCAGGGAGCACACGATCAGACCGAACTCGCTGTAATTGGCGAGGTTGGCCGAAGTGATGAATGCGGTGCGCGCCTTGAGCCGGAAGCGGGTGAACAGGGCGAGGAATCCCGCGGCCTTGAGCGGCACGACAAGGACGAGAGCCAGTGCCATGATCCAGCCGGACGCGCCGGGCAGGCCGGACAGGCCGATATCCAGAAAGAAGCCTACAAGGAGCAGGTCCTTGATGTTCAGAAGCGAGTCCGCCATTTCCCCGGCCCGGGGATGCGGAGCAAGGAGCATGCCCATGATCAGCGCGCCGAGATCGGGCTTGAGGCCCACGGCGTCAAAGGCGGCGGCTCCGGCTGCCAGCGCAAGGAAGAAGCCGAACAGCACCTGAAGTTCACCGTGGCCCATGCGGTCCAGCAGTCGCAGGAAGACCAGCCGGGCAACGGGCAGGGCCGCGAGCAGGGCGAATGCCCAGAGGGACGGGAGCTTGCCCGTGGACGCAGTGAGAAAGAGCACGGCCACGATGTCCTGAACAATGAGCACGCCGATGGCGGTTCGTCCGTTCAGGGAGCCGGAGCGTTTGCTTTCCTCGAGGATTTTCACGGCGAACACCGTGCTGGAAAAGCTGAGTCCGAAACCGAGGACAAGGGCGGCGCGCAGGTCGAGCGAGGAGAGCAGGGTCAGGCCCGTGGTGGAGAGGGCGAAGAGTGCGCCGCCGAAGATTGCGACCGTGAAGGCCATGTGCAGGGTGGCCCCGGCCCAGACTTCGGGACGGAGCAGACTGCGAACCTTGAGTTTCAGGCCGATGGTGAACAGGAGCAGGGTCACGCCCATGTCTGAAAGAGTCTGGATCATGGGGCCGGGTTCGAATCCCAGCAGATGCAGGGCCAGCCCGGCCACGAGGTAGCCGACCAGCGGGGGCAGGTCCACACGGCTGGCCAGAAAGCCGAGGCCGAAGGCAAGGGTGATGACGATGGGGTCCATGGGGCCTCCGAATTATTCGTCCGCGTCGTCCAGTTGCGTGTCGGACACCACGCCCCGGGTGATCACGCCCACGGTCAGGGCCAGCATCACGTAGCCGAGCAGGCACTGGATGCTGGCGAGCACCTTGGCGTCGAGGGTATGGGGCGTGAGGTCGCCATAGCCCAGCGTGGTCATGGTGACCACGGTGTAATAGATTGCGTTGATGAACATTTCGCCCTGCGAGCCGAATCCGAACGGCGTGCCGGGCAGGCCGAGGGTGGAATGCAGGATGTCGAGGGTCACGTTGAGCAGGGTGAAGCCGCAGAGCATGATCATGTGGATGCGCAGGAGTTCGGCCACCTCGGACCACGAGGCGCGGCGGTGAGGCCGGAGCATGAGCGCCACGTCCCGGGTGAACTGGCGCAGGTGGATGAGAACCACGATGGACACGAGGCCGGTCAGGATCAGGATGCCGATGTCGCTGATGAGCAGCACGATGTTCAGGGAGCCGCACAGAAAACCGACCAGCAGGGCCTTGCGGCGTGCCGAGATCGAATCCGGTCCCGGTGCCGTGATGCGTCCGAGGGGTCGTCTGCGGTCGCGGTGGTGGTGGAACAGCCAGACGATTCCGGCAACGACCAGTCCGTTGAACGGGGTGAGCACCGCCTCGGTAAGCAGACGACTGCCGCCGAGCTTGTGAACGAGCCAGCCGGAATGCGGGGCCACGAAGACCATGAGCGTGACAAGTCCCGTGAAAAAACAGGGAACAAAATGCGTATAGGCGATGTCGATGAAGGAATTGCGGTGCGTTTTCATGCGAGTTCTCCCAATCAATCCGATTTATTGGCACATATCCCGGCGCGTGGCAACGCAGCGGACCGGGCAAAATCGGAACAAAGGGGGTTTCCGGGCGCGTGGAACCGGTGTATTCAGGCGCGGATATCGGCCTTGCATCAAGGCCGGGAAAGCGGCGTGGACAGGGGCTTGCCAAAACCGACAGCCTTGACTATCAGGCGAATCTGGCTTAACAGACCCCTTCTTTGCCCGCGTTGGACGGGCTTATTGCGCGTGGAAAACGAGGAAATTCCGGGAGTAACCAGAGTTGTTCGAAAGCCTTCAGGATCGACTGACAAATGCCTTCAGCAAGTTCAAGGGACAGAAGCGCCTTGATGAAAACAACGTCAAGGAAGGCTTGCGCGAAGTGCGGCTCGCACTGCTCGAGGCGGACGTCAATTTCAAGGTTGTCAAGCAGTTTACCGATGGTATCAGGGATCGCGCCCTGGGCGAGGACGTGCTCAAGGGGCTGGACCCCGGGCAGCAGGTCGTCAAGATCGTTCACGAGGAGCTGATCGAGCTTCTGGGTGGCGAACAGGTCGGCGTGGACGTTTCCGCTGATCCCCTGAAGATCATGATGGTCGGTTTGCAGGGCTCGGGCAAGACCACCACGTCGGGCAAGCTTGCCCTGTTTCTGCGCAAGAACAACGGCAAGAAGCCGTATCTGGTCCCTGCGGACGTATACCGTCCCGCAGCCATCGACCAGTTGCAGACCCTGGGCCGTCAGCTCGACGTGCCCGTGTATCCGTCCACCCCGGACATGAATCCCGTGGACATCTGCCGGAATGCGCTTCAGGACGCGCAGGAACGCGGGTGCGACCTGATTCTGTTCGACACTGCGGGTCGTCTGCACATCGACCAGCCGCTCATGGATGAGCTGGTCAACATCAAGGAGGCGTGCGCGCCTCAGGAAATTCTGTTCGTGGCCGATGCCATGACCGGTCAGGATGCCGTGACCGTTGCCGACAGCTTCAACGAGCGGCTTGACGTGACCGGCGTGGTTCTGACCAAGATGGACGGCGACGCCCGAGGCGGCGCAGCCCTGTCCATCAAGTCCGTGACCGGCAAGTCCGTCAAGTTCGTGGGCATGGGCGAAAAGTTGTCCGAACTGGAGCTCTTCCATCCGGACCGCATTGCCTCCCGCATTCTCGGCATGGGCGACATGCTCACCCTCATCGAAAAGGCGCAGACCGCCATCGACGAGGACGAGGCCAAGGACATGGCCGACAAGATGGCCAAGGCCGAATTCGACCTCGAGGACTTCCGCTCCCAGATGCGCAAGCTGAAGAAGCTGGGCAGCATGGAAGGGTTGCTCAAGATGATCCCGGGCATGGGCCAGGTCATGAAGCAGCTCGGGGACGCGTCCCTGCCCGAGGACGAGATGAATCGCACCGAGGCGATCATCAATTCCATGACCATGCACGAGCGGCGGCGTCCGGACGTGATCAACCAGAGCCGCAAGGAGCGCATTGCGCGCGGCTCGGGCGTCACGGTCAAGGACGTGAACGGACTGCTCAAGAATTTCGGCCAGATGCGCGGCGTCATGCAGCAGATGCTTGGCGGCGGCAAGGCCAAGAAAAAGAAGAAGGGGCTGTTCGGCGGCCTTCCCAAGCTGCCCGGTCTGGGCGGCGGCATGCCCGGCATGGATGCCATGCCCGGCGCGGGCGGAATGCCCGGGATGCCCGGAATGCCCGGGATGCCGGGAATGGAAGGCGGTGAGGACGCCCAGGCGCGGCGCGGATTGACCAAGAAGCAGCTCAAGGAGCGCAAGAAAAAGAAGCTTGGCAAAAAGCAGCGCCGCAAGAAAAAGAAGTAGCAGGTCGACGGGAGTCGTTCCCGAAAGATTATAATGCCTGAAACAACCGAAGAGACTTGCCTTTCAATGGGCAAAAACGTATTAACTCGAATATTGGGGGTATAGACACCATGGCTATGAAAATCAGACTCACCCGGATGGGTTCCAAGAAGCGTCCCTTCTACCGCGTCGTGGCTCTCGACAGCGCCACCCGCCGTGACGGACGCCCCATCGAATACCTTGGACACTACAATCCTATGGTGGAGCCTGCGGAAATCAAGCTCGACAGCGAAAAGATCGAGAAGTGGCTGAAACAGGGCGCCCAGCCGAGCAACACCGTTCGCTCCCTGTTGAAGAAAGCCGGGCTGTAGGCAACGCTGCACTTGCGGTCCGGGAAATTTTGGCAGCTGAAGTTCATGGCGCGATAACAGCGCCAACTGCGGAGGTACATGCGATGCTGAGAGAAATGATCGAGTACATTGCCAAGTCCCTGGTAGACAACCCGGACGAAGTGAACGTTTCCGAGGTCGAGGGCGAACAGACTTCTGTCATCGAACTGAAGGTGGCGAAAGAGGATCTGGGCAAGGTGATCGGCAAACAGGGCCGTACGGCCCGCGCCATGCGCACCCTGCTCGGAGCCGCGTCCACCAAGGCGCGCAAACGCGCCGTGCTCGAAATTCTGGAGTAGCGAACAGGAACGCAATGGCTGCCTCTCATGCCGCCGACCCATTCATTTGCGTCGGCGAGGTGGTCAAGCCGCACGGAATTCGCGGGGAGTTCTGCATCCTTTGCCATGCGGACTCCCCGACTTTTTTTGACGGGCTTGACACCATCTTTTTGCGGTCGGGCAAGGCCCGGCCAAGGGCATACGAAACGGAATCCTGGCGCAGACACAATTCCCGCGTGCTGCTGAAGCTTCGCGGCGTGGACGATCGAGACCGCGCCGAGGCGCTTCGCGGCATGGAATTGCTCGTGCGCAAGTCCGTGCTGCCCGAAATCGACGAGAGTGTGTACCTGTACGAACTGGACGGGTGCGCGGTCCTGCTCGAGGATGGATCGCCCGTGGGCGAGTTCCAGGGCTTCATCGAGGCCGGTGGACAGGAAGTCTGGATCATCCGGTCGACCGAGGGCCGGGAAATCCTGCTGCCTGCCGTGCCCGAGTTCGTGCTGGACATCGACCCGGACGAAAGGCGCATCGTGATCGCTCCGCCCGAAGGTCTGCTGGACCTCTATGCCGAGGAACAGACCGACCCCCGGGACGAGACGCAAGCCCGGCCTCGCACCGTGACCAAGGCCGGGCCGAAATCCCGATCCGGGGCTGCATCCCGGGAAAGGTCGCGGTCGAAAAAGCCTTCCGCCCCGAAACGTTCCCCCCGGAAGTAGACACATGCGCTTTCATCTTCTCAGCATATTCCCGGAATTCTTTCAGGGGCCGCTTTCCTCGGCCCTGATGGGCAAGGGCGTGGACAACGGCATCGTGTCGTTCGACTGCGTGGACCCGAGAAAATTTGCCACGGACCGCCACAACAGCGTGGACGATCGGCCCTATGGCGGCGGCCCGGGCATGGTCATGATGTGCGGCCCGCTCAAGTCGGCTCTGGATTCCATCGGGAATCCCGGGCGCATCCTCATGCTTTCCCCGCGTGGCAGGCAACTGGACCAGTCTCTGGCCCGGGAACTGGCCAGCGAACAGGACGTGACCCTGATCTGCGGACGGTACGAGGGCATAGACGAGCGGTTGCTCGACCTGTATCCGATCGAGCTGGTCAGTGTGGGCGACTTCGTGCTCAACGGTGGCGAGGCGGGCGCGCTCTGCATCGTGGAGTCCGTGTCGCGGCTGCTGCCCGAGTTCATGGGGCACGAGGAGTCCGGGGAGGAGGAAAGCTTTTCCGCCGGAATGCTCGAATATCCGCACTACACCCGCCCCGAGAGTTTCGAGGGGCTGCCCGTGCCCGATGTGCTGACCGGCGGAGATCACGCCAAGGTCGCGGATTGGCGGCGGGAACGCGCACTGGAGGCCACGCTTCGGCACAGGCCGGACATCCTGCCGCAGGCCGAACTGACCGTGGAGGACGTGGATTTTCTGCGCACGGTTTCGCGCACCCGGCTGGGGCGCAATCTGTACGTGGCGCTGATCCATTATCCGGTGCTCAATAAATTTCGTGAAAAGGTTGCCGTCTCTTTGACAAACCTTGACGTTCACGATATGTCACGCATCTCCCGCACCTTCGGATTGGGCGGGTTCTATGTCGTGACGCCGCTGGAAGACCAGAAACGGCTTGCCGGAACCCTGCTGGACTACTGGAAGACAGGGGGAGGCAGCAAGGCGAACCCGGACAGGGCGGAGGCTTTCTCCCTGACCAGTGTTCAGCACGATCTGGATGCGGTTCTTCTTGACATCGAGGCGCAAACAGGGCAATGTCCCCGGCTTGCAGCCACTTCCGCGCGGCTTGACAGAAATCGGAAGGCCAAGCCCGCGCTGACCTTCCCGCAAGTTCGGGAATGGCTTGAGTCCTCGCCGGTCCTGCTGGTTTTCGGCACCGGACACGGCCTGGCCGAAGAGGTGCTTGGCAGGACCGAAGGCGCGCTTCGCCCCTTGCGGTACCTGGACGACTACAATCACTTGTCCGTTCGCAGTGCGGTCGCGATCATCGTGGATCGACTTCTTGCGGACGAGTATTGAGAGAATATTTTCCTCAAAGGAGAATGGATATGGACATCATCAAGAAAATCGAAGCCGAACATCTTCGCATTGACATGCCCGCCTTCAAGGCCGGTGACACCGTCAAGGTGCATTACCGCATCATCGAGGGCGAAAAGGAACGCATTCAGGTCTTCCAGGGCGCTGTCCTGCGCGTGCGCAACGGCTCCACCGACTCCAGCTTCACCGTGCGGAAGATTTCCGACGGCATCGGCGTGGAGCGCATCTTCCCCATGAACAGCCCCTTCATCGACCGTGTCGAGGTTGTTTCCGAGGGCAAGGTTCGTCAGAGCCGCATCTACTACCTGCGTGGTCTGCGCGGCAAGGCTGCCCGCATCAAGTCCAAGCAGATCTGGGAATAATACGGTTTCCAAGACCGGGGAGCGTCTTCGGACGTTCCCCGGGTTTTGCGACCTCCCGGCCGCTCCGTTGATTCCACAGGGAATTGCGGAGGGCTTTTTTGTGTCTGAAGTGCGGGAATCGATTCCTCGCCCCTGTTGCCGACCCTTTCCGAGGAGTGCGCCGTGCCGCAACTGACTCTGGTGGACCCTGATCGCATCGCGCCGGACAGGATCGCGGGCGTGGACGAGGCAGGGCGCGGCTGTCTGGCCGGACCCGTGGTGGCCGGGGCGTGCATTCTGCCGGAGGAGTACGATCTGCCGGGCCTGAACGACTCCAAGCAGCTCACTGCGGCCAAACGGGAATTCCTGTACCCCCTGATCCGCGAACAGGCGGTCGCCTGGTCCCTCGGTCTTGCCTGGCCCCGGGAGATCGACGAGATCAACATTCTTCAGGCCACGTTTCGCGCCATGTCGCGTGCCGTGGCCACGCTTCGCGTTTCCCCTTCCTTTCTGCGCATCGACGGCAACAAGACCGTCCCTTCCCATGTCCTGAACATGAAGATTGCCCAGGAGTCCGTGATCGGTGGCGACGGCAAGGTGCCCGCCATTTCCGCGGCTTCGGTCCTGGCCAAGACCTTTCGGGACCGGCTCATGATTCATCTCGCCAAACGCTATCCGGGCTACGGATTTTCCCGGCACATGGGCTACGGCACACGCGACCACATGGACGCGATTGTCAGGCTCGGCCCGTGCGTCCAGCATCGCATGACGTTTCGCGGCGTGCGGCCTGAAGAGCCCGAGATCAGACAGGGCAGCCTGTTCTAGCCGATTTCCGCATTGCATGGCGTTCGGGGTTCAGATAGGTCTTTTCGCCACAGCATCAATACTTGTTCTCCATTTTTTTCGGAAGTTCCAATAGGCACATTCCGTTTTTTGCGGAAATCGGGGGCGTACCGAGATCCGTTCCTGGCGAATTCGACCGGATTGCGGACTTTTGGCTTCTGGTACGCAATTTGATAGGTTCGGGCGTTCGGCAGCCGAAACGGCTGACGCAAAATGCGTCCTTGCGCAAAGATATTTCATGAACAGGAACCGGAACCCTTCCCATACCCCACTGCCCGCAGGCGTGAATCGTCGCGGGTTTCTCAAATGGGGCTCGATTCTGGCCGGAACCGCGGCTGTTGCCGGTCCCGGCGTCTTCTACGGTCTTCGGGCCGTGACCGAATCCCCCGTTGTTGATGAAAAAGTGGTCTGGACCACATGCAACGTGAACTGCGGCAGCCGCTGCCCGCTACGGGCGCATGTTCGCGACGGGCTGGTCACGCGAATCGAGACCGACAATACCGGGGATGGGGATTTCGGCACGCACGAGATTCGCGCCTGTCTGCGCGGGCGGTCCATGCGCCGCTGGGCCTATTCCCCGGAACGGCTCAAGTACCCCATGAAGCGCGTGGGCAAACGCGGGGAAGGCCGGTTCGAGCGCATTTCCTGGGACGAGGCGCTGGACATTGTTTCCTCGGAGCTTCGGCGAATCATCGACACCTATGGCAACGAGGCCGTGTACCGGCACTACGGCAGCGGTGTGCTGGGCGGCATCGTGGCCCGCCGGGAGTTTTTCCACAGGCTGGTCAACCTGCTGGGCGGCAGCCTGAACTATTACGGCGACTACTCCATGGCCCAGATCACCGCGGCCATGGAGTACACCTATGGCGCGAAGTACGACGAGTGCAACGCGAATCCCATTTCCGACGTGGCCAACTGCGAGCTCGCCGTGTTTTTCGGCAACAATCCCGCTGCCACGCGCATGAGCGGCGGAGGCAGCATGTACGATCTGCTCCGCGCCCGGAGGAAGAGCGGGGTCCGCGTGATCGTGATCGACCCCAGATTCTCGGACACGGCAGCCACGTTTGCCGATGAATGGATTCCCATCCGTCCGGGCACGGATGCGGCGCTGGTCGCGGGGTTGGCTTTCGTGCTCATCACCGAAAAGCTGGTGGACGAGGACTTTCTGCATCGCTACTGCGTGGGCTACGATCAGGAGACCATGCCCCCGGGCATTCCGTACGGCCATGCCTACAGGGACTACATTCTGGGAACCGGGCCGGACCGGATTCGGAAGACTCCGGACTGGGCCGCCAGCATCACCGGAATTCCTGCAACCCGGATTCGCGAACTGGCCCGGGAGATCGGTACGGCCAAGCCGTGCTACATTGCGCAGGGCTGGGGGCCGCAGCGGCAGGCATGCGGCGAGCAGACCGCCCGGTCCATTGCCATGCTGCCCATCCTGACCGGGAACGTGGGCATTCAGGGCGGCAACACCGGCGACCGCGAAGGTTTTTTCCGCATACCGTTTCCGCTCGTGCCCGAGGGGGAGAATCCGGTCAGGACCTCGATACCCGTGTTCGCATGGACCAGGGCCGTGGACGACCCCCTTTCCATGACTGCCACGCGTGACGGTGTGCGCAACAAGGAACAACTGGACACGCCGGTCAAGTTCATCTGGAACCATGCGGGCAACGCCCTGATCAACCAGCATTCCGACTGCCGCCGGACCGCGGAAATCCTGCGCGACGACACCAAATGCGAAATGATCGTGGTGCTGGACAACTACATGACCTCCAGTGCGAAATTCGCGGACATCCTCCTGCCGTGCTGCACCTGTCTGGAGGAAGAGGACATCGTGTTTCAGGGCTATGCCATGGAAATGGGATTTCTGGTCTGCACCGAGGCGGCCGTGGCTCCGTTCTACGAAAGCCGTACCCTGTACGACATTGTCCGGGGCATGGCCCGGCGGCTGGGCGTGGACGAGGAATTCTCCCTTGGCATGGACCGCCGGGGATGGCTGGAATACATGTACGCCAAGTGCCGCGAGGTGAAGCCCGAACTGCCGCCCACCTTTGCCGAGGCGCAGAAGGTCGGTCTGTTCAAATGGAAACGGCCTGATCCGCCCGAGGTCATGTACCGCGAATTCCGGGAAAACCCCGAAGCCCATCCTCTGAACACGCCGTCCGGAAGGATCGAGATATTTTCCGAACGCCTTTGGGAACTGGCCCGGACATGGGAGCTGCCCGAGGACGACAGCATCACGGCCCTGCCCGAGTATCATCCCACATGGGAAGGCGCTGAACAGGCGCGTTCCGGCCCGTATCCCTTGCAGCTCATCGGCCATCACTACAAGCAGCGCACCCATTCCAGCTATGGCAACGTGGACTGGCTTCAGCAGGTCGCGCCGCAGGAGGCGTGGATCAATTCGCTGGATGCAGAGACGCGGGACATCCGCCATAACGATATGGTCCGGGTGTTCAACGACCGGGGTGAAACCCGCGTGCGTGCCAAGGTCACGGAACGGATCATGCCCGGAGTCGTGACCCTGCCGCAGGGCGCGTGGCTCAAGCCTGACGGGAACGGCGTGGATCGCAATGGGTGCATCAATGTGCTCACGTCACTGCGTACTTCGCCGCTGGCCAAGGGCAACCCCCAGCACACCAATCTGGTTCAGGTGGAAAAGGTGCGGGAGGAAGCCGAGCAATGCTGAAGCGGCCCGCCTTTCACATTGATCTGGGTGCGTGCATCGGATGCAAGACCTGCATGGTGGCCTGCATCGACAAGAACGATCTGCCCAGGGGGATACTGTTCCGGCGGGTATCGGAATATTCCGGGGGCGGCTGGACCCGTCGCAAGGACGGCACCTTTGTGCAGAACGTGTTTGCCTATTACCTTTCCATTGCCTGCAATCATTGCGAAAATCCCATCTGCGTGCGCTCCTGTCCCACTACGGCCATGCAGAAGGACGAATACGGCATTGTTTCCGTTGATCCGGAAAAGTGCGTGGGGTGCCGCTACTGCGAGTGGGGATGCCCCTATTCCGCGCCCCAGTATGACGCGGATTCCGGCAAGATGACCAAGTGCGATCTGTGCCGGGATTATCTGGAGCAGGGCAAGCCCCCGGCATGTGTGGCCGCCTGTCCGACCCGGGCCTTGCAGTTCGGGGAATACGACGATCTTGTCGCCCGGTTCGGCAAATCCGAGGTCGTGGCGCCCCTGCCCGATCCGGCCATTACCCAGCCCAATCTGCTGTGCACTCCCGGCCCGACGGCCCAGCCTCCCAAGTCCCGCAATGGCAAGGTCTGCAATCCCGAGGAAATATGACGCGAACGTCCGAGGTTTTCCCTGATTTTTCGGGAATGGATCAGGACATGGCCGAAGCCTGCGCTGTGGCCTGCGGATTCTTTGCCCGGCTTTTTCAGGAATGCCCTTCGCGGGAATGGCTGCTGACCCTTCGCGACCGGCAGTTGCTGGAGGAGTGGCCCCTTGCCATGCCTGCGGAACAGGGCAGGGAGGGCGACACGGGGTTGCGGCTCATGGCCCGGTTTGTTGCGGAACTGGATGAAGCCGGGATTGCCGCGATACGGCGCGACCATGCGGCCATGTTCGTGGGGCCCGGTGATCCGTTGCCGCAATGGGAATCGGTCTGCCTGACCGAAGACCGCCTTCTGTTCGGCGAGCCCGCGTTCGCGGTGCGTCGTCTCTATGCGGAATTCGGGCTGGCCCTGCCCCGGGAGTCCGGGGGAAGCCGATGACCATGTGGGCTATGAACTGGCATTCGTGGCCAGTCTGCTGCACATGGCTGCAGATGCTCTTGCCGAAGCGCGGACTGCGCAGGCCGAAATTGCCTTGCATGCGGCTGCCGCGTTTCTGCGCGAGCACCTCATGCCGTGGGTCGGGGAGTTTCTGGATGCCTTGCAGGTCCGGGCCGACACCCCGTTCTGCAGGGGCGCGGCCATGCTCTGTCGGGACACGCTTCGCGTTGTCGCCGGATTCCCGGGTGAATCCGGGCAATGACTTCAGCCGATCACGGCTTACGTCGGCTGTTTCGCTGCCTCCGATTCTGCGGAGTCGGAGCGGACATGGGTGGCAATGATCCGGCTCAGGCTTTCCAGTTCAATGGGTTTTGCCAGATAATCGTCCATGCCTGCAGCCAGAATCTTTTCCCTGTCTCCGGCCAGTGCATGCGCGGTGAGTGCGATGATCGGGATCTTCGGGTTCCGGCCCGGGGTCGTGGAGCGCCGGATGCGCCGCGTGGCCTCGAAGCCGTCCATGACCGGCATCTGAATGTCCATGAGGATGCAGTCGAAGTTCTCCTTTTCAAACACGTTGACCGCGTCTTCCCCGTTCTCCACGGCCGTGACCTCGGCCCCGGCCTTTTCCAGAAATCGTCGCGCAGCCAGCCTGTTGACCAGATCGTCTTCCACCAGAAGCACCCGCAATGAGGCGGGGGGCGGGCTTTCCTCGTAGTCCCGGGCCGACTGGGGCAATTCGTCCAGAACCACGTGCGTCTTGAGAAAGGCTGCTGTGAACATGACCGTGGTGCCCTTGCCCAGCGTGCTGTCCACGGTGATCGTGCCGCCCATGCTTTCCACCAGACGGCGCACGATGCTCAGGCCCACTCCCATGCCGGGATGGCGGCGCGTCGCGTCGGGAACCGGAACGTGGAACCGGTTGAAGGCAAGGTCTATTTCCGTGTCCGCTATGCCTGCGCCTGAATCCGAGACCGTGAACAGCAGTCGCACACCTTCCTCGAATGGTCGCACGGGCAGGGCGTGAACCGAAATGGATATGTTCCCCGAGCGCGTGAATTTCACGGCGTTGTCCGTCAGGTTGAACAGGATGTGCCGCAGCCTTGCCCTGTCTCCGATGAGTTCTCCGGGGACTTCGGGACCGATTTCGCTTGTCAGCTCCAGCCCCTTTTCCCGGACATGGGGCATGAATCCGGCAACGACCGTGCGTACCGCGTTCTTGACGCTGAAGGGGTGTTCATCAAGGGGAATGAAGCCGGATTCGAACCGGGCGATCATGAGCAGGTCATTGATGGTGGACATGATGCTGCGCCCGGAATCGAGCGAAATTTCGACACATTCCTCCTGCGTCGAGGTCAGGGGCATTTTCCGCAGAAGCTGAAGCATGCCGAGCAGACCGTTCAGGGGAGTGCGGATGACGTGGCTCAGGTTGGCGAGAAATTCCTCCTTGGCCCGCTGCGCATTTTCCACTTCGTTTCTGGCCTTGAGAATGTCGTTTTCCGACTGGATGCGACTGGTCGCGTCATTGTAGATGGTTTGTATCCAGCTTTGACCGTTTCTTTCCAGAACGCAGGACGAAGCCGTGATCCACAGCAGTTCGCCGTTTGTGCGGAGGATGCGGAAGTCGAAGCGCGAGGGGCAGGCCGGGTCCGCATGCAGGGTTTCCATTCTGTCGCGTACCATGTGCCGGTCCTCGGGGTGGACGAATCCGAAGAGCGAGTTCGCGTCCCGACCGAGAATTTCCTCGCGGGAAAAGCCGGTGAGCTGGCAGAACGCCGGATTGGCGTGGACATACTTTCGCGGCGAGGTCTGGAGCAGGGTCACTCCGTCGCGCAACAGGTCGGAAAGCGCTTCGTATCTGGCTTCGGACCAGTCCTGTTCCGACTGGAACCTGTCCAGCATTTCCAGCTGGTCGTCCATATTCCGGCTCAGATTCCGGGCGCGTCCCCGCCAGAAGAGAGTGGTGCCCAGAAACATCACGGCCAGCCCGGCTGCGAGAATGGTCCCGGCGAGCATCAGCATGTCCCGGGACGAGTCGGTCTCCCTGACGGCATAGGCCCCGAACCATTTGTGGTAGATTTCGTTGTATTCCCCGGACTGCTTGATGATCGCCAGCCCCTCGTTGATGCGGGCGAGCAGGGCGGTGTTGCCCTTGTTCACGGCGAAGCAGTAGTTGCGCGGCGCCAGTGGCGGCCCCACGGTGACGAGGTTGTGCAGGCCGAGCTTGTCCCGGAAGTACAGGCCCTGAAGTCTTGCCACCAGAGCGCAGTCGTATTTCCCGGAGGACAGGAGTTTCAGCGCCTCTGCCTGATCCCCCGTGGTGACGATTCTGGCCTGGATGCGATTTTCGATCAGGAAATCGTGCATGATGTCGCCCTGCTGCACGATGATGCTTTTGCCGTTCAGGTCGTTTTTCCCGGAAATCGAGGACTCCTCGCGCACGAATATGGCGTGGGATATTTCAATGGTCGGTTCGGAAAAGTTCACCATCTGGGCGCGTTGTTCCGATTTGTACATGCCCATGAGCGCGTCGATGTTGCGCGCTTCTATCTGGCGTCGAACCGTATCCCAGGGCGCGAGACTCATTTCGATGTCGAGCCCCATGACGCGCGCCACGGCCTGGGTGATGTCCACGTTGAAACCTGTCGGATGTCCGGTTTCGTCCAGAAATTCGTAGGGCGGATAATTCTGGTCGCCGCGAAAGAGCAGCGGCTCGGCTGCGGACGCAGTTCCGACCGAAAGGCAGAAGAGCAGGATTGCCAGCGTCAGGATGGCGGCGTGTCGCATGGATGATCCTCCTGTTGCGCGGAGAGCGGGCGTTGAACAGCATGGTTTCATGGTCTTTTTTCGTTATCACGCCTTGACTGGAAAAGTTATGATATTTTTCGGGACGCATCGTGTTCTGGCTTCCGGAGGCGGAGTATGGTACCGCCTCTGCATGCGAATCCGAGGCAGGAATCTTTGCGCGCGGTCGCGTGGCGTGCTGGGCGAGGATGCTGCGGCGCGGTATCTGGAATCCCGGGGATTCCGCGTGCTCGAGCGCAACTGGCGCAGCCGGAGCTGGGAGCTCGATCTGGTCTGTCGGCAGGGGGACACCCTTGTTTTCGTGGAGGTCAAGACGCGGGGGACCGGTTCTCTGGGAACGCCTGCGGACGCCTTGAACCGGGCCAAGATGACCAGTCTGGCAAAGGCCGCGTCCCTGTATCTATCGGAAAAGGGGCTGTGGGACGTGCCGTGCCGATTCGATCTTGTTGCCGTCATGCAGAGCCCGGACGGGCTGGACGTGACGCATTATCCTGATGCTTTTGATCTGTCCGATCTGGGAAACGCGGGTCGGGCGTGGTGATTTCATATGAGTGATGTTTCCGGAATTCTGTGGGTCGTGGCCACGCCGCTGGGCAATGTGGATGATCTTTCTCCCCGTGCCCGGGCCGTGCTGGCTCGCGCCGGTTTGCTGCTGGCCGAGGACACCCGCCGCGCCGGGCTGCTGTTCCAGCGTCTGGGGCTGGAGCGGTCGGGCGAGCTCATGAGCTTTTTCGAGCACAATGAGGAACAGCGTACGCCCAAGGTGCTGGAGTACCTTGAAGACGGCGGGGAGGCCGCCCTGTTTTCGGATGCAGGCACGCCCCTGCTGTCCGATCCCGGATTCAAGCTGGTGCGCGAATGCCGGGAGCGCGGCATTTCGGTCAGGCCGGTCCCGGGGCCCAGCGCGCCTGTCACCGCCCTGTGCGCCTGTGGTCTGCCGCCGCTTCCCTACTCGTTTCTGGGCTTTCCGCCGCGAAAGAGGAGTCAGGCCGCGAAATTCTTCGAGGTGCATCGCGACACCGGTGCCACGCTGGTCTTTTTCGAACGCAAGACCCGGCTGGCCGAGACCCTGTCCATTGCCGCCGAGGTGCTGGGACCGCGTGAGTTCTGCATCGCGCGCGAGCTGACCAAGGATTACGAGGAGTTCATTCGCGGCTCTCTGGATCGGCTTGACGGCATGAATTTCGAGCTCAGGGGCGAGATCACCGTGATCATCGGTCCGGCCACGGAACAGGAACGAACCTCGGAAGAGGAAATCGTCGCCATTCACAACGAGGAAAGCGCTCTGGGCGGCAAGCCCAAGGAGATCGCCCGACGCGTGGCCGCGCGTGCCAAAGGCTGGACAGCCAAGGCCGTGTATGCCACCATGCGCGCCTCATGATCCTTGAATCCGCACGCCGCAAGGCCTTGGAAGGCAAGCCGCTTTCCGACGCCGAGATACGGCACATCATCGACCCGCACGGTGCGCTCCTTCCCGATCTGCTGGAGGCCGCCCATGCCGTGCGTTCGGCCCGGTTCGGCAATGGAATTTCCCTGTGCGCCATCGTCAATGCCAAGTCGGGCCGCTGTTCCGAGGACTGCGCGTTCTGCGCCCAGTCCGGACATCATCATACCCGGGCTCCGGAATACCCCCTGCTTCCCGTGGAGGAAATCGCTGCGGCCGGGCAGCGGGCCTTTGACCACGGCGCCGCGCATTTCGGCGTGGTGGCCAGCGGCAAGCTCGTGGGCGGGCACGATCTGGACGAGTATGCCGAGGCCGTGAAACGGCTCGCCCGCATCGGGCTGAAGCCGGATTTGTCCCCGGGCATTCTTGCCGAAGATCAGCTCGCCATGTTGAAAAAGGCCGGGCTTGTCGGGTATCATCACAATCTGGAAACTTCGGCGTCGTTTTTTCCGTCCATCTGCACCACCCATGCCTATGACGAGGACGTGCGCGCCGTGCGCAGCGGAATCAGGGCCGGGCTGTACGTGTGCTCGGGCGGAATCTTCGGCATTGGCGAATCCTGGGAGGACCGGGTGGAGCTGGCCCTGCTGCTCAGGGAACTGGGCGTGCCGTCCGTGCCCATGAATTTTCTGCATCCCATTCCCGGAACCCGGCTGGAGAATCGGCCCGTGCTCGCCCCGGAAGAGGCCCTGCGCATCGTGGCCGTGTACCGGCTGCTGCTGCCGGACGCGGCATTGCGCATCTGCGGCGGCAGGCTCACCGTGTTCGGCGAGGCGCGCAAGGCCGAGCTGCTTCATGCCGGGGCCAGCGGCCTGATGGTGGGCGACTATCTCACCACCTCGGGCGCGTCCGTGGATTCCGACCTTGGCGAAATTGCCGGGGCTGGTCTGGTTCCTGCCTGATAGCCGTCCGATACGCCGATCTCCGTATCGGCAAGGAGTCCTTGCATGCCCTATGCGACCTTGAATCCCCTGCACCGCATGGTCTGGACCGCGCTCATGGCGTCGGCCGTGGCCGTGGGGGCATATCTTGTCATTCCCATCGGGCCGGTGCCCGTGTCCATGCAGCCCTTTTTCGTGTTTCTGGCCGGATATGCGCTCGGGCCGAAGCGCGGAGCCATGGCCGTGGGCCTGTATCTGATCGCCGGGGCCATCGGTCTGCCCGTGTTTGCGCGCGGTGGGGCCGGGCTGGGCTATGTCATGGGACCGACCGGCGGCTACCTGTTCGGCTTTCTTGCCTCGGCATGGCTGTGCGGCATGGCCCGGAAAGGGGAGGGAACCCCGTGGATTCGCGGTCTGGTCTGGGGCGCGGTTGCTCTGGTCGCGGTCTACGGCATCGGCATGGCATGGCTGGCTCTGACTCTGGACATCTCCTGGGGCAAGGCCCTTGCCGTGGGCGTGGCCCCCTTCATCCCGTGGGATGCGTTGAAAATTGTGGCGGCTGTGGCTTGCTGGCGATACCTGTCTCGGTTTAGACTGCTCCCGGAAGCATGACATTGCAGCATCAGGAGATCATACCATCGCACCCGTGAAACGTTCCATGCCGTCCATGCCGGATTCCCGGTCCATGGCCTTTGTTCGAAGCTTTGTGCGCTGCTATCTGGCGGGCGCAGGCTTCAACACGCGCGGCATGCAGAACATCGGGCTGGCGTTTGCCATGCAGCCGGGATTGTCCGCCATTCATGCGGATCCCCGGGAACTGCGGCGGGCCCGGCGGCGGTACGTGCGCCATTTTCAGAGTCATCCGTTCTGGATGCCCTGTCTGGTGGGCATTTTCCTGAATGTGGAAATGGGCATTGCCCAGAAGCGGTTTCCTCCGGCCATGCTGCAGAAGGTCAAGGATACCACGGCCTATACCCTGTCCGCGCTCGGAGATTCCGTGTTTGCGGGCAGTCTGCTGATTTTTTGGGCACTTGCCACCATCTGTCTGCTGCTGGCCGGATTCACGGTGCTGCCGTTTCTGGTCGGGCTGATGTTTTGGCTGGCGCTCCAATTGTTTAGGGCGTACACGTTTCGCGCCGGATTCCGGGACGGTTTCCGGTTTCTGGAGCGGCTCAGGCAGTGGGACCTCATCAACTGGGGCCGCCGTATCAAGTACGGCAATGCGGCCCTGCTGCTCTGGCTCTGGCTGCTTGTCTGGCCCAGACCGTTCGCGTGGTGGGAATGGCTGGCCGGTGTCGTGGTGCTGATCCTCATCGGTCGATACGTCCGCATGGGGCAGATTTCGCGCATTTTTGCGGCTGCCGCGTTTGTGGCGGTCATAGATGCCTTCCCGCGCATCGAGGCGTGGGGCAGGATGTTTTTCGACTTGTGATTTTCAGGTCGATCGGACATATATAGTTTTTGAAAACAACGGGAAACCTTATGTCTGAACAAAATCAGATCCAGGAAAGCGGTTCCGAGGAGTTCCTTAGCAGGCAGGTCATGGTCGTGAACGAGCATGGCCTGCATGCGCGGCCCGCCGGGAAACTGGCCCAGGCGGCCCAGGGATACGAGTCCTCCATCATGTTGGTCAGTGACGAACAGGAAGTGGATGCCAAATCCATTCTGGACATTCTGACCTTGGCGGCATGTCAGGGCAGCGCTCTGGAAATCCGCGCCAGCGGCAGCGACGCGGAACAGGCACTGACGGAACTGGCTCTCCTTTTCGAAAACAGATTCAGCGAATAGAAGGTAGTCGTGGCGGAAAAGGTTCTCAGCGGCATATCGGTTGCCACGGGGTTTGCCATTGGCAAGGCCTTTTTCGTCAACCGCAGCCACAAGGCGATGCTGTCCCGCCGCACCGTGGGTGCGGCCCAGGTTCCGGCCGAAGTGGAACGGCTTCGCAACGCGTTCGCCTCGGTCAAGACCGAGCTGGCGGACACGCGGGAGCGCGTACCTGCGGAACTGCGCGACTACGCCATGCTCATCGATACCCATCTGGTCATTCTGGACGACCCCAAGCTGTCCGGCGTGGCCATCGACTATATTGAAAAACTTGGCCTGAACGCGGAATGGGCGCTGGAAAAGGCTGTCGCGGATCAGGACGCCGCATTCGGCGCCATCGACGATCCCTACATTCGCGAGCGCATGCAGGACGTGCATGTGGTCTCGGACAAGGTCCAGCTCAAGCTCATGGGCAAGGAGTTCGACGTGTCGTCCTTCAGCGGCCGTGCCATCATCATGGCGCTGGACCTGACCCCGGCGGACACGGTCGAGCTTGAGGTCGACAAGATCATGGCCTTTGCCACGGTGCGTGGCGGCAAGACCTCGCACACGGGCATCATGGCCCGCACTCTGGGCATTCCGGCTCTGGTCGGTGTGGAGCGGCTGGAGGAGTCGGTTCGGGACGGCGATCTCGTGGTCATCGATGGACTGGCCGGAAAAGTGGTGGTCAATCCCACCGAGGAAGAGCTTGCCCTGTACAGCGAGAGGGCGGCCCAGTTCGAGGACTACACCCGCAAGATCAAGCGTCAGTGCCAGCTCCCGGCCGAAACCTACGACGGGTTCCGGATTCAGGTTCACGCCAACATCGAGCTGGTGGAAGAGGTGGCTGCGGTCATCGACAACGGCGGCGAGGGCATCGGCCTGTACCGCACCGAGTACGCGTATCTGAACCGCAGGGAACTGCCGTCCGAGGACGAGCTGGCCGAGATGTATTCGGACCTTGCCTCGGTCATGGCTCCGCGCAAGGTCGTGTTCCGTACCCTTGATCTGGGTGCGGACAAGTTCATTTCCTCGTTCGGCGAACTCAACGAGCAGAATCCGGCCATGGGGCTTCGCGCCATCCGCTTCTGTCTCAAGCATCCCCAGCTCTTCAAGACCCAGCTTCGCGCCATTCTCCGGGCCAGCGCGTACGGCAACGCCTCCCTGATGTTTCCCATGATCTCCGGGGTCAAGGAAATCCGGCAGGCCAAGGCATGGCTGGCGCAGGCCAAGGCCGAGCTTCGGCGCGAGGGCGTGGATTACGATCCGGACATGCCCGTGGGCATCATGATCGAGCTGCCTGCCGCCGCCATGATTTCCGAGTATCTGGCCCACGAGGTGGACTTCTTTTCCATCGGCACCAACGACCTGATCCAGTATTCCATCGGTGTGGACCGCACCAATCACAACGTGTCCTACCTGTATCAGCCCCTGCATCCCGCGACCCTGCGCATCATCAAGCTGGTGGTGGACGCGGCGCACGAGGCCGGCATCGAGGTCAGCCTGTGCGGCGAGGTCGCGTCCGACCCCCATTGCGTGCCCCTGCTGCTGGGCATGGGCATCGATTCCCTGTCCCTCACGCCACAGGCCATCCCGGGCATCAAGCGCATCATCCGCCAGACCAGCATGCACGACTGCCGCGAGCTCCTGCGCGAAGTGCTGGCCTGCCGCACGGTCCATCGCATCAACAATCTGGTGCAGGACAACATCTTCAAGGCCTTCCCCGAAGAGGTCGGCTTCTTCACTTCCCTGTTGGAAAACGACGAACTGGTCTAGCTTCCGCACGATCAACGCGTCTTGCCGTTGCCATGCGTCACGGCTTGCGATACCTTGTTTTGCATATCGAAAGTTGAAGCATGTTTCGCGCCGAAAAAACGGTTTGGGGCTGGCTATTTTTGAGGCGGCTTTTTTCTTCAGAGAAGTCGGTTTGTTTCAGCAAGAGTGTTCCCCACAGGCGTGGGGATGAACCGGGAGACGACGATGGGAATCATGACCATGCCCTGTGTTCCCCACAGGCGTGGGGATGAACCGGCGATAGTCGCAGGCTGAAACGCGTCACCCATGTGTTCCCCATAGGCGTGGGGATGAACCGTTTCTTCAAGGCGCGTCGCCGCGCCGTCTTCGCCGTGCCATCCTGCAAGGGGAAGGTTTCGCCCTTCCCGGGCGAGTTCATTTTTTTGTTGGGGCAAAAAAATAAACGAAAAAAAAGCCCCTTTGCACTGTGCTCCCGCCTCCCTCGGGCAGGAACCAGTAGCGACCTTTCGCCGGGCGATTGCGACGTTTTCTGCGAAAACCGCATCGCCCCGGCTTCGGTCGCCTCGACTGGTTCCAAGCCCTCGCGAGCCGAAATTCGGTCTAAGTAAGGAACACTGTTCCGGGCGTGACGAGTCGCCCCAGCTCTACCAAGCTCCCTCGGCCCAACCAGCTTTCCACCGTTTCCCTTTGATCAAGGCTTCCGTCCCAGTGGCGGACGCACAGTAGACCAGCCTTGATCAAGTAGGAAACGCGCACGGCTGGGGCGGTCGATAAAAGGCGTTTTTTGCCTACTTTTGTTCGCCTTGAAACAAAAGTAGGTCGCCGGGGGAGGCGAAACATCCCCTTGAAAGCTCGTAAGGCGTGTACGGCGAATTGCTTCGCCCGGCCCGGGGTACCGAGCTGGTACAGCCCCATCTCTTCAGGGCGCGTCGCCGCGCCGTCTTCGCCGTGCCATCCTGCAAGGTGAGGATTTCGCCCTTCCCGGGCGAGTTCATTTTTTTGTTGGGGCAAAAAAATAAACGAAAAAAAAGCCCCTTTGCACTGTGCTCCCGACTCCCTCGGGCAGGAACCAGTAGCGCCCTTTCGCCGGGCGATTGCGACGTCTCCTGCGGAAACCGCATCGCCCCGGCTTCGGTCGCTTCGACTGGTTCCAAGCCCTCGCGAGCCGAAATTCGGTCTAAGTAAGGAACACTGTTCCGGGCGTGACGAGTCGCCCCAGCTCTACCAAGCTCCCTCGGCCCAACCAACTCTCCACCGTTTCCCTTTTCAAGTTGGCGCGCAGTTGACGGCGAATTGCTTCGCCCGGCACAGCCCGCCAAGCTGGTACGGCCCCAGCTTTTCAAGGCGCGTAACCGCGCCGCTTGCACCGTATTCCCTCTCGACGAACCATATGCCTTCGTGCTACTGCAAGCGCAAAAATATGGGGCGGAGCTCATCGGTTTCGTCCCTGTTTCCGCCCGGGACCCTGACTGCGTTGGTCTGGGCCATTTCCCGCCGGGCGGTTTTTCATTGCTATTCCGGGAGGCTTTTCATGGACAAGTATCAGAAGCAGGCGTTACAGGTGGCCAAGGAAGTGGTCATCAAATTCATTGAGGTGGGGCGTATCTCCCCCACGAATTTCGGCCAGAATTTCGATGCCATCTACAAGGATGTCATGAACACCATTGCCGGAAGCCCGTCTTCTGCCGTGGAATCCTCGGATATCGAACCGGAGCAGGATTAAATGGCCGGGCAGGAATGCCGTTCGGCCACGGGCGCGACCAATCATGTCGAGCATGGCCGTCGGGTGGCCGACATGTTCGGCCGCATCGCCGGATGGTACGACTTTCTCAATCATTTCCTTTCCCTTGGTCAGGACATCTACTGGCGGCACCGGCTGGCGCGCGCGGCGCGACCCGAGCCGGGCGGCTGGGTGCTCGACCTTGCCGCAGGCACGCTGGACGTATCCGTGGAACTGCTGCGCCAGTATCCGGATGTGCGCATCGCGGCTCTGGACTTTGCCCTGCCCATGCTGGAGCAGGGGCGTCGCAAGAAGGTCCGTGACGGCCGCGAGGCCCATATCTTTCCGGTTCAGGCGGACGGCAGGAGCCTGCCGCTGCCGGACGAATCCATGTCCGCCGCCACCATAGCCTTCGGCATCCGCAACATCCTTCCGCGCATGGACGCGTTTCGCGAATTCCACCGCGTGCTCAAGCCCGGGGCGCGACTCTGCGTGCTGGAATTCGGTACCGGAAGCCGCAAGGTCTGGAAGGGACTGTACAATTTCTATCTGGACAAGCTGCTGCCCTTTGTGGGCGACAGGATTTCCGGCGATCCCATGGCCTACCGCTATCTTGCCGACACCATCCGGGAGTTTCCGGACGAACGGGCGCTGGCAAGGGAGATGGTGGACGCTGGGTTTGAAAGGGTTTACCACGTGCCCATGATGTCGGGCATCGTGTACCTGCACGTGGCGGAGAAGCCTGCGGCGCAGGCTGACGGCGGAAAGTCGGACGCCTCGGCGGGAAAGACCGGAAAGCGGTCCGCTACATGGAAGAAAGGGACTGGCCGAGGGAAATGACGAGCAGGCCGAGGATGATGGCTGCGAGCCCGATGAACCGGAGAAATTTCGGGGGCTGGCTGGCCATGGTCAGCAGCATGCGCGGCATTTTTTCCGCAAAAAGAAAATACGGGATTCCCTCGAACACGAGCGCCAGCCCTACGGCGGCGAGGAGCAGGGTCCAGTCGATATTCATGAAGACTACGTATCCGGGCGCGAGACGAATGTCCACACCGGAACGCGCGCAACTCGGAGATATGATCGAATGAGCATGGTTACTTTTGAACAGCTTCAAAGCAAGAAGAACGCCGTGGCCGTGGTTGGTCTCGGCTATGTAGGTCTGCCTCTGGCCGTGGCTCTGGGCCGTCATTTCCGCGTTCTGGGCGTGGATGTGTCCGAACGCCGCATCGCGGAACTCAGGCGGAACATCGACCGC
This sequence comes from Pseudodesulfovibrio tunisiensis, assembly GCF_022809775.1. Lineage (NCBI taxonomy): Bacteria > Pseudomonadati > Thermodesulfobacteriota > Desulfovibrionia > Desulfovibrionales > Desulfovibrionaceae > Pseudodesulfovibrio > Pseudodesulfovibrio tunisiensis. The sequence goes on from NZ_CP094380.1 coordinate 3,200,062, forward strand.
ACCGGCGAGGTGGACTATTCCACCGTGGGCGATGTGGATGTGACGTATACCTCGAATCCGGCTGATCTGGCCGAGGCCCGCGTCATTCTGGTGGCCGTGCCCACGCCCATCGACGAATACCGTTCCCCGGACCTGCGGCCCGTTGTGGGCGCGTCCCGGTCCGTGGGCAGGCATCTCCAGCCCGGTTCCGTGGTGGTGTACGAATCCACGGTCTATCCCGGGGTGACCGAAGAGGTGTGCGTGCCGCTGCTGGAAGAGGAGTCCGGCCTGAAATGCGGCAGGGACTTCTGGGTCGGCTATTCCCCGGAGCGCATCAACCCGGGCGACCGGGAACATCGGCTGGAAACCATCGTCAAGGTGGTGGCCGGACAGGACGAGGCTTCCGGCGACCTGCTCCAGAAGGTCTACGGCTCCGTGGTCAAGGCCGGCACCTTCCGCGCGCACAACATCCGCACCGCAGAGGCGGCCAAGGTCATCGAGAATACCCAGCGCGACCTGAACATCGCGCTCATGAACGAGTTGTCCATGATCTTCGACCGCATGGGCATCGATACGCTCGACGTGCTTGAAGCCGCCGGAACCAAATGGAATTTTCTCAAATTCAGGCCCGGTCTGGTGGGCGGACACTGCATTGGCGTGGACCCGTACTACCTGACCTTCAAGGCCGAGGCCGAGGGCTTTCATCCGCAGGTGATTCTGGGCGGTCGTCGCATCAACGACGGCATGGGCAAGTTCATTGCCGAGTCCACGGTCAAGCGGCTGATCAGCTCGGGCGCACGCATCAAGGGCGCTCGCGTGGGCGTGCTGGGCGTGACCTTTAAGGAGAACGTGCCCGACCTGCGCAATACCCGCGTGGTGGACGTGGTGCACGAGCTGCAGGACTACGGGGTTGCCACGCTGGTGCACGATGCCATGGCCGACTCCGAGGAAGCGCAGCGCGAACTCGGCATCGAGCTGTGCGGTCTGGATGCGTTCCGCAATCTGGACGCCCTGATTCTCGCCGTGTCCCATGACGAGTATCGGGACATCGAGCTGGCCGAGATCAAAACCTGGTTTGCGGATCAGGAACTGGCCCTGATCATCGACGTGAAGGGATTTTTCGACCGCGCCGCACTGGATCACGCCGGCATCGCCTACTGGCGGCTGTAATCGGAGGCCGGGGTGCTCGTTCTTGCCACTGCCACGCCTAGGGAGATGAAGGCCGTACTGGCCGGATTCGGCGAGCGTGCGACCGTGGAGCAGGGCAGTCCCGTACCGCTGGAACTTCGGGGCAGGTCGGTTCTTCTGGTCGTGACCGGCGTGGGCGTGGTCAATGCCGCGCTTGCCGCCGGAATGCTGCTCGCCCGGGAGGACGTGGACGGTGTGGTCAATCTCGGGGTTGCCGGGGCATTCGACCCGGAAACGCATCCCCTTGGTTCGGCCCATGCCGCGGAGTGCGAAATCTGGCCGGAATACGGGCTGCTGATGCCGGACGGGACCATTGATCCCAAGGGCATCGGTTTTGCGCAGGCCCGGCTGGATTCCGGTCCGGTGTGGGATCGCGTGGCTCTGGACCCGGAAGGCGACGCACGGCGCATGGGGTTGCGTCTGTCCGAAGCATGGGGCCGGGGCGCGAGCCTGACCGTGAGCTGCGTGAGCGGAACTTCGGAACGGGCCGCAGGGCTTGGTCGGAAATACGGTGCGGCTCTGGAGAACATGGAAGGCTTTGGTTTGGCATATGCCTGCGCAGTGCGCGGGGTGCCGTTTCTGGAAGTGCGGACCGTCTCGAATGTCGTGGGGTCCCGCCGGGAGGAGGACTGGGCCCTGAAACGGGCCTTGGCTGCGCTGGGCCCCTGCGCCCATGCCCTAATCACGTGACCCCGGGCTGCTTGCCTCGGGTCCCGCAACCTGACATAGTGACGCCATGAACGAGCTGCTCGCATATTTTTCAAAGGAAATGCCCGGTATCAATGGTTTTCTTGATGCCGAGGCAGACAAGTTGAACGGGCTTGTGCGGGATGTTGCCAAGCACATCCTGCAATCCGGGGGCAAACGCATCCGCCCGATGCTGACCCTGCTCACGGCCCGCGTCATGGGCTATGGCAAGGATGACTATCACGCCATTGCCTGTGCCCTTGAGCTTCTGCATTCCGCCACCCTGCTGCACGACGACTATCTGGACGACGCGGAATTGCGTCGGGGCAGAGCCGCCGCGCACACCGTGTTCGGACGCACCGAAACCATTCTGGCGGGCGACGCCCTGCTGGCTCTGGCCAATGAAATGGCCGCGCGCTACAACAACGTGCGCCTGAGCTGGCTGCTGGCCCGGGGCATCATGCAGACCGCCGAGGGCGAAATTCGCGAAATCGAATTTTCCCGCGCTCCGGCTCTGGATCGTCAGGCGTATCTGGAGATCATCATTGGCAAGACCGCCCGGCTCATCGAGACTGCATGCCGCTGTGGCGCGTCTCTTGCCGGTGCCTCTGCCGAGGACGAGGACAAGGCCGGGGAGTACGGTCTGAATCTCGGTATAGCGTTCCAGCTGGTGGACGACGCGCTTGATTATGCCTCTCCCACGTCGGAAACGGGCAAGCCCGAGGGCGGCGACCTGCGGGAGGGCAAGGTGACCCTGCCCCTGATCCTGCTCATGGAGGATTCGGACGGCGCCGGGACCGAGGAACTGCTCGCCGGACTGCGGGATCAGTCCCTGACTCCGGAGCAGTGCGAGAACATCGTGGCTCAGGTGCGCGACGGCGGATATGCCGATCGCACCCGGGCCGAAGCCGCTACCTACGTGGAAAAGGCCAAGGCCTGTCTGGACAGCTTTTCGCCCGGACCGGAATTGACCGTGCTGCGTCAGGCCGCGGACTATGTGCTGACGCGGACCAAGTAATCACGGGCCGGTTCGGGGTTTCGGACCGGCCTTTCGCTTTCATACGCTCAAAAGGCAAGGAGAGAGACAACCATGTTGTGCCGGGTACTGGTGGGGCTGAAGCCTCATGTACGTGACGTGGTGGGTGAAAAGGTCGCCCGCAAGATCAGAAGCGAGTTGCATGTGGACGTGGACGACGTTCGCGTGGTCAACGTCTACACGCTGGAAGGACTGGAACAGGCACAGGTGGATGCCGCGCTTGAGCGGGCCGCCCTGCACGATCCGGTTCTGCATGAAGTCTCGCTGGAGCCGCTGGCCCGGGATTTCGACTGGATTCTCGAGGTGGGCTTTCGGCCCGGTGTCACGGACAACGAGGGCCGCACCGCGCGGGAGACGCTGGGCATCGCCCTTGAGCTGTCCCGCGAGGAACTGGATGCGGTCAAGGTCTACACCTGCCGTCAATATCTGATCAATGCTCCGGCCATGGACGAGGCCGGGATTCAGGGCGTTGCCCGGGACCTGCTCGCCAACGAGCTGATCCAGCGCTACGAGTACAAGTCCGCTGCCACATGGGCGGAGAATCCCGGGTTCGAGGCGCGCGCTGCCCGCGTGACCGGACAGGCCAGTGACGAAGTGGCCGTGATTCCGCTCTCCACCATGTCGGATCAGGAAATCATGGATTTTTCCCGGGCCAATACCTTGGCCCTGTCCCTGCGCGAGTTGCATGACATCCGTGCCTATTACGCCGACCCCGAAGTCGCTACCGAACGCAGGGAGATGGGGCTGCCCGCCGATCCCACGGATGCGGAGATCGAGGTGCTGGCCCAGACCTGGTCCGAGCACTGCAAGCACAAGATATTCAGCGCAAGGATCAATTACCAGAACCGCGAGACCGGCACGTCCGAACAGGTTTCCAGCCTGTACAAGACCTTCATCCAGAACAGCACCAGGGTGCTGCGGCAGCGCAATGCCGAGTCCGGGCCGTTCGGGGACTACTGCCTTTCCGTGTTCAAGGACAACGCGGGCGTGATCAGGTTTTCCGAGACCCTGAACGTGTGCGTGAAGATGGAGACCCATAACAGCCCGTCCGCTCTGGATCCGTACGGCGGAGCCCTGACCGGCATCGTGGGCGTGAACCGCGATCCCATGGGCACGGGCATGGGCGCGAATCTGCTCTGCAACACGGACGTGTTCTGCTTTGCCTCTCCGTTTCACGAGGGCGAACTGCCGCCCAGACTGCTGCATCCCCGCCGCGTGTTCGAAGGCGTGCGCGAGGGCGTGGAGCACGGCGGCAACAAGTCCGGCATTCCCACGGTCAACGGCTCCATCGTGTTCGACGAGCGCTATCTGGGCAAGCCGCTGGTCTACTGCGGTACCATCGGCACCATGCCTGCCAACGTGGCCGGTCATCCGTCCCACGAGAAATGCGCCCTGCCCGGAGACATGATCGTCATGTCCGGCGGCCGCATCGGCAAGGATGGCATTCATGGCGCGACCTTTTCCTCCGAGGAACTGCACGAGGGCAGCCCGGCGACCGCCGTGCAGATCGGCGACCCCATCACCCAGCGCAAGATGTACGATTTTCTGATGCGCGCCCGTGATCGCGGTCTGTACCACGCCATCACGGACAACGGAGCAGGCGGCCTGTCTTCGTCCGTGGGCGAGATGGCCGAGGATTCCGGCGGGTTCGACATGGACCTGCAAAAGGCTCCGCTCAAGTATGACGGACTCAAGCCGTGGGAGATTCTCATTTCCGAGGCGCAGGAACGCATGACCATGGCGGTTCCCCGCGAAAAGCTCGACGAGTTCATGGCCCTGTCCCGGGAAATGGACGTGGAATCCACGGTGCTGGGCGAGTTCACGGATTCCGGCAAGTATCTGGTGCGCTACGGCGACAGGCTGGTGACGTGTCTGGACATGGAATTCCTGCACAACGGCGTGCCCCAGATGGAGCTGGAAGCCGTGTGGGAGCGTCCTGAAATCGCGGATGACGAGATTCCGGTTCCCGAGGATCAGGAAGGCCTGCTCAAGGACATGCTTGGCCGTCTGAACATCTGCTCCAAGGAATACGTGGTGCGTCAGTACGACCACGAGGTGCAGGGCCGCAGCGCGGTCAAGCCCATGGTGGGCGTCAAGGCGGATGGTCCGTCCGACGCGGGCGTGCTTCGTCCCGACTACGAAAGCGACAAGGGCCTGGTCGTGTCCCACGGCATCTGCCCCAAGTTTTCCGATCTGGACACCTACTGGATGATGGCCAACGCCATTGACGAGGCCGTGCGCAATGCCGTGGCCGTGGGTGGCGATGTCCGCTACATGGCCGGTTGCGACAACTTCTGCTGGTGCGACCCGGTCCAGTCCGAATCCACTCCGGACGGGCAGTACAAGCTGGCCCAGCTCGTGCGCGCCAATCAGGCCCTGTCCCATTTCTGTCTCGGGTTCGGCGTTCCCTGCGTGTCGGGCAAGGACTCCATGAAGAACGACTACAAGGGCGGGGGCCGCAAGATTTCCATTCCCCCGACCGTGCTGTTCTCGGTCATCGGCGTGCTGCCGGACGTGAACAAGTGCCAGACCTCGGACTTCAAGAAGGCCGGTGACCTGATCTACGTGCTTGGCCTGACCCGGTCCGAACTGGGCGGCAGCGAGGTTGCGGATCAGCTCGGATTCTCCAGCTCGCGCGTGCCGCAGGTTGATCTGCTGTCCGCGAAGCAGCGGTACGAGACCCTGTTCAACGCGATTCAGGATGGTCTGGTCAACGGCTGTCACGACCTGTCCGACGGCGGACTTGCCGTGGCCGTGGCCGAGATGTGCATCGGCGGCCGTCTGGGCGCGGATGTGAATCTGGATGCGGTCCCGACATGCGGCGACATGAATCTGACCGAACTGCTGTACTCGGAATCCGCCAGCCGCCTGCTGGTGTCCGTGCCTGCTGAAAGGCGGGAGGCGTTCGAAGCTGCGTTCTCCGGTCAGTTCGCCGCCTGCATCGGCGAGGTCGGGAAATCGGCGAATCTGGTTCTGCGGTCCGGCGGAAATGCTGTCGTTGACGCGTCGGTCGAGGATTTGGCCAGAGCGTTCAAGGTCACATTGGACTGGTAGGCGACCCGTTTTCCTGTCATTTTGTCGAATCTTGTCCGTTCGGACATGATTTCCGAAGAGGCATGATGGCCCGGCACTTGTTCCCAAGTGTCGGGCCTTTTTGTCCTTTTGGTGAATATGACGGCAAGGGCCGTATTGGGGCCAGTCTTCGTTTAATAGTGAAGTTCTTTACCTGAAAGGAAAAACGTTATATGAATGAATAGCTTGTCATAGGAGGACGCGGCATTGCGCCGCGAGTGCAAGTGACTGCTGAGACACGGGGGTTGGTGCATGCATGTTGAATCCGGCTGGGCCAGATGCGGCCTGGCGTTTTTCCTGTCGGCTTTTTTTCTTGCCGTTGGCATGGCGGGCACGGGGCGAAGCGATTCGGGGCGATACGTCGGCTCGGAAGCTTGTGCCGAATGTCATGACAGCGAGTATCAGAATTTCAAACAGTATTCCAAAAAGGCTCATTCCGGGGATTCCGTGAAGATCATGGCCGGTGACCTGACCAGTGAGGAACTGGCCGAGTGTTACGCCTGCCATGTGACCGGCTTCGGCAAGCCCGGCGGGTTCGTCAGCTTCGACGAAACCCCGAAGATGGCGGACGCGGGGTGCGAGGTCTGCCACGGACCCGGGTACGAGCATGTGGAGGCCGGGGGCGATCCGGAATTCATCAAGGCTGACATCGAGGTCTCTGATTGCGAGACCTGCCACAATCCCGAGCGCGTCGAGGCGTTCGACTTCAAGCCGCTGCTGTTCGGCGGCGCGCACTAGAAGGGAGGCCTCATGCAGTTTCTGAATCGATCGCTGGGCGTCAAGGTCATCCTGCTGTCGTCCCTGCTTACCATTCTCGCGTTCACGGGCCTGTTCCTTTACAACTCCTATTCCAACTATACCAATACGCTTCATGAAGTGGAGCATGCGGCCAGTCGCGTGAGCGACATGCTGTACATGGCCATCGAGGAGCCCATGAGCGTGGGCGACAACGAGGGCACGGAACGAAAGTTCGAGGAAGTTGCTGCGCGATATGCCGACCTGCGCGCCTATCTCGTGGATTACAAGGGGGAGATAACCTATTCCACGGACCCCGAGGCTGTTCGTGGCGACATCATGAAGGTGCGCTCCGAAAACGGGTTGCCGGGCATGATCCGGGAGAGCCTGAAAAGCGGGACCGAAGGCGGAGAGCTCATGGACATCTCCGAAAAACTGAATTTTGCCGAGGTCAAGGCCGTTCCGAACAGTCCCCGCTGCTACCATTGCCATGGCAAGTCCAGAAAGATTCTCGGGGCCATGGTCATTACCGTGGACGTAAGCCCGCAGTTCAACAGCCTCAAGGACAATCAGGTCAGGTCCGCCGGGATTTCCGTGCTCGGGGTGATTTCCCTGCTGACCGCGCTGATCATCTTCATGCGTCGTTCCGTGGTCAATCGGATCAGTGCCATTGCCGCATCCACCGAGGAAGTGAGCAAGGGCAATCTTGATGCCGAGTTCGCAGTCAAGGGACAGGACGAGATCGGACGTTTGAGCCGGTATCTCGGCGAAATGGTGGATCAGATCAAGGATCAGCTCCAGTACAACAAAAGCGTCCTGTCCGGGATCATTGTTCCCCTGTTCGTGACCGATGCCGAGGAACGGCTCAGGTTCGTGAACCAGCCGCTTCTGGATATCCTCGGTCAGGACGAGGACGGGATTCTCGGTCGCGCCGTGCCCGATGTGTTCGAGTGCGAGCCGGGCGAGGAAACCTGCGATGCGGCCCATGTCATCGAAAGCGGCACGACCCTGACCGGGAATTTCCGGTATGTCCGGGCCGACGGAACCGCCTTTCCCCTGCATTTCGAGGCTTCTCCGCTCAAGGATGCGGACGGCAGGACCGTAGGCGCCATCTGCGTGCTCATCGATCTGACCCGCGAGGAGGAGGATCGTCGCAACATCGAGGCCCAGCGTCGAAACCTGCTGGAGGTGGCCACCGAGGTCACGCAGGTTGCCAACAGCCTGAATTCCGCGTCGGATCTGCTTTCCGAGCGCATGCGCGAACTGGCTCGCGGCGTGGATACCTCTGCGGATCAGACCGGACAGGTGGCCACGGCCATGGAGGAAATGAACGCCACCGTGCTTGAGGTCGCCAAAAACGCGTCGGAAACAGCCGATGCATCGGGACAGGCCAACAAGGTGGCCGTGGATGGCGGGGACGTGGTGCGCAAGACCGTGGTCGAGATCAATTCCGTGGCCACCACCACCGAGAATCTGGCTGGTGCGCTCGGCGAACTTTCCAGCCGGGCCGAGAATATCGGTCAGGTCATGGGCGTGATCAACGACATTGCGGATCAGACCAACCTGCTCGCCCTGAACGCGGCCATCGAGGCGGCACGGGCCGGAGATGCCGGACGCGGATTCGCCGTGGTTGCGGACGAGGTGCGCAAGCTCGCGGAAAAGACCATGCAGGCCACCAAGGAAGTGGAAGGGGCCATCAGCCTGATTCAGCAGTCCACCACGGACGTTGTCCGGGAAATGGATACGGCCAGGGAGCGGGTGGTCAACACGTCTGGCATGGCCCAGCAGGCCGGAGAGGTGCTCGATCAGATCGTGACCCACTCCAATTCCATAGCCGACATGGTTCGTGGAATCGCCACGGCCGCGGAACAGCAATCGTCCACTTCGGATGAGATCAACAACAGCGTTACGCATATCAACGAGCTGTCCCAGGAAGTGCTAGCCGGCATCCGCGAATCCAGCGAGGGTATCGAGGAAGTTTCCCGCATGGCCCGGCAGCTTGCCGAACTGGTCGCCAAATTCCGCAACTGAGCGGAATCGGAAACATGCATTGAAAAGGACGGGTCCCGGCCGAGCCGGGACCCGTCCTTTTGCTGTCTCTGTGGAGTTGATTTGTTTCGTTAGCAATAACAAATGGTTGAAATTGTTCCTGTCAAAAAGCCCACAAATCGTGTATGTGGTGTCCAGCGACAAAGTTAGGTCAATCGTTCTACTAAGCTGGTGGCGGTAACAATTTGTTTTATCAGCTTAATATGCATGGGTGGGCATGATGCCCGGCTGTTTTGTTTGCGCGAATCAGCGTATTCATGTAGTGGGACGGTGATTGCTGTTTCAACTATTGCTTGACATTGGGCAGCTTGGCTAATAGTAATTATTTTCAAGTTCACAACGGAGGTTGTTTATGGCTGCCGAACTGGGATTTCGTCTTTCCAAGCAGCGCAAGGTGATCCTTGAGGAACTCAGAAAGGTCAAGACCCATCCCACTGCGGATGAGGTGTATGACATGGTCCGCAAGATCATCCCTCGCATCAGCTTGGGAACCGTATATCGCAATCTGGAATTTCTTTGCAGCAAGGGGCTTGTGCTCAAGCTCGGAGCACCCGGAGCGCAGAAGCGTTTCGATGGCAACCCCGTTCCCCATCCCCACCTGCGGTGCGCGGTGTGCACCCGGGTGATCGATGTGGAGTGCGACATTGAAATTCCCAGCCTGCCTGAAGAGCATGCAGCCGGATTCGACATCCTGAGCTGCTCGGTGGAGTTCGTCGGTATCTGCCCGGAGTGCCGGGCCTGCCGACAGTAAGACAGTCCAGAAAAATAACATGAGGCCCTCGTGCCTTTTACCCCGTTGTGTGGTACTGCGGAGCAGGATGACTACCTGCCAATCTCTACACTCGTCCGATTTTCAAGGAGGACATTCATGTCTTTGAAGGGAACCCGTACTGAAAGGAACCTGCTGACGGCATTCGCCGGCGAGTCCCAGGCCCGCAACCGCTATTCGTATTTTTCCAGCAAGGCCAAGAAGGAAGGATACGTCCAGATCGCCAATATCTTCGCGGAAACCGCCGACCATGAAAAGGAACACGCCAAGAGACTGTTCAAGTTTCTGGAGGGCGGCGAGGTGGAGATCACTGCAGCCTACCCGGCTGGCGTGATCGGTTCCACCTTGGAAAATCTCAAGGAAGCCGCTGCCGGCGAGAATCACGAATGGGCCGAAATGTACCCGGAGTTCGCCAAGATCGCCCGGGAAGAGGGCCTGAACGACATCGCGGCCGTGTTCGAGAACATTGCCGTGGCCGAAAAATACCATGAGGAGCGGTACAAGGCGCTCATGGACAGCATCGAGACCGACAAGGTCTTTGCCAAGGAAGAGGAAATCGTCTGGCGTTGCAGCAACTGCGGCTACAACCACAAGGGCACTACTGCCCCGGTCAAATGTCCGGCCTGCGACCATCCTCAGAAGTACTTCGAGAAGCGTGACGAAAACTGGAAGTAACGTCAAACTGTTCAAGGAGTTTTCATATGGCGACCAAGCTTGGTGAAGTCTACAAGTGTGAAGTTTGCGGCAACATCGTGATCATGGTGCATGAAGGCGCCGGAGAACTGGTCTGTTGCGGCGAAAGCATGAAACTCATGGTCGAGAACACCGTGGATGCGGCCAGGGAAAAGCATGTTCCGGTCATGGAGCGCAACGGCGACAAGCTGACCGTCAAGGTCGGCAGCGTGGCGCATCCCATGGAGGAAAAGCATTATATCGAATGGATCGAGGTCATGGTGGGCGATGTGGTGCTCACGAAGATGCTCAAACCCGGCGATGCACCCCAGGCCGAGTTCTGCCTGTGCGACCTGAGCGGCGACGTTTCGGTCCGCGCCTACTGCAACCTGCACGGCCTCTGGGCCGCAAAGTAGGTCCGCATCACGCTATCCCGGGGCGGACCGCAAGGTCCGCCCCTTTTTCATCCGCGCAGGAGGAAGACATGGCCAGACCCGAAGACATGTGGCAATGCCAGACCGTGAACTGCGGCTACATCTACAATCCGGACAAGGGCGACAGAAAGGGGAAGATTCCCAAGGGCACCCTGTTCGAGGATTTGCCTGACGACTGGCGCTGTCCCATTTGCGGCGGGACGAAAAAGTGTTTTCGGCCGCTGGTGGGCGAAGGGTCCACCAGGGCCGATTGCGAACTGCCCACGGTGGACGACCCTGCGGAGTTGACACCGGGCAGGACGGATGCAAAGGTTTCGGACAAACAGGAGAATGATGTCATGAAGAAATATGTCTGCGATATCTGCGGCTATGTGTATGATCCCGAAGTCGGCGATCCTGACAGCGACATCCCTGCCGGCACTGCCTTCGAGGATTTGCCGGACGAGTGGGTCTGCCCCATCTGCGGCGCACCCAAGGACAGTTTCAGCCCCGAGGATTAGAGTTTTTTTGATAGGGTGGAAGCGCGAGCCCCCGGGCCGCGCTTCTTTTCATGTACTGGCCGAGCGCCATGCAATTCGGAGTAAACGCGAAATGAAGCCTGTTGAAATCAAGAACGGAATCTACTGGATCGGCGTGGTGGACTGGAACAAGCGCAACTTCCACGGCTATTCCAAGTCCCCCTACGGCACCACCTACAACAATTTTCTGATCAGGGACGAAAAGACCACGCTGGTGGATACGGTTGACCATAAGTTCTGGAGCCGTCTTCAGTGCAACATCGCTCAGGTGTTGGGCAAGGACGCCAGAATCGACTATTTCGTGATCAATCACCTTGAACCCGACCATGCCGGTTGTCTCCGCGAAGCCGTGGAAAAATATCGTCCCGAGAAAATCTACACCTCTCCCATGGGCGAAAAGGCCATGAAGGCCCATTTCCATTACGAGGATTGGCCCGTGGAAGTCGTTCCCACCGGTTCCGAGATTTCCATCGGTTCGCGCAGGCTCCAGTTCATCGAGACCCGGATGCTGCATTGGCCGGATTCCATGCTGACCTACATTCCCGAGGATGGCGTGGCCTTCACCAATGACGCGTTCGGCCAGAACTGGGCCACCAGCGAACGCTGGGCCGACGAAGTGGACAACCACATGCTCGAAGAGCGCATGAAGGAATACTACGCCAACATCGTGCTGCCGTATTCCCCGGTCGTGCTCAAGACCCTCAAGGCGCTGGAGGACATGAATCTTCAGCTGGATTGCGTTCTGCCCGACCACGGCCTGATGTTTCGTGGCGACGACGTGAAATGGGTCATGGACAAGTACGTGGAGTTTGCCGAGCAGAAGCCGAAAAACCGTGCGGTCATCGTGTACGACACCATGTGGCAGTCCACCGAGAAGATGGCCGAGGCCGTTGCCACGGGCCTTGCCGACAACGGCGTGTCCGTGCGGCTGATGTGCATGAAGAACAATCATCACAGCGAGGTCATGACCGAGGTGTTCGACGCGGCCGCCGTGGTGCTGGGGGCCCCCGACCCACAACAACGGCATCCTGCCCGGCATGGCCGACATGGTCACCTACATGAAGGGACTGCGTCCCCAGAACAAGATCGGCGCGGCCATCGGCTCGTTCGGCTGGTCCGGCGAGTGCGTCAAGACCCTGACCGAATGGCTTGAGGCCATGAACATGGAAATCGTGGAGCCGCCGGTCAAGAACAAGTTCATTCCGGATCACGCCGCGCTCCAGTCCTGCTACGAACTGGGCGAAAAGCTGGCTCAGGCCATCAAGGCCAAGCTCGCCTAGGGCGAATCGTTTCACCGACATCAAAGGCCCGGACTCCATGGAGTCCGGGCCTTTTTCGTTCGGAAAGGGGGAGGAGCGCTACCGCGCCCGGGCCGAGACCTTGGCAGCCTCTTCGTGCTTGTCCTGTGCTTCCAGAGTCTGGATCAGGGTGTCCCAGTACGCGTTCTTTTCCGGGGCAAGGGCTGCGGCCTGCCGAGCCAGAATCTCCGCGATCTGCGGGTCCTCGCCGGTGTGGAGATAGAGCCGGGCCAGCATGTGCATGGATTGGTGGTCGTTGTGGTCCGCGTTCAGGGCCAGATGCAGATATTCCCGGGTCCGGTCCTTGTCTCCGCGCGACAGGGCCACGCGGGCAAGGGGACGAAGCACCAGATCCTGTCCGCCGGGCAGGCCCGCTGCTTCGGTGTAATAGGTTTCGGCCATGTCCAGATCGCCGTCCCGTTCGGCAAGGGAGCCGAGACGCATCAGGCTGTAGATGTGGCCGGAGTCCACTTTCAGGCAGCGGATGTAGGCGGCCACGGCCTTGTCGAACCGACCCAGCCTGTGGTTGGCCCAGCCCAGATTGTACAGGGCCAGCACGTCGGACGGATCGAGCAGGGATGCCTTTTCGAATTCCCGGCGTGCTTCCTCGAAGCGCCCGAGCTGGGCATAGCAGATGCCCAGCGAATTGCGGGCCAGCAGATTGCCGTCGTCCGCAAGCAGGGCCAGCTTGAATTCATCCACTGCGCCATAGATGTCGCCGTCCATGAACCGGCGGTCCGCGGACAGGTTCAGGGAAATGGAATCGAATACCGCAACCTTGGGGTCGGGCAGGAGCAGGGCGTGTTCCAGCGCCTTGCGGCAGTTTTCCAGAATGTCGGCCCGGTCAAAGGTCAGGAACGGGTAGCAGGCAGCTCCGGCCGCCACGCGCAGGGAATGGCGCGCCTTGGCCTGTTCCTGTATTTCGTGCGCCCGGGCCAGCAGGGTTTTCGGGGCGGTGTCGGGCAGGAGGAAGATCACCCCGCCGAGGCCGTATCGGCCGCCGATGGCGGTCTCCCCGAGTGCTCCGCGGGCAATGGATGCGGCTTCCGAGGCCATGCGGTCCATGGCTTCCTGATAGCCTTCCGCTCCCTCGCGCGGCTGATCCAGAACGCGAACCAGAAGCAGTCCGAAGGTCTCCGGGGTCTGCCGGGCCGAGGCAAGCTGACTGAGAAAATCCTTGTACGAGAACAGGCCGGTGGCATGATCGCGCGTTGGCGTGCCGCCTTCATGGGCGGGCGGTTCGTAGAGTGCGTCCGATGCGCTCACGAGCTTGAGCCGGTCGCCCGGGCCGATGGTCATGCTCGGATCGGCAAGATGCAGTACCTCGGCAAAGGCCATTTCATCCTGCACCTCCACCAGCACCACTTCGCCCTTGTATATGGCGGGGTAGCGGCCCGTGATGCGTTCATCCTCGGTAATCACGGCTGCGGCAGTGCGTCCGGACTTGGGTGCGCGAACCAGAAACCGCTGGCCCACGCGCGCTCCGGCGGATGCGCCGATGCTCACGGCCATGCGGTTCATGGGCAGCATTTCCAGCACCTTGCCACCTACGTTCAGGATGTCCCCGAACCCGAATACGCGGTTGCGACCGTGGCTTTTGGCCGTGGCCACGGCCTTTTTGGCCTTGCGTACCAGAATGCGCGCCTGTTCGGCCGGGCTGCGGCGGAACTGCGCCCCTTCGAGTCCCTGCGGATAGTTCACGAAACCGAGGCTGCCCGTGATGGAGATCAGGTCGCCCGTGACCTCGTCCTCGAACTGGAGCTTGGACACACCCTGACGGATCACTTCGGCAAGCTGGAAGCACGCCTTGGGCTTGGCATCCGGCACCAGAATGGAAAACTTGTCGTTGGCGAACCGGGATGCGGTCACGAATTTGGGGCAGACCGTGCGCAGCAGTCGGCCCACTTCGGACACGATGTCGTCGCCAGTGAGGTAGCCGTAGCGTTCGTTGATCCATTGGGAGCAGTCCAGGTCGAGCACGATCACGCCCAGCGTGCCGGAAAAGGTCAGGTCCACTTCGCGTGCCTCGATCCCGGCCCGGCAACTGCCGTTGACAAGGCAGCCCTGAACCTGACCGATGGCTTTTTCCAGTTCGTGGAAGAAGTAGTCCCGGGTGTGCAGTCCGGTCAGGGGGTCGCTTACGCTTTTCCGGTACAGGGCCAGCTTGTCCAATGCGGCAGAGGCCAGACGCATGATGTACGCCGGGGCCGTGGACGGAGCCTCGAGCCGGACGCCTCTGGCCACGAAATAGCCCAGCAGGGTGCCCTGAAACACCAGCGGCAGGAGCAGCTCTCCGGTTTCCTCGCGAAATTCCGGTTCATGCGTGTTGCGGTTCGAGTTACCCTGACGCGGGAAAAACAGACTGTAGGAGTCGAAATCCAGGAATTCCGCGATCATGTCCTTGAGCGTATGCTCGAAATCGATGAGCTCCTGCGGGGTGAGCGACAGCGTGCCGTCTTCGAAAATATCTTTTTTCGTCCACATAATCCGGGACCTTACAACGCGCACGCTCATTTCTCAAACAAAACTTTGCCTGGGAATTCACCCGGGGGCATGATTTTCTGTCCCGAAGGGCTTGTCAAACGGACTATATCAATACATAAAGATATGGACATTACAGGCCGATTATCATAGCTAGAAATCTTCGTATGACGTTATTCAGGAAATCAAAGGTAATATGCAAGTAGTAAAAACTCCGGAAGAACTTCAGGCTCTTTGTCTGGCCTGGAAACGTGAAGGCAGGCGAGTGGGACTGGTCCCCACCATGGGGTATCTGCACGAAGGACACATGGCGTTGATGGACCGGGCTCGTTCCCTGTGCGACAAGCTCGTTGTTTCCGTATTCGTCAACCCCACGCAATTCGGTCCCGACGAGGATCTGGACAAGTATCCCCACGACTTCGAAGGTGACAGGGCCACTGCCGAGGCGCACGGCGCGGACGTGATGTTCGCACCGGAGCCGGGCGCAATGTACGGTCCCGGTCACGCCACCTGGGTGGTTTCCCCGGAACTGGAACGCAATCTGTGCGGCGCTTCCCGGCCCGTGCATTTTCGCGGGGTCTGTACCGTGGTGACCAAGCTGTTCATGCTGGCCCAGCCCGATGTGGCCGTGTTCGGGGAAAAGGACTGGCAGCAGCTTGCCATCATTCGCCGCATGGTCCGCGACCTGAACATTCCCGTGGAGATCGTTGGCCAGCCCATTGTGCGCGAGGCCGACGGCCTTGCCAAAAGCTCGCGGAACGCCTACCTCACTGCCGATGAGCGTGCGCTTGCTCCGAATCTGCGCAAGGGGCTGCTCAAGGCGGCCGGGAGAATCGAGGCCGGAGAGCGCGACGTTGAGGCCGTCAAGGCCTTTGTCCGGGAGGAATACGCCCGGACGATTCCCATGGGCGAGATCGATTACGTGGACCTTGTTGATCCCGAAACCATCGCCTTTGTGGACAGAATCGACGGGCCGGTACTGGCTGCGGTCGCCGTGCGTATTGGAAAGGCGCGGCTTTTGGACAACATTTTCATCAAGGTTTGACAGTAGAATGCAAAAGAGTTTTTTGGGCGGCAAGATTCACGGTGCAACCATCACCTGCGCCAAGCTGGAATATCAGGGCAGTCTGTCCATTGACCCGGTGCTGATGAAGGCTGCGGGGATCACGCCCAACGAGCGGATCGACATCTATAATTTGGATAATGGAGAAAGGCTGACGACCTATGCCATTGTGGGCGGCCCGGGCGAAATCTGCCTGAACGGGGCTGCTGCGCACAAGGGCGAGGTTGGCCAGCGAGTCATCATTGCTACGTATGTCTGGCTCTCCGAGGACGAAGCCGCGGAGTATCGCCCCAAGGTGGTCATGGCCGGGCAGGACAATTGTATCGACAGGACCATCGAGTACGACCCCTGCCTTCCCTTGTAGGCTGGCGTCGAGTTTAATCGTTTAAGGAGGACCAAGAATGCTGACTCCCAAAGGAAAGTACCTGTTCACCTCGGAATCCGTGACCGAAGGCCATCCCGACAAGGTCGCGGACCAGATTTCCGACGCCATCCTCGACGCCATCATGGAGCAGGACGAGAACTGCCGCGTGGCCTGCGAAACGCTGGTCACCACCGGCATGGCCTTCATTGCCGGTGAAATCTCCACCACTGCCTATGCCCATTTCCCGGACATCGTCCGCGACACCATCAAGAGCATCGGCTACAACAGCGCCGACAGCATGGGCTTTGATTGGCAGACCTGCGCGGTCATTTCCTCTGTGGACAAGCAGTCTCCGGACATTGCTCAGGGCGTTGACCGCACCAAGCCCGAAGAGCAGGGCGCAGGCGACCAGGGCATGATGTTCGGCTATGCCTGCGACGAGACTCCGGCTCTGATGCCGACCCCGATCTACTACGCCCACAAGCTGTCCCGCCGCCTGACCTACGTGCGCAAGGAAGGCATTCTCGATTTTCTGCGCCCGGACGGAAAGACCCAGGTCTGCGTGGAATTCGAGGACGGCAAGCCCCTGCGCATCGACAACGTGGTCGTGTCCTCCCAGCATGACGCCAATGTGGCCTATGCCGACCTCAAGGACGCCATCATGCAGGAAGTGATCATGAAGACGCTTCCCGAGGACCTCATTGACGAGAACATCAAGACCTACATCAATCCCACCGGCCGGTTCGTCATCGGCGGTCCCGTGGGCGACTGCGGTCTGACCGGGCGCAAGATCATCAACGATACCTACGGTGGCGCAGGTGCCCATGGCGGCGGCGCATTCTCCGGCAAGGATCCGTCCAAGGTGGACCGCTCCGGTGCATACATGGCGCGCTACGTGGCCAAGAACATCGTGGCCGCCGGGCTGGCGCAGGAATGCGAAGTGCAGATTGCCTACGCCATCGGCGTGCCTGAACCCGTGAGCGTGGTCGTTTCCTCCCGCGGTTCCGGCGAAGTGTCCGACGAGATGCTGACCAAGGCCGTGAACGAGGTCTTCGACCTGCGCCCCTACTTCATCGTGGAGCGCCTCAAGCTGCGCCGCCCCATCTTCCGCAAGACCACCAACTACGGCCACTTCGGTCGCGAACTCCCCGAGTTCCAGTGGGAGCAGACCGACGCGGTGGACGATCTTCGCACTGCCTGCAAGATCTAACCGTTTCGATTCATACACGGTCTTCAGGGCGGGAGCTTCGGCTTCCGCCCTTTTTCGTTTTTTTTGCTGTCAAAATACGATTCTTGTGGCGCACCTCCATCTATCGATATATGGATATTATAAACAGAATATCCGGTTGCGGTCCGCAATGGCGGGACCCCTTGATGACGGACCGTAATTCCGACGAACGATCTTCAATATTTGGAGGAAGATATGGAACTGGAATGGGTGATAAAACCCCTGCATACGCACGAGGAACTGGAGCGGGTCGTGGAAATCCAGAAAATAGTCTGGGGACTGGACGGCGGCGGCGCAACCTCGCCGATCAGCCTGAGGGCCTGGGCCATGGACATCCCGGAAACATCCGTGCTGCTGGGCGCGTTTCTGGAAGAGGAGATGGTGGCGTTCGTGCTGTTTCTGCCCACTCTCACGCCGAAGACCGCGTACGGCCACATGCTTGGCGTGCTGGAGCCGTACCGGGATTCGGGCATCGGCATGTCCCTGCTCATGGCCGTGCGCGATCGGCTCGTGGAATGCGGGATCACGTACTGCCACTGGACCTACGAACCGCTGGAAAGCCGCAATGCGCACATGTACCTGAATCGCATGGGCGGAAGGGCGGTTTCGTATCAGACCGGGTATTACAACGTGGATTGCGACATGCACCGGGGCCTGCCGCTGGATCGGTTCGTGACACTGGTGGACCTGTGCGCGTCGGAGACCACGAGCGGTTTTCAGACCCTGGACGATGCCCTGTGCCGATATCCTTTGGCCGGGCCGGAATTCATGCCGGATTCCCCGGTCGTGCTGGTGCCCATTCCCGGGGATCTGGACAGCCTCAAGCTCAGTGACATGGAGGCGGCCTATCAGGCCCGCATGACAACCCGGGCCGTGTTTCTGGAATATCTGAACAACCGGGGCTACGTGGCCGAACGGCTGGTATCCGGCAAGACGGAAGGTCGCCGCATGAGCTGCTACGTGCTGGAAAAGGGGAGGGCCGCATGAGCTGGGACAACTGCCTTTCCTGCCTGACGCGGGACGCACTGTCCTTTGCTTCGGGCGACTATGTGAGCAAGGAGCACGACGAGCTGGCCTTCATTGCGGACCTGCGTGTGCAGCATGGTCTGGAGCGGGTGTATCGATTCGACATCGGCAAGAACACGGACGGGTGTCCGCCTCTGGTTCAGGATGTGCTGCGTCTGGACGCGCTGCCTGATCTGGTTGCCGCGAACATGACCGAGTACCCGGACAACCAATACGGCCTGCTCAAGAAGCAGCTTTCCCGGAAGTTCAATCTGCCGCCGGAATGGTTCGTGATGAGCGCGGGATTGGAGCCCATGATCGACCACATTGCCCGGGCCGTGCTCGACCCCTGTGATGCCTGCCTGATTCCGGTGCCGAATTTCTCGGTGTTCGAGGACATGTCGCGCCGGGCCGGAGCCGAGATTCACGTGGTCCATCTGGATGGGCATCACTACCGCTGGAACCGGAGCGTGACCAGGGAGATGATCGATCGCATCCGCAGTCGGGAACCCAAGCTGGCGTGGATCAGCAACCCGGTCAATCCCACGGGCCAGTTCATCGATCCGGCGGATATCGAACTGGTTTCGGATGCCTGCGCCCGGAGCGGCACGGCTCTGGTTGTGGACGAGGCCTATGGCGAATACACGGACGCCCCTTCCGGCGTGCGCAGCGCGGCCCGGCTCGTGCCCGACCATCCGCATCTCATGGTGCTTCGCACCTTTTCCAAGATGTACGCCCTGCCCGGCGTGCGGGTGGGGTACATGATGTGCTCCGGCAGGGAGCTGCGCAACGCGGTGCTGCTGTATCGGCCCACGTTTCCGTTTTCGTGGGTGTCCCTGTACATGGCCCAGCTCGCCCTGCTCAGTCGCAGCCACGTGAACCGGGCAAGGGTGGAGGTGGAACGGCGGCGGTCCGCACTGGTTCGCGGTCTGCGTCTCATCCCCGGGTTCGAGACCGTGCCTTCGGATTCGAACACGCTCATGGTTCGGCATCAGTGGCTGACCGCGGCCCAGTTGCACGCGGCCCTGGCTCGGCGGGGCATGCTCACCGCGAATCTGGACAATGTGCGCGGGATTCAGGGCATGCGCTACCTGCGCCTGACCGTACGCTGCACTGCGGACAACGACAGGTTCCTGGCCGCGTGCCGGGACATTCATCAGGGCATTTGCCAGCCGCAGCCGCCCGGAGTAGAATCCGCGCGTCATGACGAACAAATGCGTGCTGTGCGGGAAATGTCTTGAAGTCTGTCCGCTGTTGCGGACAACGGCCCGGGAGGAACTCTCGCCTCGGGCCAAGGCGGATTTGGCCGCCCTGCTGGATGACCCGGCCGAACTGAGCCGCGAGGCGGTTTCGCGCCTTGCCGGGCTGTGTCTCGGGTGCGGCCGTTGCCGCGAGAAGTGCCCGCAGGACGTGGACGTGCCCGGTCTGGTGGCCGGGTTGCGCGCCGCGCATCCCGGATTCCGGTCCAAGGTGTGGAAGGAGTGGCTTTCCCGGGCGCGCACGCTCTGGCCTCTGGCCGGGAAAGGCGCGCCTCTGGTGCCCGAGTCCCTGTTTCCCGAACGGTTCGGGAATCTGCTCAGGCTGGCCGCCGGAATGCGAGCGGATGCGGCTCTTGCGCCGTGCGTGCAGGTGCGCACTTGGCCTGCCACCTGTCGGGGCGAGGCCCTGCTGCTCTTTGCCGGATGCATGGCCGAGCACGTTCGCCCGGAGTGGCGCAAAACCGCCGAGGCCGTGCTGGAGGGATTGGGCGCGAGCGTGATTCCCGCGGAGTTTTCCTGTTGCGGTTCCGGGCTGGATTGCGCCGGATTTGCGGATGATGCCGAATCTCTGGCCCGGATCAATGTCGAGGTCTGGCGCAAGGCCGGAAAGCCGCGCATTGCCGTGTTCTGCGCCTCCTGTCTGGATCATCTGCGCCGCTACGTGTCCGTGTTCGATTCCCCGGAAGAGGAAGGAGAGTGGCGCGATTCGCTTGTTGCCCTGTCCTCGCTGCTGGACGGGGCGGAATTCGCGCTGCTGCCCGGGGCGCCCGGGCGCGTCGGCTATCATCATCCCTGCCACATGCATGGCGTCGACCCGGACGCCGCTCTGATGTCGGCCATGTTCGGTCCTGCGCTGGTCGCGGCCACGAAGCGGGAATGCTGCGGCTTCGGCGGCATCATGCAGCTCTGCGCCCCGGAACTGTCCGCGACCGTGAACCGGGAGTGCCTGCATCATCTGGAAGGTGCGGACATTGTGCTGACCGGATGCTCGGCCTGCGTCATGCAGCTTGCGGCCACGGTTCCGGAAAACGTCCGGGCGGGGCACTGGCTCGAAGCCTTGTCCGTGTGATGGAACCGGAACGGACGGAAATCGGACCGCACTCCCGATCCTGGTCTGTCGTGCGGTTTTCCGCGTTTTACTGAATTTCGGGTTTGTGGTATCCGGGGAGGCCGGGTTCGGCGGGTGCTGCCAAGCCTTTTGCATTGACAACGCGGCCAGAGGTCATATCTACCGGAGGGCTGCGCCGGACGCCCTGTTTCACCCCGGGCACGCAGCATGCAATCACAGGATATCATCCTTTCAGGAGACCATACATAATGCTCAAGTTTCTTTTCGGGTCCAAGAACGATCGCTATCTGAAAAAACTCAAGTCCGTCATCACTCGGATCAATGATCTGGAATCCGGGATGCAGGACCTGCCGGACGAGGCATTTCCGGAACGGATCGCCGCCTGGAAGGAGGAAGTCCAGGCTGGCAAGCGGACTCTGGACGACGTGCTGCCCGAATGCTTTGCTCTGGTACGCGAAGCCTCCCGCCGTGTTCTGGAAATGCGCCATTTCGACGTGCAGCTCATCGGCGGCATGGTCCTGCATCAGGGCAGGATCGCGGAAATGAAGACCGGTGAAGGCAAGACGCTGGTGGCAACCCTGCCCGTGGTGCTCAATGCCCTGTCCGGCAAGGGCGTGCACGTGGTCACGGTCAACGACTACCTTGCCACCCGCGACTCCGAGTGGATGGGCCGCCTGTATGCCTTTCTCGGCCTGACCACGGGCGTGATCGTGCACGGACTGACCGACGAGGAGCGGCAGGCCGCCTATCGTTCGGACATCACCTACGGCACCAACAACGAGTTCGGGTTCGACTATCTGCGCGACAACATGAAGTTCTACAAGGAACAGCTCGTGCAGCGCCCCCTGAATTTCGCCATCGTCGATGAGGTCGACTCCATTCTCATTGACGAGGCCAGAACCCCGCTCATCATTTCCGGCCCGGGCGAAAAGTCTTCGGGCCTGTATCGCCAGATCGACGCCATCGTGCCCAGAATGATCATGTGCGAACCCCGGGAAAAGGATCAGAAGACGCCGAATCCCGGCGATTTCGAGCTGGACGAGAAGGGCAAGACCATCACCCTGACCGACGAAGGCGTGGAAAAGGTCGAGGACCTGCTCGACATCGACAACCTGTTCGACACCCGGAACATCGCGCTCCAGCACCATGTGCTTCAGGCCCTCAAGGCGCACCACTGCTTCAAGGCGGATGTGGACTACATCGTCAAGGACGGTCAGGTCGTGCTGGTGGACGAGTTCACGGGCCGACTCATGCCGGGGCGCCGTCTTTCCGACGGTCTGCATCAGGCGCTGGAGGCCAAGGAACAGGTTTCGGTCGAGGCCGAGAACCAGACCCTCGCGTCCATCACGTTCCAGAACTATTTCCGCATGTACGACAAGCTGGCGGGCATGACCGGTACGGCCGACACCGAGGCCGTGGAATTCCGCCAGATCTACGACCTCGACGTGATCGTGATCCCCACGCATCAGCCCATGGTCCGCAAGGATCATCCGGACATGATCTACAAGACGCATCAGGAGAAGTTCCACGCCATCGCGGACGACATTGCCGAGTGCTATCACCGGGGCCAGCCCGCGCTGGTGGGCACGGTCTCCATCGAGAAATCCGAGCTGCTTTCCCAACTGCTCAAGCAGCGGAAGATTCCCCATAACGTGCTCAACGCCAAGCAGCACGACATGGAAGCCGAGATCGTGGCCGAGGCCGGTCAGCAGAAGAAGGTGACCATTGCCACCAACATGGCGGGTCGCGGCACGGACATCAAGCTGGGCGAGGGTGTCAAGGAACTGGGCGGTCTGCACATCGTGGGCACCGAACGCCACGAGTCCCGGCGCATCGACAACCAGCTTCGCGGTCGTGCCGGTCGTCAGGGCGACCCGGGTTCCTCCCGGTTCTATCTGGCGCTGGACGACGATCTCATGCGTCTGTTCGGTTCGGATCGGCTCAAGGGCATCATGGAAAAGCTCGGGCTCGAGGACGGGCAGGCCATCGAGAACAAGATGGTTTCCAACGCCATTGAGAAATCCCAGACCCGCGTGGAAAACCATCATTTCGAAATACGCAAGCAGCTTCTGGATTTCGACAACGTCATGAATCAGCAGCGCGAGGTCATCTATTCCCTGCGCCGCGAAATGATGATGTCCGAAAAGCTGGAGGACATTGCCCTTGAATATGCCGACGACCTGCTGGAAGACGTGCTTGTCGCGGCTCTGGATGACAAGCATCTGGACGAGGAAGGCATCGAGTCCGTGCGTTCCCGGCTTGAGGAGGTCTTCAATTTCGATCGATTCAAGGCGTTCAGGGAATCCGATGAACTGCCCACGCTGGAACAGGCGCAGAAGTGGGTGGCCGACATTTTCGATTACCTCAAGGGCGCGGCCCCGGATCACTATCAGGAGATCGTCCGCTATTTCCTGCTGGAATCCCTGGACCGCAACTGGAAGGAACACCTGCTCAACATGGACCATCTGCGTGACGGCATCGGCCTGCGCGGCTACGGCCAGAAGGACCCCAAGCAGGAATACAAGCGCGAGGGGTTCGAGCTGTTTCAGGAGACCCTGTACACCATCAAGGAAAACGCATTGCGCGCCTTTTCCCACCTGCGCATCGAGGCCGAGGTTCGGGAGGAGGAATTCCAGCATGAACAGACCGACGAACTGGAATATCAGGATTCGGAATCCCAGAACAGGCCCAAGGCCAAGACCGTGCGTCGTGCCGAGCCCAAGGTCGGCCGCAACGATCCCTGCCCCTGCGGTTCGGGAAAGAAATACAAGAAGTGCTGCGGCAAGTAGCCAGGATGTCTGTGAATCAAGCGCCCCGGCCTTTTGGTTGGGGCGTTTTTTTCCTGAATACGGACACGGTTGAGCCGTTTTTTCGCGTTGCCTTCCCTGCGTCCGCCTGCTACTTCCGCTCCATGAAAAAACAACACCGTATCCGTGTTTCCATCTGGATGTGCGCGTGTCTGGTCCTGCTCATGGCCGCTCCGGCCATGGCCGAGACCATCGGCACGGTGGACACCGTGTTTCACATGTTTTCCCGGGATGACGACATCATTGTCGAGGCCTTTGACGACCCGGACATTCCGGGTGTGACCTGCTATCTGAGCCGTGCGCGCAAGGGCGGCATCAAGGGCATGGTCGGCGTGGCCGAGGACCCGTCCGACGCATCCATCGAATGCGTGCGCACCGGGCACATCGTTCTGCCGGAGGCCGTGAAGAGCGGAAGCAAGAACGGGGTTCGCGTCTTCAAGAAGGGCACCTCCCTGATCTTCAAGTCCATGCAGGTGGTCCGGTTCTACGACAGCAAGCGCAACGTGCTCATCTATCTCGTGTACAGCGACCGCATGGTCGAGGGATCGCCCAAGAACAGCGTGTCCTGCGTGCGGGTGGAATAGCGTCCGGCTTGCCTGGACCGCGCATCACTGGTACACGAGGATTTCCGGAGATTCCGGGAACATCTGCAATCGGATCGAATCATGGCCAAGAAAAAGAAGAAAGTATCGTCCAACACCATTGCCGTGAACAAGCAGGCCCGCCGCCTGTACGAGTTCGTGGAGACCCTTGAAGCCGGCATTTCCCTTGTGGGCAGCGAGGTCAAGTCCCTGCGTCTCGGCGCGGTGAACATCAAGGACGGCTATGTCCGGTTCAAGGACGGGCAGGCCTTTCTGGTGGGCGTGCACATTGCGCCCTATGAAAAGACCGGCATCTACGACCAGCACGACCCGGAACGGCCCAGACGGCTGCTCCTGCACAAGCGCGAGATCGCCATGCTTGCCGCCAAGGTGGAACAGCGCGGCCTGACCGTGATCCCCACCAAGCTCTATTTCGCGCGTGGCCGCGTCAAGGTGCAGATTGCCCTTGGCAAGGGCAAGAACGTGCATTCCAAGAAGCAGGACATCAAGGACCGGGATATCGCCCGGGACACGGCCCGCCAGCTCGCCGCCTACAAGTAGGCAACTCCATTGACACTCCCGGGCGCGGGCCGTACCTTTTCGGCATGACCGGATATGCCCGCAAACTCACCCGCGCCCATCGATCCTTTCTCAGGGACCTGTTTCCCGGTGAAGGCTGCGTGCTTTCGCCCGAGGAACTGGCCGTGTTCTCTGCCGACGCCAGTCGGGAACGGGCCATGCCGTGGGCCGTGGTGCGTCCGGAAAACGAGGAGCAGATGCAGGAATTCCTGCGCTGGGCCGATGCCGAACGCATGCCCGTGTACCCGCGCGCCCGGGCCACGGGAAGAGTGGGCAATGCCGTGCCCGTGCATGGCGGAGTGGTTGTTTCCACCCTGCGCATGAATCGCATTCTGGACATTTCCCCTGACGATTTCGTGGCCGTGGCCCAGCCCGGCGTGGTGACAGGCGACCTTCGAGCCGCGTGTGCCGCACAAGATCTGCTGTATCCGCCGGACCCGGCCAGCGTGAACTATTCCACCATTGGCGGCAATGTCTCCACCTGCGCGGGCGGCATGCGCGCCGTGAAGTACGGCGTGACCCGTGACTGGGTGCTCGGACTCAGGGCCGTGCTGCCCGGCGGAAAAATCATCGCCCCGGGCGGTCGCAGTCACAAGAACGTGGTCGGGCTGGACCTGATCCGGCTTTTCGTGGGCAGTGCTGGCAAGCTGGGCCTGCTTTCCGAAGTCACGCTCAAGCTTGTGCCCCTGCCCGAGACCACGGCGTCCGTGCTGGCCGGATATCCGGACCTGCGTTCCGCCCTGAACGGGGCCGGAGCCGTGTTCCGGGCCGGAATTCTGCCTGCTGCCTGCGAATTCATGGATGCCGGAACCATCCGCGCGGTACGTGCGGTCATGCCGGACGTGCCTCTTTCCCCGGATTGCGCCGCAGCCCTGCTGTTCATGGTGGACGGCACCGAACAGGGCGTAGCCGCGGAGCTGGAACGACTGCGCTCCGTTGCCGCCGAATCCGGGGCCGTGTCCCTCGAATCCGGACAGGGCGAGCAGGAGGAAATCCTGTGGGAGGCGCGTCGGACAATCTCTCCGGCAGCGCATCATCTGGCCCCGAACAAGCTGGCCGAGGACATTGCCGTGCCGCGTTCCCGCGTGCCCGAGGCCGTGGAAGGGTGTCATGCCCTTGGCGACCGTCACGGCCTGACCGTCATGTGCTTCGGCCATCTGGGCGACGGCAACATTCACGTCAACATTCTGCACGATGCCACCATTCCGGGGCAGACCGAGTCCGCGCACAAGGCCAAGGAAGCCGTGTTTCGGCTCGCCCTGTCCCTTGGCGGTACCATTTCCGGCGAGCACGGCACCGGCTTGACCAAAAAGGATTTCGTGGTCGAGCAGCTTCCCCCGGAACAGATCGCGCTCATGCAATCCATCAGGCGCGTGTTTGATCCTCACGTAATCATGAATCCCGGCAAAGCCTTCTAGGACGGGCGATAAGGGGCCGATAGCTGCGTTGCTGCGGAAAATGCAGCCCCTCGCGTATGAGGAATACGCGTCGGCCCTGCATTTCCCTTGTGCCTTGCTCTCGCCCCCTTCGTTCTCCAATGAGATTGTTTTTTCCTGACTTGGCATTTTGTTGTGAAAGGCTGTATTGGTTGATGAGTTGAAAAACGACAACCATGCCTTGCGAGGATTGCCATGACAAAAACGATTCATCCGTTTGTTCATGAGGCGGCCGAGGAAGCGCGGAAGGGCGGTATCTCCCGCCGGGATTTCTTTCGATATGCAGCGTGTTTCGGCGTGTCCGCATTGGGAGCGGGCAGGCTCATCGGGCTGGCCGGGGCGGAGCTGGCTCTGGCGGCCGACCCGGATTGGCCTGATCTGGAAAAGGAAAGTCCGTTCGAGATCAAGAATCTGCTCATCCGGAAGGCCAAGGATGCGTGCGCCGAGTCCGGGTGCCAGATCATCAATGCCGGACGCGGCAATCCGGATTTTCTGAATACCACGGTGCGCAAGGCTTTGGCTCTGCTCACCCTGTTTGCGGCCACGGCTGCGGAAAGGCATTCGTCCATAAGGGACGTGGGCTTCCGCCGGCTGGACGGCATGGCAAAGGAGTTCGATGCATTTCTGGTCGAACACAAGGCGCACCCGGGCGCGGCGTTTCTGAGTGAAGCCCTGCATTATGCGGAAACGCAGCTGGGCATGAAGCCGGATCAGGTCGTGTTCGAGCTGGTCGACGGGATGCAGGGCGATTTCTATCCGGACCCGCCGCGCATCTTCCCGGTGACCGAAGCCATCGTGAACCGCTATCTGGACCGGGTGGTGTTCACCAATGATCCGCCAAAGGGCAGGTTCAATCTGTTCGCCACAGAGGGCGCGACCGCAGCCATGATCTACATCTTCAACTCCCTGAAGGAGAACATGGTGCTCCGGGAAGGAGACAAGGTCGCCATCATCACGCCGATTTTTTCTCCCTATCTGGAGATTCCCGCACTGGCCGACTACGGGCTCAAGCCCATCTACATTCAGGGCGATGAAAACATGGGCTGGCAGGTGCCGGACTCCGAGGTTGCCAAGCTGCGCGACCCGCAGGTCAAGGCCCTGTACATGGTCAATCCCACCAATCCGACCTCGGTTTCCCTGAGCGCGGACACGGTGAAACGCATGGCCGACACCATTCGGAAAAACAATCCGAACATGGTCATCATCTCGGACACGGTGTACGCGAGCTTCGTGGATTCCTTCCACACCTTTGGCAAGCTTCTGCCCGAGAACATTCTGGGCGTGTACTCCTATTCCAAGTATTTCGGCGTGACCGGCTGGCGGCTCGGCGTGGTCATGGTGCACGAGAACTGCGTGGTGGATCGCATCATTAAAAAGCTGTCCAAGTCCGAACAGGCGCGGCTGGACAGGCGGTACCGGCTGGTTTCCACCAGGCCCGGGGATATTCCGTTTCACGATCGGCTGGAGATCGACAGTCGGCAGGTGGCGCTGGCGCATACCGGCGGGCTGTCCGGTCCGCAGCAGGCGGCCATGTGCCTGTTTTCCCTGTTCGAATTGCTGGACAAGTCGTACGTGTACAAGAAATCCATCATGACCGTGCTGAAAAAGCGGTGGGCCGCGCTGTTCAAGGCGCTGAACCTGCCCGAGCCGGACGGAGCCGGGCTGACCCGGTACTATGCGCTCATCGATTTGAAGATGCTGGCGGAAAAGATGCACGGCAAGGGATTCGCGGACAAGCTGGTCAAGCGGCATGCGCTGGAATTCCTGTTCCGGCTGGCCGAGCAGTATCACACGGTCTGCCTGCCCGGGGCCGGATTCGCCGGGCCGGACTGGTCCCTGCGCGTGGCCTTGGCCAACATTCGCGAGCCGGACTGCATGGACATCGGCGCGAACATTCTCGCGGTGATGGACGGATATTACAAGGAACTCGGCGGATAGGTCCGCACAGACATCAAACGGAAAGCCGTCCCGGGGTGCCGGGACGGCTTTTGCTGTTTCGGATCAGGATTCCGCAGGTCGGGGCACGGCGGTCTTGTGGTTGGTGAGCCAGACGCCGAACAGGACCATGCCGCCGCCCGTGAGCAGTGACGGGCTGGGCGGTTCGTCCAGCAGAAGAAAGGCCAGACATACGGCCACTACCGGCACGATGTTGATGAAGGTCCCGGCTCGTGACGGTCCGATGGCGCGCACTCCCTCGTAGAACCAGCAGAAGGCGAAGGCCGTGCCGAAGATGCCGATGAATGCGGCATTGCTCCACGAAAGCACGGTCAGGTCGCCGACCTGGGACGCGAATCCGGTTGCCAGTGCAAAGGGGACGAACATGAGCGAACCGAGGATGCAGGCCCATGTCACCGTGGACAGGGGAGACATGCGTTGCATGACCGGAACCCCGGCAATGGTGTACGCGGCCAGACTGAGCACGCAGCCGAACAGGTACAGGTCGCCGATGCCGAGCCCACCGTTGAGCAGGGCTGCGGGATTACCGCCGGACACGATGAGCAGCACCCCGCAGAACGCGCACATGATGCCCAGAACGCGGGATGCGGTGAACCGTTCGCGCTGGACCAGCCCGGTGTAGAGCGAAACCACGGACGGCAGGGCGGCCACGATGAGCGCGGCACGACCAGCGGGCAGGACCTTGACGCCTGCAAAGAAGAACGCGTTGTTGCCGAAAATGCCGGTCAGAGCGAGAAACAGGACCGGGACGAGATTGGCGCGGTCAAGCCGGGGAAGTCGTTTTTCCGCCAGCATGGTCATGATGACCAGACAGATCGACGCGCTGGAGAACCGGAGCAGGGCAGCGGAGAACGGGGACAGATGCTGCGCCAGTTCCTTGCCCGCAACCCAGGTGCCGCCCCAGAAGCACATGCAGGCAACGAGTTTGAGATAGATGCCCATGATGAATTCCCTCTTCCGCAGGACTGCCCGACCCGTCGGACAGGTGCCGGGAACGCCGAGCTCCCCGCCTTGGTTGCACACGCCTTGG
This sequence comes from Pseudodesulfovibrio tunisiensis, assembly GCF_022809775.1. NCBI lineage: Bacteria > Pseudomonadati > Thermodesulfobacteriota > Desulfovibrionia > Desulfovibrionales > Desulfovibrionaceae > Pseudodesulfovibrio > Pseudodesulfovibrio tunisiensis. Next base: position 3,229,357 of record NZ_CP094380.1, read on the forward strand.
CTGCGGAATTTCGTTCACGGCATACGGGTCGATGCAAAGCCGCCTGCATTGTTTCAATGGGCCGCAAATATGGAACAGACGTATAGTGGCATTGAAATGGAAACGGTGTCAAACACGCTTTTCATTTTCACGGGTTCTTGACGCACGGTTTGCCGGGTACTTAGAACGGAAGACATGCTGTGGTTGCGGAATGGAAGGAGGACGGCATGCGTTTTCTGGTTCAGGGCGAAATCGTTGCGGACGGATCATCCGGTCTGATGTGGCCGATTTCCGGGGCCGTGTCCGAAACCGGGCTTTCCTGGCCCGAGGCTCTGGCTTTCGTGCAGGAGATGAATGCCCGGAAACGGTTCGGCCATGACGACTGGCGGCTGCCCAACCGGCGCGAGCTGCTTTCCCTGATCGATCCCGGAGCCCGGGAGCCAGCCCTGCCGTCCGACCATCCCTTCATTGATGTGTGGAGCGGACGCTACTGGACTTCCACCACCTTTGCCGGACTGCCTGCCAATGCGTGGTGGGTGCAGTTCAGCGGGGGCAGGATGTTCTACGGCGGAAAGACCGATGATGCCATGGTCTGGCCGGTGCGCGGCAAATCCCCGGTACTTTATCGTACCGGACAGGATCACTGCTTTGGCGGTGACGGAACGGCATGTGCGTGTGCCGGAACCGGGCAGGACGGCGACGTGCTGGCCGGGCAGCCGTGGCCCGAGCCGCGTTTTCGGAGTGTGGACATGGGCGTGTTCGACAGGATGAGCCGACTGGTCTGGGCGCGCAGCCGCGACCTTGCCAAAGGTCCCGTGAATCTGGAGGAGGCGCGGCAGGCTGTGGAACGGCTGTCCGAGGAAACCGGACAGGAGTGGCGGTTGCCGAAAATTCATGAGCTGGAATTGCTGGTGGACTGTTCGCGGGCCAATCCCGCACTGCCTGCGGGCCATCCGTTTTTCGGGCTGGGCGATGCCTACTGGTCGGCTACGGCCAGCGGGTACGAGGTCGGGTGGCATTTCTGTCTGTATCTGAACAAGGGCGCAGTGGGCGTTGGACATGCGCAGAGCCGCGAATTCCGCGTCTGGCCCGTGCTGGATTCTGCCGGATTGATGGACATTGATCGATAACTTGCGGAGAAGTCGTGGAAACTCTGGAACGGAAAGTGGCGCGCGTGCTTGAGGACAGGATCGAGGTCGTGGCTCATGATCCGAAATGGTTTTTCCTGTTCGAGGCGGAAAAGGCGCATCTGCTGGCCTGTCTTCCGACCGGGAGCATCGGGCGGGTGGAGCATTTCGGCAGCACTGCCGTGCCCGGACTGGATGCAAAGCCTGTCGTGGACATGCTCGTGGAAGTGGCGGACGCGCGGCAGGCATGGGAAACGTGCGCACCCATTCTGGAGGCTCAGGGCTATGACGCCTTCTGGCGGCCATCCTTCGGCGACGACGTGCCTCCGTTTTATCCGTGGTTCATCAAGCGGGATGACAAGGGGCGCCGGACTCATCACATTCACATGGTGGAGCCGGATTTCGAGCATTGGGAACGGCTGCGGTTTCGGGATGAACTCATTGTCCGGCCCGATCTGGCAAGGGAATATGCGCAGCTCAAGCGGAAGCTGGCCGCGGAATATCCCGGGGACAGGGTGGCCTACACTGCGGCCAAGGGCGAATTCATCGCCCGGGTCATGAGGGACGCGCGGCAGCCGCGCGGATGATCTTGGCCGGGACCTAGTTCCAGTGCCCCTGCTTGAAACTGAAGATGTGGCGGTTGGGGATCACGGTGACCGGAATGAAGTCGGCCTTGCGGCATTCGTCCGGGGATGCGCCCACGCTTTCGAAGACCTGTTCCTTGTATTTGAGCACACCCACGAACGGCACGGATTTGGACTTGGACCGCCGGACCTTGCAGACGAGAGATCCATCGTCGATGCGGTGGTAGCGGGCGCGGTAGGAACCGTCTTCCAGTCTGGTGATGGACATGCGGGACTTGGACAGGCGGTGGTTGCGGTTCAGGGTCTGCACCTTGCCCTTGACAAAGCGGGAGAATTCGTCGTGCCGCTGGGCGAGTTCCTCGTCCAGATACACGGGGACCTGATTCGCGGACATGGGGGCGGCAGTCGCGCCCGGGGTTATGGCGGCCATTTCTCCGGCCGCAAGAGGCTCCTGAGCCGAAACGGCTGGCGCACAGAGCATGATTGCCAGAAGCAGGCCGATGGCGGTGGTGAGAAGCTGTCTACCCATGTCGTGATACCTTCCTTGTCCAAAAAAAACGGGGCCGGACGGGGGTGTCCCATCCGGCCCATATTTACCTTACGAAGAGGTGCGTGGCAACCGTTACTTGGTGGTGATTTCCACGCGACGGTTAAGCCTGCGGCCTTCCTTGGTATTGTTGTCGTACTTGGGGCTGAGTTCGCCGTAACCCACGGCGCTGAGCCGGGAAGTGGACACGCCGTTGTCGATCAGCCACTGCTTCACGGAATTGGCGCGGCGTTCGGACAGTCCCTGGTTGTACTGCTCGGTGCCGGTCCAGTCGGTGTGGCCCGCGATCTCGTAGGTGGCCTTGGCGTTTTCCTCGAGGATCATCTTGGCCTGTTCCAGCACCGGGATCATCTCGTCGGTGATCTGGTACTTGTCGAAGCCGAAGTGCAGGCTGAAGGTGATGACTTCCTTTTCCATGGGCGCGGCCACGGGCACGGGCTTGGCTTCCTGAACTTCCTTGTAGAACACGTCCTTGGCATAGGCATCCATTCCCGCAGGAGTCATCAGGGAATTCACGTCCGATACCACGGAACAGCCGGACAGGGCGCGGATTTCATCAATGATCATCTGGCCGCGCGCGTTGTCCGCGTAGCTGACCACATGGATGCACAGGTTGGAGCCGTACTTGGCGTACAGGGCCCGCCGGCCTGGGCAATGGGATCGGCGCCGTAGTTGGAGTTGCCGTCCGTGAAGATGATGAGTGCGGTCTTGCCGGACAGGGAGGCCAGCACCGGGTCGAGGTCCATCAGGCCGTTGCCCATCGGGGTCTGGCGGCCGAAGATGTCGTAGTCGGTGTCAATGCCTGCGATTCCCTGCTTCAGGGCGCCCTGGCTGAACGTCATGGGCTGCACGCCGGAAGCGAACGGGGCGAACAGGAACATGGAGCTGGTGTAGTCCAGGGAGGGGATTGCCCCGGCCATGCGGGTGGCGGTATCCACGGCGAGATCGATCTTTTTCTTGCCGAGGTCCTTGTGCTTCATGGCCATGGAGCCGGACTGATCGATGAAAAACACGAAGTTGTCCACCTTCTTGACTTTCTTCATGCCTGCCGAAGCGGGCAAGGCAAAAGCCATGACAAGGGCGGATACCAGGGCGATCAGCAACAGCTTTCTGGAATGTTTCATGACGTAAACTCCTTTGCGGGTTGTCTTTCCCTGTTGGCGGCGAAAAAAAATGCCGATAGTGCGTACAATAGGCTATCGCGCCACGGAGCGCAAGACGCCCGATATTAGATTATGCATTGAAATGCGAAAAAATGGGGGAGGCGGAACACGAGGTGTCCCGGTTGCGTCCGGGCGCATATCAACGTATAAAGAAGCGTTTACGCGCCTCGAAATATCGGGGGGGCGAAATGGAGAGCAAGGAGACAGCATGTACATAGTCACGGGCGGCGCAGGATTCATCGGCAGCGCCATGGTCTGGAAGCTCAATCAGATGGGCATCGACGACATTCTGGTGGTGGACAATCTCGCCTCCACCGAGAAGTGGAAGAATCTCGTCAACCTGAAGTACGAGGACTATCTGCACAGGGACCAGTTTCTGAAGCTGATCATCGAGGGCGATGACCCGTTCGAGACCGAGGCCGTGATCCACATGGGCGCGTGTTCCTCCACCACGGAATTCGACGCGGATTTCCTCATGGAGAACAATTACCGCTATACCCAGTACGTGTGCCGCTTCTGCCTTGCGCACGGTGCGCGGTTCATCAATGCCTCCAGCGCGGCGACCTACGGCGGCGGCGAGCACGGATTTTCCGACAGCCACGACGTGGTGCCTGCGCTCCGTCCCCTGAACATGTACGGCTACTCCAAGCAGCTTTTCGACATGTGGGCGCTCAAGGGCGGCCTGCTGGACAAGATCGTGTGCCTCAAGTTCTTCAACGTGTTCGGCCCGAACGAGTATCACAAGGGCGACATGATGAGCGTGATCTGCAAGGCTCACACCCAGATCGGGGAGACCGGCAAGCTCAAGCTGTTCAAGTCCTACCGCGAGGAATATCCGGACGGCGGCCAGAAGCGCGATTTCGTGTACGTCAAGGACTGCGTGGACATCATGGCGTGGCTCATGCAGACCCCGGACGTGAACGGCATCTTCAACGTGGGCACGGGCACGGCCCGCACATGGAACGATCTCGCGGATTCCGTGTTCTCGGCCATGGGTCGGGAAACCGCCGTGGAATACATCGACATGCCCGAGGTGATCCGCGACAAGTACCAGTATTTCACGCAGGCCGACATGACCAGGCTGGCCGAGGCCGGGTGTCCCGTGCAGATGACCTCTCTGGAGGATGCGGCCGAGGACTACGTGAAGAACTATCTCTCCCAAGACAACACCGTTCCTCAAATCCTAGAGGATTTGCAAGAGGTCCGTTGTTGATCCCGTCGTCCAAGCGCATACTGTCCGTCGGCTGCCTGCTGGCCATGCTCGTGCTGTGCCTGCCCCTGACGCTCGTGGCCCGGCCCGAGTTGCTGAATCAGGTGCGGCGCTACGTGGCGGACGGCCCGCCTCCGGTCAGGGAGAGCGACCAGTGGACCTTTTCCGCGGACCGCGTGGTGGGTGATCTGACCAGCGAGTATGTGGAGGCGTTCGGCAACTGCCAGCTTTCCCTTGGCGAGAACCAGCTCAGGGCGGATTTCGCCCGCTACTACCAGAACACGGGCTGGGTGTTTGTCAAGGGCAACATCCGCGCACATTGGGGCGGGGATTTTCTGGAAGCCTCCGAGGCCGAGTTCGATCTGCGCAACATGACGGGGTGGCTCAAAAACGGCAAGCTGTTCATGGCCCAGCCCCATCTCTGGGTCGAGGCCGAGGAACTGGAACGCAAGCCCGGGGACACCTACACTTTCAGAAATGCCAAGGTCACGGCCTGCTCCGGCGACCGTCCGGCCTGGTCCGTGACCTCCGAGGAAGGCAACGCCACCCTTGATGGCCGGGTCCGGCTCTATCACACCAAGTTCCATATCATGGACGTGCCGGTCATGTATTCGCCATTCATGGCCCTGCCCGGCGCGCGCAAGCGGCAGAGCGGATTCCTTCCGCCCCGCGTCTCCAACAGCAGGAAGCTCGGTTTCCAGCTCAACATGCCGTATTACTGGGTCATCAGCGACGAGGCCGACATGACCCTGTACCAGAACTACATGAGCAACCGGGGCTACATGCAGGGCGTGGAATTCCGCCATGCCGAGGACGTGGACACCAAGGGCGTGTGGAAGGCGGATTTCCTGCACGATGCGCGGCGCGCCAACACGATCGACAAGGAATGGAAGGACTACCGGGACGACGGTCTGCTTCGGCCCAACCGCAATCGTTGGTGGGTGCGCAGCAAGTACGACGGCTGGCTCGGCAGTCCCAAGTGGAAGGTCAAGCTCGATCTCGATCTGGTCTCGGACCAGAACTATCTGCGGGATTTTCAGGATGGGCCGTCCGGCTTTGACGCCAGCCGCAAGGAATTCGTGGACACGTTCGGCCGCGATATTGCCAACAAGGATGCTCTGGACCGGATCAGCACCGCGTTCATGTCCCGAAGCTGGGACAAATACGGGCTGGCCGGAAAGGTCGAGTACGACCAGAACCTGCGTTTCTTCAACGGCAATGGCAAGGCCTCGAAGAACAGTACGGTCCAGACCCTGCCCGAAATCGATCTGTTTGCGTTTCGCCAGGCCATGCCCGGTCTGCCGCTGGAGTGGGACGCCGAGGTCAAGTACGACTATTTTCATCGCAACTACGGCAATTCCGGCCATCGACTGGACATCCGCCCCGGCCTGAGCCTGCCCATGTCCAACAAGTACGTGACCTTCATTCCCCGGGCCAAGGCCATTCAGACCTTCTACAGCCTGTCCAGGCAGCAGAACGTGAACACGCACACCTTTTCCCGGTTCAACGTGGAACAGGACGCGGCCAAGGACGGCTTTCAGTCGCGTACCTCATGGGAAGGGGGATTCTCCCTGTTCTCGGAGGTGGCCCGGGTGTTCCCGCTGGGCGGGGACATGCCTGCGGACCCGTCTCTTGCCGGATCGACGCGCTGGACCCGGCTCAAGCATTCCCTCACTCCGCGCGTGGAATACACGTATTCCCCCTATGTGCGGAATCAGAAGCGGTACCCGTATTTCGACTCGCGCGACAGGCTGAAGGGCACGAACATGGTCACGTACTCCCTGACCAACGTGCTGGACCGCAGGCGCGACAGGGTTGTGCTGGCTCCCGGTGAAAAGGGGGCCGCTCCCCTGACCAGAGTTGCTTCGGACTATCTGGATTTCCTGACCTTCCGGCTGGAACAGTCCTATGACCGGAACGAGGCCACGCGCAAGGACATGCGCGACCAGTACGCGCGTCGGCCCTTTTCCGACGTGCTGGCCGAAGTCGTGGTCAAGCCGCTGGACTACATCGACCTGACCTCGCGCACCTGGGTATCTCCCTACAATGGCAACGTGACCCAGAACGAGAATGACATCCGTCTCTACAAGGCCGGATTGGGCGAGTTCATCGTGGGCTACGATCTGCTCAGCAGGATTGACGAGTACAAGCGGTACAGCGAGGATGACATGTTCATCTTCAGGGCCGAGCTCAACTGGCAGGCAGCCTCGGATTTTGAGGTCGGCCTGATTTATCGTCGTGATTTCGAGACGGATCGCGATCTGGAGAAGAAGATTCGTTTTGCCTGGAACGGCGAGTGCTACGGCCTGTATTTCAGTTACGCAATAAAGCCCAGCGACGACCGTTTCGAGTTCGGTTTCGAGCTGGCCAATTTCTAGCATGAGCGCAATCAGATCCAGCATTCAGGTCCTGCCCGCCGGGCTCAAGAACCAGATCGCCGCGGGTGAGGTGGTGGAACGTCCGGCCAGCGTGGTCAAGGAGCTGGTGGAGAACAGTCTGGACGCGGGCGCGACCCGGGTGGACGTGACCGTGGATCAGGGAGGCCGGTCCCTGATCGTGGTTCAGGACGACGGCTGGGGCGTGCCGTCCGAGGAATTGCCTCTGGCCGTGACGCGTCACGCCACCAGCAAGATTCGTGAATTTTCCGATCTGTCCGCCATCTCTTCCTTCGGCTTTCGCGGCGAGGCCCTGCCCAGCATCGCCTCGGTATCGCGCTTCCGCATGACCTCCCGGGCGCAGGATGCGGACGAGGCGTATTTCATCGAGGTGGGCAACGGCGAAATCGAGGATCAGGGACCGGCGGCACTGGCTGCCGGAACCCGGGTCGAGGTGCGTGAACTCTTTTCCGCCACGCCTGCCAGACTCAAGTTCCTCAAGACCGAGACCACGGAAAACAAGCGGTGTCAGGAATCGCTGATGCGCATCAGTCTGGCCCATGCCGACGCGGGATTTTCCCTGACCCAGAACGGCCGCGAGATGTTTCGGCTGCCCCCGGATCAGGACCTCAAGGCGCGGCTTCAATCCTTCTGGCCTCCGGCTGTCTGTCATGGGCTGACTCCGTTCGACACCGAGCGCGACGGGTATCGCGTGCACGGCCTTGCCGGTTCCCCGGCCACGGCGCAGGGCAGGGGCGACCGCATCCTGCTCTACGTGAACGGCCGTCCGGTTCAGGACAAGCTCATGCTTTCCGCCGTGCGTCAGGGATACAAGGGCATGTTGCTGGCCCGTGAATATCCGCAGATCGTGCTGTTTCTGGAACTGCCTGCCCGGGATGTGGACGTGAACGTGCATCCGGCCAAGCAGGAGGTGCGGTTCATCGAGGAAAAGCTCGTGTTTTCCGTGATCCGCAGCGGCATAATGCAGGCCGTGGGCGGATTGAGCGGTTCACCCGAGCGCCCGGAGATGCCTGTGCGTCCTGCGGATACCGGATTTGCTTCGCCCCCTGTCGGCGGTTCTCCCGTGTCAACCGGGTCCATGCCCGCTTCCCGTCATTCCCAGCGCTCCATGCCTGCGGGCGCGCCCAAGTTTTCCTCGTACCGCGAGTATCAGGCCGAGTACAATCCGCCAAGGGATCTGGACCTGCCCATCACTCCGTCTGCGTCGTCTCCTGCGCCCATGCATGACGAACCGCTTTCCGCTGCGCCCGAACCGTCTCCCTTGTCCGGCACGAATCTGGAATATCTGGGACAGGTGGCGGACACCTATCTGGTCATCCGTCAGGGCAGGACCCTGATGCTCATGGACCAGCATGCCGCGCATGAGCGGGTGCTGTTCGAAGCCATGCGTCAGGAACGCACCCGAGGCGATTCCCAGCCCCTTGCCGTGCCGCTGGAAATGCGGCTGCATCCGAGCGAGGCCGAGGCCCTGCGCGAACTGGAGCAGGGACTGCGCTCCATGGGATTCGTGCTGCATCTGGAAGGCGGGGAAACCCTGCTGATTCGGGGGGTGCCCCCGACGCTGGACGCTGGACGCGCCCGGGAATATCTGGCGTCGGCTCTGGACGGGCAGGCGAGCTGCATCGAGGACCTGTGGATCATGATGTCCTGCAAGACCGCGATCAAGGCCAACCAGTCCCTTGCCCGGGACGAGGCACTGGCTTTGCTGGAGGCATGGCTGGAGACTCCGGATCGCGAATTCTGCCCGCACGGCAGGCCGGTCGTGGTGCGTTGGAATCCGGGGGAACTGGAAAGGCTGTTCAAGCGGAAGTAGGCGATACCTTGCCAAGGCCGATGGGATTCGCTACCCCGGACCGACGGCGTTGATGAATTTTTCTGCGGACGAGGTCCGCGGGAGCATGTGACGAGAACCTGTTTTTCAAGGAGAATTCATATGGGCTGGGTCATTGCGGAAAGCTTCCCCAAGGAAGATCTGGAAAAGGAAGGTGTGAGCAGCACCTGGTTGCAGAAGAAGTGGATGGACGTGGCCGACGACATGGCTCTGATTCCGGAACGCAACGTGCGGGTTGTGGAAGAGGGCGGCGTGGTCCGCATCGAGGTCTCCCAGGAACTCATGGAGTGCGTGCGCGGATTCTAGCAGGCTGTCTGCGTTCCGAAGCAATGCTTTTCAGGGGCCGTCCCATCGGGGCGGCCTTTTTTTTGTCACCCGCCGAGACTGGTGAAAAATAATTTCCCACATGTCGCAAAAGCGTGCTATGAATAAGCAACGTGCTGTTGTTTCAGCAGGGTTCGGCATGAGCCATAGAATCCCTCACCTCATTGGGAGGGCCGGAAGCTAGCTCCTCCCCGGCCCTCCCGACCCTTTTCGGCAGGTGCGACCGCGGGCAATTCCGGCATCCGGAATTGCCCGCGGTCTGCGTTTTTCAGAAAAAGCGGCAGACAACCTTCCGGGATGATTGAGCTGTTTGTCATGTCACAGAACCGTAACAAATTTGCTCATTACTTTTGCGTCACGATCATGTTACAGAGCGCACGCGCGCCGCGAACAGGATACGATCCGCCATCGCTTTTCGATCTCTTGCAACGCGCAACCAAGGATTATGCGAATGACGCTTCGGTCTTTTCAGACGAAAATGCTGCTGTGGACCTGGGGACTGCTGCTCCTGGCACTGGCAGTGGCGTTTTTCTATTCCACCAGAGTCATGAGCCGGGAGTATGTTCGGGAAACCGAGGAACGCTCCCTGCGTGAACTCGATTCCCTGGCGTGGCTGCTCGAAAGTCATGGCCCCTTTGCGCGCGAAGGGGAACTGGATGTCTGGATGACCGATCTCGGCGAACGACTCGGCGTGCGCGTCACCTACGTGACCGGCGGCCGGGTGCTTGCGGATTCCGAGGTGCCATACGCCCGGATCGGGGAAATGGAGGATCATGCGTCCCGGCCCGAGATCGTGCAGGCTCTCGAGTCCGGCAGGGGCGTGAACATTCGTCGCAGCGCAACCCTGAACAAGGACATGCTCTACGTGGCCGGGAAGGTCTCCGGCCTTTCCGGGGTGCCGGACGGCGTTGTCCGGCTGGCTGTCCCGTTTTCCCGTGTGGCCGAGCGCATTCATGCGCTTCGTCTCGATTTCCTCTGGATATTTCTTGGTGCGCTGGGTGCCGCAGCCCTGACCGGCGCGCTTCTGTCACGCAACATGGCCCGTTCCGTGCGCGAGTTTTCCGAACTTGCCCGGGACATCGGCGCGGGCGGGTACGACAAGCGCATCCGTGTGACCCCGGGCAGCGAATTCAAGCCCCTTGCCGATTCCATCAACGGCATGGCCCGGAGCATCGAGCACCACATCACTACCATAGAAGAACAGAAGGGGCGGTTGCAGGCCGTGTTCGACGGCATGTGCGACGGGGTCATGGTCCTGAATGCCGAGGGCCGCATCGAGGCGTTCAACGGCGCGCTGGACAGCATGTTCAACCTGCCCGAGTCCGCGCTCGGACGCACGCCCATCGAGGTGACGCGTCGGTTCGAGGTGCAGGATCTGGCGGATTCGATCCTGGGCGGAGACCTGCCCCATGCCTCGGCCGAGATCGACCTCATGGACCAGCGGACCGTGGAAGTCGCGGCCGTGCCGTATTTCGACCATCAGAACGAGCGCAAGATGGTGCTTGTCTTTCATGACATTTCCGCCCTGAAGCGCAGCGAGCGCGGCCTCAAGGACTTCGTGGCCAACGCCTCGCATCAGCTTCGCACGCCGCTCACCAGCATCAAGGGATATGCTGAAACACTGGTGGACACGCCTCCGGCCGATTCCGATGTCGGTCGGGAGTTTCTGGAAACCATTCTCAAGAATGCCGACCACATGGACAAGGTCATCTCCAGCATGCTGGCACTGGCCAAGTCCGAGGAGATGGGCCGCAGGTTGACACTTTCCCCGGTTTCGGCGAGGGAAACTCTCGACAGGGCGCTGGCCGATCTCGCTCCCTGGGCCGGAGAGCGGGGGATTTCCTTTGGCCTGCGCGTACCCGAGGGGACCATCACGGTCATGGCCGAGCCGGACGGGTTGCTGCACGTGTTTCACAACCTCATGAACAATGCGGTCAAGTACAGCCCGGACAACGGCGTGATTCAGATCAATGCCGAGGACGACGGCGAATCCGTGGTCTTCTGCGTGGAGGATCAGGGGCCGGGCATTTCCCGTGAGCACAGCACAAAGGTGTTCGAGCGGTTCTACCGCGTGGACGGGAACACCATAGACGGTTCTGGCAGCGCCGGGCTCGGACTGGCGATCTGCCGCCGCATAGTCAGGAATTTCGACGGAGACATCTGGCACGACGGGTATGGCGAGGACACGCGGGGAGCACGATTCTGCTTCCGGCTGAACGCGCCGACCCCGGACAGGAACCTTTAGACGTCCCCTCTGGGGAAGCCAATATGGACCTTTACGATCTGTTCTTTTATATGTCGTTGTTCGCCGGTTTTCTGATGGCGTTCAATCTCGGTGCCAACGACGTGGCCAACTCCATGGCATCCGCCGTGGGGGCCAAGGCCATCACGGTGAGGCAGGCGGTGTTCATCGCCGGAACCCTGAATTTCGCGGGAGCGGTGTTTCTGGGGTCCCACGTCACCGCCACCGTGAGCAAGGGGATCATCAATCCGGCTGCCATCGCCGACCCCAAGCTGATCATGGTGGGAATGTTCGCGGCCCTGCTCGCTGCGGGAACATGGGTGCTCATCGCTACCCTGACTTCCCTGCCCGTATCGTCCACGCATTCCATTGTCGGGGCCATCATGGGCTTCGGTCTGGTTGCCGGCGGTCCGGATGTGGTGAACTGGCTCAAGATGGGGGGCATTGTCATGTCCTGGATCATTTCTCCGTTCTTTGCCGCGACCATCGGGTTTCTGGTGTTCAGTCACATCCGGAAATACATTCTGTTCAAGCGGCAGTTCCTGCGGCAGGTTCGGTTTTGGGCACCGTTCTGGATTGCCCTGACCCTGGCCCTGATTTCCCTTTCCTTTCTGTACAAGACTCCGGCGGGCAAGGGACTGAACCTGCACTGGACCGTCTCCCTGATGATCGCCGCCGGTCTGTCCGGGGCCGCGTTCGTGGCCGCGCGCATGGTGGTGACCCGCATGATCGCCAATGTGGAGCAGGGCGCGGAAGGCGTGGAACAGGTTTTCCGCAAGATGCAGGTGGGCACCTCCTGCTACGTGGCTCTTTCCCAGGGCGCGAACGACGTTGCCAACGCCATCGGGCCCGTGGCCGCGATCTACCTCATCGCCAAGGAGCATGTGCTGCTGGCCAAGGCGGACGTGCCCCTGTCCATGCTGGTCCTCGGCGGCGTGGGCATTGCCGTGGGCATCGCGGCTCTCGGCCACAGGGTCATGGGCACGGTGGGCGAGAAGATCACCACCCTGACCAACACCCGAGGCTTTGCCGTGGATTTCGGCGCGGCCAGCACGGTTCTGCTGGCCTCGAACATGGGACTGCCGGTTTCCACCACGCACGCCGCTGTTGGCGCCGTTGCCGGAGTGGGACTGGCGCGCGGTTTCAAGGCCGTGGATTTTCGCGTCCTTGGACGCATTGTCATGTACTGGGTGGCGACGGTGCCCATTGCGGCGCTGACCTCCATAGTATTTTTTGTGTTGCTCAAATGGCTTTGCCTGTAATACAGGGAAGACGGTAACCCAGTCGAATATCTCTAGAAGAGGTGAACATATGTTTTTGAGAATTCCTTTTTTCGGCTTGCTGGCCCGGCGGTCTCCCATGGACGGGCTGGTGGAGCACTATGACAAGATCGCGGAATGCATCGCCACCATCGACGAGTCCCTGGAGTGCTACGTTTCCGGCGGGATGTGCCGCGAATTCGAGGAACTGACCAAGACCATTGATGAAATCGAGAACCATGCGGACAAGATCAAGCGGAACATCCGCAACCATCTGCCCACCGGTTTCTTCATGGCCGTGGAAAAGCACCTGTTCCTGAACTATACCAAGGCGCAGGACAACATTCTGGACTCGGCGCAGGACGCGCTTCAGTGGCTGGCCATGCGCAAGGTGGACATTCCCGAGGACATCCAGAAGGACCTGATCTACCTGCTGGATTCCGTGGCGCGCGCCACCGTGCTGCTTGGCCCGGCGCTCAAGGCCACCATCGCCCTCGTGCACGGCGAGTCTCTGGATCGTGAAGGCACCAAGGAACAGTACCGCAAGGTGCGCCGCGAACGCGACAACGTGCGCAAGCTCAAGAACGCGTTGCAGCGCAAGGTCTACAGTTCCGAACTGGACTTCAAGGATATCTACCAGATTCTGCATTTTTCCGATTGTCTGGACAACATGGGCCACAACACGGAAAACTGCGCGGATATTCTGCGTTCCATGATCGCCCGCTAGCGGTCGGTCCGCGAAGATTTGTCGGCCAATCAAAAGCCCCTGCCTTGGCAGGGGCTTTTTTCATGATGAATATGGAAGTTCAGTGCCTTGCGGCGCGGGCCGCTGCAAGGTGCTGGCGTCCGAGTCCGGTGTCTCCCAGTGCTTTGGCCCAGTGCAGATGCACGAGCCGCAGATATCGGGCATGAATGTCCCGGGATCGGGTCAGACGGTCGCGTACAAGAGAGGCTGCGTCCGCAGCGGCAATCGTTTCGGCAAAGGTTGCGGCCCGGTTTTGCGGGCGGTGTTTCTGGTCCACTTCCTGAAAACCGGCCAGTGCCATGCGTTCCCGCTTTTCGGGATCGGCCAGCAGTTCGCGGGCGATGCGCGCGGCATCGGATGCGTTGCCCGGTTCATAGGTGGCAAGGTGCACGCCATTGGCGAACAGGTCGGCCTGCCCGTTGCCGATGGCCGGGGTGAGCAGGCACGAGCCGCAGGCCAGTGCCTCGAACACCCGGAAATTCAGGTCGCCGCGTTCCGCGATGTTCAGCACGATTCGCGCTCTGGGAAACAGCTCCTGAAAATTGCCGTGCCGTACGGTCAGTCCCGGGAACAGCTCGCCGAGTTCATGCAGAAAGGCGTGGCGTTCGGGCGTGGTTTCCGGATCGACCTTGCCCGCGAAGAGCAGGTCCCATTCCGGCTCGGGCCTCGGGTCGGGCCGGGTCTCGTTGCGCAGGGGCCAGGGCGGCAGCCACACCACCTGATCCGCTTTCAGTCGCTGGCGGAATCGAGGCAGGTGGTCGCGCAGACTCACGAACGCCATGTCGAATCCCTGCGCGTACAGGGGATACCACTCGTGGATATGGGAATCCACGGCGTAGAACGCGGTCAGACACGGGAATCGTTCGATGCCGGCCAGTGGCGGGGGCAGGCTGCGGTCCGCATACACCACCATGTCCGGTTCGAATCCGGTGCGGGTCACCAGCTCGTTCCAGTCCATGAGCCCGGGCGACTCGAACGGGATGTGCGTGACCGAAAGGCCGTGCGCGGCAAGGTGGTGATGGAAATAGATGCCGCCGACCCAGACGATGCGTTCAATCACGACGATCCCCCTTGAAGATGGCCGATGAAGTCCGTGACCCCGGCGAGACGTGCTTCCACGTAGGCAGCCGTGTACTGGGCAAAGGTCATGCGCCGGCCATATACCATGTATCGGGTTTGGGCCGTGGCAAATCCGTAGCCCATGTGCTCGGCTATGCGCGGATGCACGGGCTGTTCGAATTCCGGGAACGGGTCGCCCAGTGCGGCCAGCGCATCAAGATCGGGCAGGTCCATGCCCAGTTCGGCCAGCACGCCTGTTGCGGCGTGGTTCATGAGCATGGGACCGGGATGGTTCACGGTGTTGAAGAGCCGTTCGGTCCTGTATCGTTCCAGAATCAGGTCGAGATACTTGATCGGGGTGCGGCTTTCCCGGGTGTGTTCCCGGTCGATGGATTCGCGCAGCAGCGCGTTCAGATCGTATTTCGTGCCCGGGTCCGAGCGCAGGTACAGGACGAGGATTTCCTCGGGTGTCAGGCCTGCATCCACCAGCGAGTCCAGATACCGGTCCCGGTAATCGAAGCCCTTTTCCCCGGACCAGAGCGGCCAGTAGCCGGAAAAGAACATGTTGGGCACGCACAGGCGCGTTGCCGAATCCGGGAGTTGGGCCATGAGCCGGGCCGAGGCCAATTCGCCCCATTCCGATCCGAGGTGCTGGTACAGGAACAGGGAACAGCGCCCCAGAGCATGCGCCGGAATCGGTTCCCGGATGTAGTTGGTGAACAGCTGGCAGGCGAACTGCTCCCGGAAATCCCGGGAGAGATGCAGCCTGTCCATCAGGGGCTGGCCCTGACAGTTGGCGTGGACAATGCAGAGTCGCCGATTCATGTGCGTTTCCTGAACAGGTTGGAATAGCGGCAAAAGCCGATTCCCGCATGTACCACGGCGCGGCCCGGTATTCAACTTGGCCGGGTTCGTTTACACCCGTGGCCCGAGCGTGTATTTCATGGCGACCATCAAAGACACTCAAGGAGAATCCCGTGACTCTGGAAACGCAATTCGCGGCCGTGCTGTCGGCCATCTCTCCCGTTGACCGGTCGCTGGCCGCCCGGGGACAGGCTCATCTGGACAATTTGACCAAGCCCAAGGGCAGCCTTGGCAGGCTTGAGGACATCGCGCTGCAACTTTTTCTGGTTGGCAATGGCGAGCCCTTTTCCGCCGACCCCATGCGCATCTATACCGTGGCCGGAGATCATGGCGTGACCGAGGAGGGCGTGAGCCTGTTTCCGCAGGAGGTCACGCGGCAGATGGTGCTGAATTTCCTGAACGACGGCGCTGGCATCAACGTGCTGGCAAAGACCGTTGGCGCGCAGCTCTATGTGGTGGACGCGGGATCGTGCGGCGGTCCGTACGAGGAGCATCCCGCCCTGATTCAGGCCAAGGTTGCGCCGGGCACGGCCAATCTGGCCAAGGGACCGGCCATGACCCGCGAACAGTGCCTCAAGGCCCTGCTGCTGGGCGTGGAGCTGGCTGATCGCGCCCATGCGGACGGGGTGCGCACGCTGGGCACCGGGGACATGGGCATTTCCAACACCACGCCGTCCACGGCCCTGTACTGCGCGTATCTGGGGCTGGATCCCGAGGAAATCACCGGTCCGGGCACGGGGCTGGACAGTCGTGGCGTGGCCAACAAGGTTGCAGTCATCCGCAGGGGACTGGAGGTGAACCGGGAGGCCGTGGAGTCCGGTGATCCCGTGGAGGTTCTGGCCGCACTGGGCGGGTTGGAGATCGCGACACTGGCCGGATTGATTCTGGGCGGGGCGCGCAATCGCCAGTTCGTGTGCGTGGACGGATTCATTTCCACTGCCGCCTATGCCGCGGCCTCGAAAATCTGTCCTGCGGTGCGCGATTACTGCGTGCTGTCCCATGCTTCCGCGGAACCCGGATATGCCCGGGCCGTAAAGGCCTTGGGGCTGGAGCCGCTCCTGCACATGGGCTTTCGTCTGGGCGAGGGCACGGGTGCGGCCTGCGCCATGTTTCTGGTGCGCGGCGCGGCCAACATCTACAATGACATGGCCACGTTCGATCAGGCCGGGGTCACGGACGGGACGAAATAGTCCTTGAAGACACAAGGGCGGGCCGTGGTCAGAACCAGCGTCGAATCCGGAAGATCGCGGCCAGCCCGACAGCTATTGCGGCCATGAGTGCAATCAGGGCCGGGTAGCCGTATTCCCACCTGAGTTCGGGCATGTGTTCGAAGTTCATGCCGTATATCCCGGCCAGAAAGGTCAGGGGAATGAAGATGGTGGCCACCAGCGTCAGCACCTTCATGACATTGTTCATGCGCATTCCGGCAAGGGAAATCTGGAGTTCGATCATGCCCGTGAGCAGGGATTGCAGGGTCTGGGCCGCCTCGGCCACCTGCCGGGCGTGGTCGCGCACGTCCATGAGGTAGGGCAGGACATCCTCCGGAAACAGGTCCGTGTCCGCACGCGCCAGTTCATCCAGCACGGCCCGGGTTGCGGTGAACACGTTGCCGAGCAGGATCACTTCCCGCCGGGCATGGTACAGGTTGGTCAGGGCGGCTTCCGTGACCCTGTCCGCCAGCTCGGATTCTATGCGTTCCGCATTGGCATTGATCCTGCCGAGGGCCGCGTAATGCCGATCGATCACGCTATCCATGAGCGCGATGAACAGATAGGCCGCGCCGTAACGCCTGATCCGGGAACCCGGGGTGCGCAGCCTGCGTAGCACATGCGTCCATGTGTCGTCCTCTCCCTCCTGAAACGCCACGACCCGTTCCTGCCCCAGAAACAGGGCCAGATGTTCAGTGGTCCCCGGGCCGGACTCGCCGGGAATCAGCACCTTCAGCACCACGAAAAGCGCATTGTCGAACCAGTCCAGCTTGGTCTGCTGGCCCGTGTTCATGGCGTCCTCCAGAGCCAGGGCATGCACCCCGGCCCATTGGCCCACCCGTTTGATGAAGTCCGCATCGTGCACCCCGGTCAGGGAAAGGAAACTGGTTTCCTCGGCCCCGATTTCCGGGATGGGGGCATCCGGGGCGACACAGTATTCCCGCAGGGAGTCGCGCGTGTAGGCATGCAGGCAGATGGATGGCGTGAATTCGCGGGACACCCCGGAATAGACCAGACTGCCCGGGGACAGACCTTCCTTGACCGAGAGCCGTTTCAGAAAATCAAGCATGGTTTTCCTCCGCGCCTTCCGCCGGAGCCGGACTCGCATGGTGGAGAGTGCGGGTGGGAAAGGCGAAGTCTATGCCGTGTTCCTCGAACCGCTTGACCAGAGCCAGATTGATGGCCTGCTGCACGTCCATGTAGTCCTGATACTCCGGCGACAGCACGTAGTAGACCACCTCGAAATCCAGACTGGATTCCCCGAATCGGGCAAAGTGGGCGCGTTCCAGACTGGCCTTGGGCGTGGCGTTGATGATCTCGCGTACATATCCGGGAATGGCGGCAAGTTCGGCATGGGGCGTGGAATAGATCACACCGAAGCCGAACACCACCCGGCGCCGGAACATGCGGCGGTAGTTCTTGACCCGTGATCCGGTCAGGTCGGAATTGGACAGGATGATCTGTTCTCCGTCCAGACTGCGGATGCGCGAGGTCTTGAGCCCGATGTGCTCGATGGTGCCGCGAACGTCCGCGGAAAGAAAGATGAAGTCTCCGATGCGGAAGGGTCTGTCGAACAGGATGGCGAAATAGCTGAACAGGTCGCCGAGGATGGCCTGCGCTGCAAAGCCCACGGCAATGCCTGCCACGCCGAGACCGGCGAGGATGGTGCCGATCTTCAGCCCCATGTTGTCCAGAATGAACATGGCGGCCACGAGCCATATCAGAATCTTGACCACGGGCAGTACGGCTCTGCCCTTGTGCTCCTTGAGGGATGAGCCCTTGCGCCGCAGGTACACGTCCAGAAAGAACCGGAGCAGGCCGAATCCAAGAGACAGGCCGAGTATGGTGAAATAGATGAGGAATCCGGTGCCCGCCATTTCCATGAACCGGGGCGCGAACGGAAAGGCCTTGAAGAAGACATAGACCGCGATGCCCACGGCCAACCAGAAGAATGCGGACAGGACCTGTCGCAGCGCCAGGGAGTCCATGGCCTCGGAATGGGTTTCGGCCCAGGCAGTCAGTCTGTTGCCCAGTGTCTTGCGGAGCAGGGAGAAAAGGATCAGGGCAGCGATGAACAGTCCGGCGGTGAGCAGCAGCTCTTCCACCGGATGCTGTGCGCTGTTCCATTGGAAAATCGAGTCGAGCAGGCCTGCGGCCTTGGAGGATGTGTTTGCCATGGCCGCAGCATAGCACGTCCGATTGGTGAAAACAAAGAGGGAGCCGTTTCGTGCGACTCCCCTAACCTCAGAATTTCGGCGGCCCCAGAACGATCATTTCCGCGATGGTGTGGTCCACGCGCGGGAGGTTGCGCAGCTTTCTGCCCACAAAGGCCATTTCCAGTTTCGCCAGATCCGCATACAGGGGCGTGCGGTCCACGGCAACCGGTTCGCGTCCGGCCTCGCGCATGGCCGCTGAAAGCTCCTGACACTTCCAGCAGCCCGGGAATTCCACCTTGCGCCCGTCCGGGCGGGTCAGGAAGTTGGGCACTCCGTGCATGCGGCAGATCATGAGGCGGTGCTCGTACAGTCCGCATCTGCCCTGCCCCTCGTCGCCGAGGTTCAGGGGACACATGACGTGCGGCCTCTCGCCTTTGGCAAAGGCCAACCGGGCCTGCTCCACATAGTCCCCGGCCCGCTCGACAATGGTTTGGCGCACGGATTCGTCGAGCTGGTTCAGTCCGTGCCACAGGTAGGCCCACTCGATGTAGGTGTGGTGCTGGAAAAAGGTCAGGCAGCAGTTGCTGGTGCAGCCCTCGCAGGACAGGTTCATGGCGTCTGCGGCCTTGACGTACTGGTCGGACATGCGGGTGTATATGGCAGCCAGCTTGCGGAAGGCGGCCTTGGGTGTCAGCTTGTTCATGGCATTTCGATATGCTTGAGTATCAGGTCCGCGCACTGGTCCGGGGTGTCCCTGTCCGTATGCACGGTGATGTCTGCGACGGCCCGGTACAGGGGCTGCCGTTCATTGTACAGGTCGAGCAGCGACGTGCCCGGGGCAATGGCCAGACCTCGGCCCTCGCCGTTGCCCACGCGTTCCAGAAATGCGGATTTCCCCACTTCCAGATGCACGATGGGGCCGAGGGTCCTGAGCGTGTTCATGGCCTGTTTGCCGTAGATCACGCTGCCGCCCGTGGAAATGACCATGCGGTTGAGGCTCAGGTCGGCCACAAGGTTGTCCTCGATGCGGAGGAATTCCTTCAGCCCGAAGGTGTCCATGATGGATTGCAGGGACAGCCCGTAAAAGGCCTCCATGAGCTGATCCGTGTCCAGATGGCCCCAGCCGAGGCGTTCGGCAAGAAGCGGGGCGAGCGTGCTTTTGCCTGCTCCGGCCATGCCCACCAAAGTGACGCAGGGACGCAACTTCTCGTCGCGTTCCAGTCTGGGAAAGGGCATTGTTCAGCTCCTGACCAGGCAGACGCGGTCCTCGTCGTCGCGTTCCGAGACAAGTACGTTCACGTGTTCGTTGTAATGGGTCTCCACGCGTTTGCCCACGTAGTCGGCCTGAATGGGCAGTTCGCGGTGGCCCCGGTCGATGAGTACGAGCAGTTCCACGCGTTTGGGGCGTCCGTAGTCCAGAATGGCTTCCAGCGCGGCGCGGATCGTCCGGCCCGAGTAGAGCACGTCGTCCACGAGCAGCACCGTGGCGTTTCCGATATCGAACGGGATTTCCGTACAGTTGATCGTGGGCTGGAGTTCCAGATTCGTGGTCCAGTCGTCGCGGTAGAAATTGATGTCCAGCTTGCCCAGAGGGACCTTGCGGCCCAGCCGCTCGTCGAGCAGGCCCTTGACGCGCTCGGCAAGATCGGCGCCGCGTCGCTGGATGCCGATGATGGCCAGTCCGGATTCCTCGCCGTGGCGTTCGTATACTTCGAAAGCCAGACGTTCCAGAGTCCGGGACATTTCCTTCTCACTCAGTATGGTGCCGCATTCCTTCATGGATTTACATCCTCGCTGGTGGAGTATTCATGCACTCACCCACCTATCCCACCAGCTCGGAGCGGTCAACCGCGCGATCGGGCGGGGCAGGGACATTTTCCGAAAATAAAGTGTTGTAGGAATAATTATCGCATCGATGATTGACAAACAGCATGGGAGTCCTTACCTGTCTATTTCCGACCATCGAAAGGAGGCTTTTTTATGATCGAAGTTACCGAAGCTGCCCTGTCGCAGCTTAAAGGCTACTTTGCGGACAAGGAGGCCACTCCGGTCCGTGTGTACCTTGCTGCCGGCGGTTGAGCTGGCCCACGCCTGACTCTGGCTCTGGATGAGCCGAACGACAAGGACGAGGCTTTTGAGGCTGGCGGGTTCACGTTCCTTATAGAAAAGGAACTCATGGCCCAGACCGGAAACGTGAAAATCGACATGACCTATTACGGGTTCACCGTTGATTCCGAAAATCCGGTCGGTGGTGGCGGCAGTTGCTCTTCGGGCGGCTGCAGTTCCGGTTCCTGCTCCTGCGGCTAGACCGGGGGCAGAACAATCTGACCACCAACGCCTCCCTTCCGGGAGGCGTTTTTTTGAACTCCGGCCGGCCGCAAGGCCATGAATCATAACCAATACATCACAGGAGGCCGGCATGCTTACCCTTACCGAAACTGCAAAAGATCATCTCGACGCCTATTTTGCCGACAAGGAGAAAAGCGACATTCGCGTATATCTTGCCAGCGGCGGGTGCTCGGGCGTGGTCCTGACCCTTGCACTGGATCAGCGCAAGGATAACGACAAGGTCATTGAACAGGGAGGCTATTCCTTTCTGATCAATCCCGATCTGCTGGAATCCACCGGCCACATTTCCGTGGACGCCAGCGAATACGGGTTTCAGGTTGTTTCCGAAAACAAGGTCGGTGCCAGCGGCAGCTGCGCCTGCTCCTCGGGCTGCGCCTGCGGCTGCTGATATACATCGATCCGCATGGAACAAGACAAGGCCCCCTGACCGTTGATACGGCAGGGGGTCTTTTGTTTTTTCCTTTCATCCTTCCATGCCGGTCCGGCCGGAAGCCATGCGGCATGTCCGCCTAGTAGGCGTGCATGGTGGGACCGTCCTCCTCTTCCCAATCCTCTTCATCGGCTGCCTGTCCGCCGGTCAGCACGGCGCCAGCCTTGTAGGTCTTGTAGAAGCGCGGGCAGTCGTCGCCGCAGACATAGGCGCCGGGAGTCAGATTCCTGCCCTTGAAGGCCGGGTAGTCCTTTCCGTAGCGATAGGCGCGATGGATGTAGTTGTTGGCGATGTCGTAAGGAGTCATTGCGGACTTGGAGGCATACTGCTTGCCCTCGTCAAACAGGCAATGGGCTTCATCGCCGAAGATCGGATTCACGAATTCCCATACCACCTTGGGGGTCTTGCCGCCGGTGACCTCGATGAGGTGGCCCTGACCCGTGGAGGTGATGAAGGTATTGCCGTTGGGCAGACGCTGCGCACCGCCCTGATACATGGAGTAGAAGCTGTTGCTCAGCCTGCTCTTGTACTGCCAGACGATCCTGCCGGTTTTCGGGTCCATTTCCACGGCCCGGGAGCGGTTGCCTTCGGGCGCCTTCCAGCCGTTGTCGAAAATCAGGAAGTGCCCGTTTTCCAGAGCACTGACATGATGCGCGCCAAAGAGTTCCTGGTCACCGTTGTCGATGAAGGTGGGCGCCTTGCCTGCAGCGTGGGTGCTCGGGTTGCCCCAGCGATACACGATGTCGCCGGTCTTGCGATCGATCACGTAGAATTCGCCGAAATTGCGCGAGTTCAGGATCACGTGCTTGTTGTCCGGAGTGACGTCGACCGAATTGCAGTGGGTCCAGTCGATCACGTCCATCAGTTCGACCACGTCGCGGTCGCCCTTGAGGCTCCAGTTGATGTCGATTTCATCGGGGCCGGTACCGATGTGATCCCAGACATGCCATTCCCACACGACCTTGCCATTTCTGTCCACTTCCTGAATGTAGTCGACCCAGGTGTACTTGAAGGTCATGTCCCAGAGCTTGAGACCGCCCTCGGGCATGGCCTTGGGATCACGGCCCTTGGCAATGGCTTCCTTGTTGGTCTTCCGTTCCCAGCAGAGCACGAGGGTATTGCCGTTGGCGAGCCTGCGAAAGGAGTGGTGCTGAAGCGAGGTGTCACTGAAATTCCTGTATTGCCAGACAAGATTGCCGTCCCAGTCGAATTCCTGGAGCAGTCCTCCTTCGCCGCCGAAACCGACGGTCGCGGGCTTGTCCAGATGGCTGGCGCGCAGCAGGTGGCCGTTGGGAAGCAGTTGCGAATGTGCACCGGCCTTGTTCTCATGGCTCCATGTGTGCACCACGTTGCCTTCCATGTCGATCAGATACGTGGTCGTTCCCATGCCGGGATCGAAAAGCGTGTATCCTTCGAAAGCGGCGTCCCTGTCGTATTTCAGGACGCCCGTCGGGCCCACGAGCGCCTCGTATGCGTGAACGGGAACAGCGAACATCAGCAACAGCAATGCTGCCAATGCGGAATAGTGATAGCGTGAAAACGTATGCATGCTTCCTCCTCTAAGGAAAGTTTGATTCGTGAATATCGCAAGAAGCATGCCTTTCGGGAATATCATGGAAGCCTATGTGTCAGGGGCGATTGGCTGACAGGAAAGACGTTCAAGTGGTGCGCCGATTCGCACAATCCGGCTGCACACTGTGCGGAGTGACGTACAGCAGGGTGAGAGGTTCTTCGGCATACCGGATGCGGATTGCGGAAGAAATGCAACGACATGAATTGAAGAAATGTCGAAACATGTCTGAGAACGGATTCGAAAAATGAAAAAAAGCGGACCTTGGGGTGTACGAAAATCGCATTTTTTGAAATCGATTTTCGGCAAAAGATGTCGGTCCAATTGAAAAGAGCGCCTGCAAAGGCGCTCTTTTCAATTGGACCGCAAACCGGTTTGCCCGGCGTCCGAAAGACGGTTTCGTGTGGCGACCATTCTCTTCAAACCCTCTCATGATAGGGCCGCCGAACCGTTTTCGAGTCTGTCAGAGTCCCGCATGGCGCAATGCCTGTGTCTGCTTGCGGGTGGTTTCAAATTCCCTGAACGCGTTTCAATGCCAGTCGAAATTGCTGTTTCAAGGAAGTGGGTACAGGCAGCGAATCGTTGCGGATGGGGACCGAAGAGTGATTCGTTTTTGCCAGTTTCAGCCTGCTGAAATTATCCTCTGACAAATGAGTCTCCCTCATTTTCTGCGCGACCGTAGCGTAAAATCGATCGAAATGCGAGAGAATGAAGAGCGTTTTTTTGCATTTTTCGTATAAATGGGAAGCATTCCTGCGTCGTTGGATCGTGTTGGAAACAAAAATCGGACAAGATTGTCGAAAGGTGCGGTTCCGTTTCAGTCATTTTCCCAGCCAATCCGGGCGGCGTTCCAGGGAGATTTCATCCACGAAATTCAGCTCGCCCTTGACGATTTCATACAGGAAGATGGACATGTTCGGCCTGTGGTCATCTCGGAAATAGCTGATTTTGGGGGCAAGCCCCATGGGATCGTAGTCGCGCAATCGTTCCAGCGCGGCCTTCAGGGTTTCTCCGTTGAGCTTTCCGGCCGAGGCCGCATGCCGCATGCCTTCGGCCATGACCAGACTGGAAACAAAGCCGCGTATGTAATGGGTGGGGCGTGGCTGGTTGGCGGAATACTTCAGTATGACGGGCATTCCCGGCACATCCTGACCATAAACCGCTGCCGCCTGATTGCAGAACGTGCCCTCGGCCGCCTTGCCTGCGAATCTGGGCAGACTTTCGTCGCATCCCCATATGCTGGTAAAGAACGTGCTTTTCATGCCGAGGTTTCCGGCCGCACTGAGGGTTTCGGCCGTGGAGGACGTGAAGCCGCCGGCCCAGACGAAATCCGGTTTCCCGTTCCTGAGGTTGAGCATGCCGTCCGTCGCATATGTGGAGGAAAGGCTGGCGGTGAATTCCCCGACAATCCTGTAGCCCAGTTCCCGGGCATAATGACGGGCCGCAGGGATGGGTGATCTGCCGTAGGGGCTGTTCGGATAGGACAGGGCTAGGCGCGGGGCGCGGTTCTGTTCCCATTTTTCGCGGAAATATTTGAGAGCCGCGCGAATCTGGGTCGAATAGTCCGCTGCCGTGAAGAAATTGTATGGGGCCAGTGCCGGGTCGGCGAGATGGGCGGAATAGGATGCGGAGAACGCCACGATCCTGTCCTGCCGGAGCAGTCGGACCAGAGCGTCGGTCAGGCCTGTGCCGAAGGTCTGGACGCAGACCGGCTCGTCGGCTTCCACCATGGCATTGTAGAGGGCCACGCCCTGTTCCACGTCATAGCCCGTGTCGCGAAGGTCGAAATGGATGGGCCTGCCGTTTATCCCGCCGGTGTCGTTGATGTATTCCACCCCGGCGCGCAAGCCCTGCGCATAGGGAACGCCAACGGCCGACCCCGGGCCGGACAGGTCGATCAGCCCGCCGACCCTGATGGGTCTTTGGGCGTTGGTAAAGGGGAGGTTGCCGTCGCAGGCGGCAAGGATGAGGAACAGCATCAGACATGCGACTGGGGCAAGCCTGTGCCGGAACCGTGTAAAAAAGTTGTCTTTCCGGACGCAACGGGACTGATGCTGAAAGCCGGTTTTCATGGTCCCGGCATAGCACGTTCAGAATCTGAAAGCGTGTATTTTCTGCCGGAACCGTGCGGGGTGAGCCGGTTCGGGAAGTATCAGGACCAGGCGTCCATGAAATCCGAGGCGCCCACCAGCTTGTATCCGCGCTCCTGAAGGGCTGCAGCCACAGGGGACGGGTCCTCGATGTCCACGCGAACCACCACGATGCGACGACCGTTGTGGAAGAACGTGCCCGTGGAGATGATGGAGAGTTTCATGTTGGCGATCACGCCTGCCACTTCGTAGAGCACGCCGGAGCGGTCCGCCACCTCGATGGTGATGCGGGAGCCGCCTTCGCGATAGCCCATTTCCTCGGTGAGCACGTCCAGCATGACATTGCGGTTGATGTACCCGATGAGGGCGTCGTTTTCATCCACAACGGCCAGGCCTGCGAGGTTCATTTCATACATCATGTCCGCGGCGGCTTCGATCTCGGTTTCCGGGGAAACGGTCTGGATGTCCTTGCGGACGATCTTGCCCACGGTCAGCTTGCTCATGAGGTAGCTGAGTTCGTGTTTTTCCAGCGAGGTCATGATGCTCGGCAGGGCCGCGCTGATGTCCTCCTTGCGCACATACCCGACAAGCCTGTCGTCCTCGTCTACGACAAGGAGCATCCAGAGCTTGCTGTCTTCCAGCGTTTTCTGGGCATCCTTGACCAGGGTCTTGGGAGTGACCTTGACGAAATCACGAAGCATCTTGAGTCCGACGAACATGTACAGTCTCCTCTTGCAGGCCGGGTTGTCGGGTTACGAGTGACAAATGAAAAGCAACTTCCTCTGCGCCCGGATACACATTTTCCGCGAACCACGCAATGGTGCCTTTGTGTGGCCCGTTTTTGTTTTCGGGCCGGATGAGAGGGGGAAGGCGGGTGTCAGTGCCCGCCGAGATACAGGGTATAGATGCGCCGGAGCATGGATGCCGGGGTCTGCACGTCCCAGTGTCCGGTGGTCACGGCCCAGACGTAGAAGCCCAGAAGCACGGTCACGGCGGTTCCTCCGAGAGCCATCCAGTGCACGCGTCGGCGACCAGCAAGGGTCACGGAAAGGCAGCCGTCCACCGGACAGGCGGATACGCATTCCCCACAGCCGATGCAACGCGGGGAGCGTATGGTGATGCCTTTTTCCACGTCGATGCCTGCGGGACAGGCCGAAGTGCAGCGCGAACAATGCGCACAGGATTCCGGGGTACGCGTTACCGCCATGGGCGAGAAACAGCCGATCAGGCCGAGCAGCGCACCGTACGGGCACAGAAATCGGCACCAGAAATTGCGGATCATGAGGGTCAGCAGGACGAGGGCACCGATCACGGACAGGGCGAACGCGCTCGGGCTCAGGAAGAATTGCAGCATGCGAGCGTCTGCAGTCAGGTTGTACGGACCTTTCAGGAATTGGGATACGCCAGCGCTGTCCATGCCCAGCAGAATGGTGAACAGGAAGAATCCCAGCGCCGCATAGCGCAGCAGGGAAAGGGGCACGGCCACAACTTTCGGAAGCGCGCGAGCCAGCCCGAGCCTTTTGCCAAGCCGTTCCAGCAGGGAGGAGACGAACCCCACCGGGCAGATGTGGCCGCAGAACCCGTTGCGGGCCAGAAAGGCCATGATCATGAACGCCATGAACAGGGTGAGTCCCGCCGGATGCACCATGTCCCACTGCCCGGTGTCCAGCCACTGCCGGAATCCGAGGAGCGCGCTGATGGGCAGAAAGCCCTCCACGGCTCCGGGTTTGGCCACAAAGGTTTCGGATGCGCCGGTGGCCCATTGCAGAAACAGGGCGAATCGGCAGCCTGCATATATGCAGAACAGAGTGAAGCCCGTCTGCAGGCCGAAACGGAAAATTCTGGGGGAAAAAAGCACGTGTTTCATGGAACCTCCCTTGCGGGGTTCGGCTTCTAGCTTCATCACGGACGGGTGGCAAGCATGTGCAGATTTTGCGCACGGCGGGCGCAGGGCGGAAAGGGAAAGGCTCAGTCGGCGTTGTCCATGCCCGGTTCTGCGGTCATGGCTTCGAATCCGGACACGATGTCGAGCAGTTCGCCGGTGATGGTGTTCTGGCGGGTCTGGCGGAAGTCGGCCCAGAGTGCGTCGCGCATTTCCATAATGTTCTTTTCCGCTGCCTGCATGGCTGCGAGCCGAGCCGCGTTTTCCGCGGCAAGAGATCGGGCCAGCGCACCGTACAGGGACACGAACAGGTGCTGACCGAACAGGGCCGCGAACAGGGATTCCGCGCCGTTCATGGCCTTGGGCAGGCAACGGCTCGGCCATTCCGGGCGTTTTGCTGCATCGCGGGCAATGGGCAGAACCGTGACGTTTCGCGGTTCGTAGCCCTGAAGCCCGGTTGGGCTGTTGAATACGGTATGGAAGCGGTTTCCGGCCCGACTGCGTTCCCAGCGGGCAAGGGCGCGACTCACGGTTTCCACGGATTCATTGGCTCCGGCAAGCGTGCCGGGCATGGCAAAATGGCGTTCCGGCTCGAATCCCGCATCCTGAAGTCCGGCACGCATGCGTTCGCCTGCGCTCCAGAAAAGCACGTCCTGTGCTTCGGCGCGCAGGCTGCCCGCGCTTTTCAGGGCCGCATCCAGCACCACTTCATTGAATGAGCCGCACATGCCCTGATCCGAACCCACGGCAAGGATCACTGCCTGATTCCCGGCCCGGCGTGGAGCCACGGACCCGCCGGACAGGAACAGCACGTCCCAGCCCTTGTCCACCACGTCCCTATATCCCTCCAGCGACCGAGCAGCCCGTTCGAAATGGCGGATGTTTACCGCAGCCAGACTCTTCATGGTCTTGACCACGCCGAGCAGATCCGTGGTGGTGCGGATGCGCTTTTGCAGGGCCTGGAGCGTATCCACTAGTCGTCCTCCGCCTCGGGTGCTTCCTGATCCGCATCCTCGGGCACCAGCTCCCGGGCAATGGCTGCAATGTCCGAGGACAGGGATTCCCAGCCCGGATCATCGGGTTTCATGTCCGCAATGGAATCAAGACCGCCACGCCTGTCTGCGAGCTGTTTCAGCACATGCGTCTGTGCTTCGGCCATGCGATCGGGCGGGAGCGCGTCAAGACTGCCCTGATTCACGGCCAGAAGCACGGCGGTCTGTTCTCCGGCAGTGAGCGGAGAGAATCGGTCCTGCTTGAGGATTTCCCGTACCACCCTGCCGTGTTCCAGTTTGGCTCTGGTTTCGTTGTCCAGCCGTGTGCCAAACCGGGCGAATGCCTCCAGTTCCTGAAACTGGGAGTAGGTCAGACGCAGGTCGCCAGCCACCTTGCGATAGGCAGGGGACTGGGCGCGGCCGCCCACGCGGGACACGGACATGCCCACGTCCACGGCTGGAAGCACGCCCTTCTGGAACAGGTCCGGGTTCAGATATATCTGGCCGTCCGTGATGGAGATCAGATTGGTGGGAATGTAGGCGGAAATGTTCTGAGCCTCGGTCTCGATGATGGGCAGGGCCGTAAGCGTGCCGCCACCATATTCGGGTTTGAGGTGGGTGGAGCGTTCCAGCAGCCGGGAATGGATGTAGAAGATGTCGCCCGGGAAGGCCTCGCGTCCGGGCGGACGGCGCAGGAGCAGGGAGAGCTGGCGGTATGCCTGCGCGTGGCGTGTCAGGTCGTCGTACACGATGAGCACGTCCCGGCCCTGACTCATGAAATGTTCGCCCATGGTCGTGGCTGCGTAGGGGGCCATGTATTGCAGGCCGGACGGGTCGCCGCCTTCCACCACCACGGCGAGCGTGTAGCTCATGGCATCCCGTTGCCGCAGTTCTTCGAGGGCGCGGGCCACGCTGGAACTGCGCTGGCCTATGGCGCAGTAGATGCAGATCACGTCCCTGCCCTTCTGGTTGCAGATGGCGTCAAGGGCGATGGCTGTCTTGCCGGTCTGGCGGTCGCCGAGGATCAGTTCGCGCTGGCCCCGGCCGATGGGGACCAGGGTGTCCACCACTTTGAGTCCGGTCATGAGTGGCGTATCCACGGGCGCGCGGTGCAGGATGGGCGGGGCCTCGCGCTCCGCAGGCAGCCGTTCTTCCTCCCGGACCGGGCCTTTGCCGTCCAGCGGGCGGCCGAGCGGGTCGATGACCCTTCCCAGAAGGGCGTTGCCCACGGGCACGTCCAGCACGCGGCCCGTGCGCGTCACCTCGTTCCCGGCTCCGAGATTCTCCCCGTGCCCGAGCAGGGCGATACCCACGCCTTCGGGCAGGATGTCCAGCGCCATGCCCGGGACCTCGCCGCCGAGCAGCAGCAGTTCCTCGGCCCGGACTGCGCCCAGTCCGGTCGCCCGGGCCACGCCCTGCGCAATGGACTTGATGCGGCCCACTTCGGACGGGGCCGCGTCCGGCGCGAATCCGTCCACGCTTTGGCGCACTGCGTCCAGCGCCTGATCCATCGTGGATTCCAGAAATTCCTTGCTCATGTGTCGGCCTCCGTTTCGGCCAGTCCCTGAAATACCGCATTCTCCACGGAGTCCAGATACGCGGACAGGTTCCATTCCCACTTGCGATCCCCGGCCAGCAGGGCAATGCCGAATCCGAGTTTCGGCTCAAGGGTGATGGACAGGTCTCCAGCCCGGGGGAACCGCTTGCGACCTTCGGTTTCCAGACGTTGCTGCATGTCCGGAGACAGTTCGAATCCCGTGCGGACCACGAGGTTGCCCGTGATTTCCGGGGCTGGCTGTGCATCCAGCTTTTCGAGGAATGCGTCCACGGCCCGGGCATTGAGATCGGCCCCGGACAGGTCATGCAGCGCCTTGGCGGACAGGGCCACCACCTCATGCCCGATGCGGCGGCGGAGCGTGCCCTGAAGCGCGCGCTGC